>NZ_JBYVJX010000003.1:0-375284 GCF_058147125.1 Polaribacter sp. 2405UD43-2 | reverse complement strand
AACAAACAGCTGTTTGTTGAGAGATTTTTATAACTTTAATCCTAATAAAAACTGTAACGGTTATTTAGGACTAGTCAAAACGTAAACTATTTAAGCACTTAAAACTTCTTGTACTTTATCAGCGGCTTCTTGAAATTCTGTTGCAGAAATAATTTGCATTCCACTATTGTCAATTAATTCTTTAGCTTCTTTTGCATTTGTACCTTGTAATCTACAAATAATTGGAACTGTAATTTTATCGCCCATATTTTTATAAGCATCTACAACACCTTGTGCAACTCTATCGCAACGTACAATACCACCAAAAATATTTACTAAAATTGCTTTTACAGCTGGGTCTTTTAAAATAATACCAAAAGCCGTTTCAACTCTTGCAGCATCAGCAGTACCACCAACATCTAAAAAGTTTGCAGGTTCACCACCAGATTCTTTAATCAAATCCATAGTTCCCATTGCAAGTCCTGCCCCATTTACCATACAACCCACATTTCCGTCTAAATCTACATAGTTTAAACCAGCAGCTTTTGCTTCAACTTCAATTGGGTTTTCTTCTCTTAAATCGCGCATTGCAGCATAATCTCTATGTCTATACAATGCATTTTCATCTAAAGAAACTTTAGCATCAACTGCCATTATTTTATTATCAGATGTTTTTAACACTGGGTTAATTTCAAACATAGAAGAATCTGAACCAATGTATGCTTTATATAAATTTGTTACAAATTTTGTCATTTCTTTAAAAGCAACTCCTGATAAACCTAAGTTAAAAGCAATTTTACGCGCTTGAAAAGGCATAATACCTAATAATGGATCTATTTCTTCTGTAAAAATTAAATGTGGAGTTTCTTCTGCAACAGTTTCAATATCCATTCCACCTTCAGTAGAATACATAATCATATTTTTACCAGTTGCTCTGTTTAATAAAACAGACATATAATATTCATCTGGTTCAGAATCTCCAGGATAATACACATCCTCACAGATTAAAACTTGATTTACTTTTTTACCTTCTGCAGAAGTTTGTGGCGTAATAAGCATCATTCCAATAATATCATTAGCAATACTTTCTACTTCTTGTAAGTTTTTTGCTAACTTAACTCCACCTCCTTTTCCACGGCCACCAGCGTGAACTTGAGCTTTAATAACGTGCCAACCTGTACCAGTTTCTGCTGTTAACTGTTTAGCTGCATCTACAGCTTCTTTATGATTACTTGCAACAATTCCGCGTTGAATTCTAACTCCAAAACTGCTTAAAATTTCTTTACCTTGATATTCGTGTAAGTTCATCTATAGATCTTTTAAAAAACGTTTACAAAAATACAAATTCAGAAATGAAACTTTGCTAAGTTTTATAGAAAAAAAGAGTAAAAAAATGTAAAATTAGAATTTTCTTTAAGAAATATTTAACAATCTTATAATGTAACACTCTAAATTTTATGATGTCTTTCTTATAATTAACACGATTTTATGTTTTATCACGAATTAAGATAAATACATTCGTATTGTGTTTACACATAATCAACCAAAAACTATATGTTAAAAAAAATCTCTTTAATTCTGATTGCAGTTTTCTCTGTTCATCAATTTTCAGCCCAAAACAAGGAAAATAGAAAAACGATTAAAACTACAAGAGTTTCAAAAGCTCCGAAAATTGATGGTATTATAAATGATGAAGCTTGGAAAAACGCTGAACTTTGTACAGATTTTGTGGTTTTAAGACCTTCAAATGGCGATCTAGTTTCTTCAGAATATCAAACCATAGTAAAGGTTATTTATGATGATGAAGCTATTTATATATCAGCCAAAATGAATGATCCAGACCCTGAAGGAATTCCAAAAGAATTTGCCACTAGAGATAATTTTAGTCAAGCAGATTTCTTTTTAGTTACTATAAACCCAAATGATGATGGGCAAAATCCTTTTGAATTTATTGTGCAAAGTACAGGTAACCAAGGTGATTCTAAAGTTTCTAATGGAAGAGAAGATTTTGATTGGAGTGCTGTTTGGGATAGTGCTGTTTCTACAGATGAAAAAGGCTGGAATGTAGAAATGAAAATTCCTTACAGAGCTTTGCGTTTTGCAAACCAGCCTGTGCAATCTTGGGGATTTAATTTTCATAGAAGATTAGAAAAATTAAACCAACAACACACTTGGGCTCATATAGACAACAAAGTTGGAAGATGGACACAATATGATGGTTTAATTACAGATTTTAGAGACATAAAACCTCCTACAAGATTAAATTTTTATCCTTATGCATCTGCAACAACAAATACTTTTAAAGGAAAAACAAAGTTTGATTGGAGCGTTGGTATGGATATAAAATATGGTTTATCAGAAAACTTTACATTAGATGCAACTTTAATTCCTGATTTTAGCCAAGTTGGTTTTGATGATGTTGTGCTAAATTTGGGTCCTTTTGAACAACGCTTTACAGAGCAAAGACAATTTTTTACAGAAGGTACAGAGCTTTTTAATATTGGTAGATTGTTTTATTCTAGAAGAATTGGCGCGTCACCTATAGATCAATTTGATGTAAAATCAACATTAATAAATCAAGATAATTTTGATGCTAGTGGTAAAAAAATTAACGAAGAAATAATTGATAACCCTAAAAAAGTAACAATGCTTAATGCCATAAAAGTTTCAGGAAGAACTAAAGGTGGTCTCGGAATTGGTTTTTTTAATGCAATAACAGAAAAAACCGAAGCAACAATTAAAACAACTACATCAAAAAATATTGGGGGCAAAATTACAGAAGAAGTAACTAATAGAAAAGAAGTAACAAGCCCTTTTACCAATTTTAACATTCTTGTTTTAGATCAACAATTTAATCAAAACTCTACAGTTTCTCTAATAAACACAAACGTTACAAGAGAGGGTAGATTTAGAGATGCAAACGCAACAGCTTTAGACTGGCACATAGAAACAAAAGATAGTAAATACAATATTGATGGTTCTTTTAAAATGACAAATATTACTGATGATGTAAAAAACCCAAATACTGGTTATGCTTTTGATAATAGTTTTGGTTATAACTCAGGACATTGGTTTTGGGAATTAGGTTATAACTTTGAAAATAAAGATTTTAACCCTAATGACTTAGGAATTCTTTTTAGCAATAATGAGCAAGTGATTTACGGTAATCTTGGTTGGAGGTCGTTACAACCAACTAAAACACTTAACAGATACAGTTTCAATTTCTACAACAATGCGCAGTTTCAACATTTTTCTGGCGTTTATACAGGTTATCAAGCAGGAGCTAACTTTAATGCGCAAACAAAAAATAGATTGTCTTTTAATATCAACCTAAATTACGGATCTGAAAGAAGAGATTATTTTGAACCTAGACAAGTCTCTACAAGTGGTATTTATTTTATTCAACCAGAAAGAAGAAATATAAATGGTAGAATTTCTACTAACTCACAAAAAAAATTAGCATTAAGTGCAAATTCTTATTTGAGTACTTATTCTAACGCTAAGTTAGGGTATGGTTTTAGTATTGCCCCACGTTATAGATTTACAAACAAGTTTTCAGTAAGATACAGACTAAACTTTAGTAAAACTGACAATGACCAAGGATATGTAGATAAAGATGGTACTGATATTATTTTTGGTATGAGAGACCGAAAAAGCTATACAAATACTATTTCTAGTAAATATAACTTTAGCACAAATTCTTCTTTATCTTTAAGCTTTAGACATTATTGGAGTTCAGTAAATTACAACGATTATTATAATTTATATTCAAACGGAAAACTATACCCAAATAGCAGTTATAAAGGTGATAATGTTAACTTTAATAGCTGGAATATAGATTTAAATTACATTTGGCAGTTTGCACCAGGAAGCCAATTAATAGCATTTTATAGAAACTCAATTCTTAATCGTGACAAAAATTCTAATTTAAGTTTCTTCAAAAATTTAGATAACCTTTTTAATCAATCTCATAGACATACTTTTTCTGTAAGATTGGTCTATTTTATTGATTACAATAAGATTAAAAATATTTTTTAAAAATTTATCCCCCAACTAGAAAGAAAAACGGGTATGCTGTAAAAAGTATATTCGTTTTTTTATACTTTAGTAGCAAGATATTAAACCTATGATTATTACAAAAAACATTCATAAATACTTTGGAAATGTAGAAGTTTTAAAAGGAGTTGATTTACATATTAAAAAAGGCGAAATTGTTGCTATTGTTGGTCCTTCAGGAGCAGGAAAAACAACACTTTTACAAATTTTAGGCACTCTAGACAAACCGCTAAAAGAACAAAATTTTGAGCTCTCTATAAACAACACATCACTTAAAGATCTATCAGATAAAGAGTTATCTAATTTTAGAAATAATCATATTGGTTTTATTTTTCAATTTCATCAATTACTACCAGAATTTACTGCTTTAGAAAATGTTTGCATTCCTGCTTTTATTGGTAAAAAAGATAAAAAAGAAACAGAAGAAAAAGCTAAAAATTTACTCGATTTTCTTGGATTATCAAATAAAATTCAACACAAACCTAATGAGCTTTCTGGCGGCGAACAACAACGTGTTGCTGTAGCAAGAGCTTTAATAAATAACCCTTCTGTTATTTTAGCTGATGAACCTAGTGGAAACTTAGATAGCGATTCTGCAAAAAGTTTGCATAAATTATTTTTTAAACTTCGTGATGAATTTGGGCAAACCTTTGTTTTGGTAACGCATAATGAAGAACTAGCAAATATGGCAGACAGAAAACTAACTATGAAAGACGGTAAAATTATTGAAAAAAGTTAACCTTGTATGACTCAAAAAGAACTCAAAGAGTTTTTAGACGAAAAAGTAATTCTTTACAATAATCCTAAATTTATTGAGTCTGACCCTATCCAAATTCCGCATCAATTTTCTAAAAAAGAAGATATTGAAATTTCCGCTTTTTTAACAGCTACTATTTCTTGGGGGAACAGAAAAATGATTATCAAAAATGCTTCTAAAATGATGCTTTTATTAGATAATTCACCTTATGATTTTATCGTAAATCATCAAGAAAAAGATTTAAAACAACTAGAAGGTTTTGTACACAGAACTTTTAACACAGTTGATTTACAGTGTTTTATAAAATCTCTACAACATATTTATAAAAATCATCAAGGTTTAGAAAATGTTTTATTAATAGAAAAAGCAGAAACAACATACAAAAATGCAATTCATCATTTAAAACAAGTATTTTTCGAAATTCCGCATCAACAAAGAACACAAAAGCATATTTCTGATCCTTTTAAAAATTCTGCTGCAAAGCGCATTAATATGTTTTTAAGATGGATGATAAGAAATGATAATAAAGGGGTTGATTTTGGTTTATGGAAAAGCCATAATCCTGCAAACTTATCTTGTCCTTTAGATGTTCATTCTGGCAATGTAGCAAGAAAATTAAATCTCTTAAAAAGGAAACAAAACGACTGGAAAGCTTTAAATGAATTAGACAATAAACTTAGAAAACTAGATAAAAAAGACCCTGTAAAATACGATTTTGCACTTTTCGGTTTAGGCGTTTTTGAAAAGTTTTAATTAGAAATTAACAACCGTTTTTTAATCCTTTTTTTTGTAATACATTAGATTTTTTAAAATACTAAATGCAATTTAAAAATCCAGAAATTTTATACTTTTTAGCACTACTAATTATTCCTATTTTAGTGCACCTTTTTCAGTTACAAAAATTTGTAAAAGTGCCTTTTACAAATGTTGCTTTTTTACAAAAAATAGCACAACAAACCAGAAAGAGTTCTCGCATAAAAAAATGGTTAATTTTAGTCAATAGAATACTATTATTTTTAGCGATACTTTTTATATTTTCTCAACCCTATTTTAGTGACAATAAAGAAATAAAAAAACAACATACTTTTATTTATTTAGACAATTCTTTAAGCACAAGCGCAAAAGGAGAAAGAGGAAATTTATTACAAAATGCTGCACAAGAAATTATAGAAAATATTTCTGAAAAAGATATATATTCTTTACAAACAAATGATGCATTTTATACAAAAACCCCTAAAAAAGAGTTAAAAAATATGTTGCTAAATTTAAGAAGCACTGCTAAAAAACTTGATTTTAATAGTATTTTTCTTAAAATTAAGAACCAAAATAAAAACAAAATTAAAACTTTAAGTAAAAATATTTTAATATCTGATTTTCAATACAATTACAATAAAAAGTTTACAAATGTAACACCTGTTTTTTCTGCTGTAAAACTAGAATCCAGCAAAAAAAACAATATTTTTATTGATAGCGTTTTTATAAACAATACAAATGCAAATAGCTTTACTGTAAATGTTGTTATAAAAAACCAAGGTGAAGCAAAAAAAAATGTTCCAATTGCACTTTATAATAATTCAAAATTAATTAGCAAGCAATCCTTCTCTATTAAAAAAAATGAAGAAAAAAACATTCAATTCAACACCCAAAATCAGGTAGAATTTAATGGCAAATTAGAAATAACTTTTAACGATACTTTTTCTTTTGATAACTTTTTTTATTTTACTATAAATCCTACTAAAAAAATTAATGTTTTATCAATAGGAAATGATGCAAAATTTTTATCAAAAATATATACAAAAAACGAGTTTAATTTTGCAAATTTATCTCTAAAAAATATAAACTATAATTCTATTTTTAAACAACAAATTATCATCTTAAATGAATTAGAAAATATTCCGGAAATTTTATCAAAAAGTATTGTTGAGTTTTCAAAAAAAGGCGGAAGTTTAGTAATTATACCAAATGAGAATTTGAACTTAAAATCTTATAATTCATTTTTAAAGAAATTAAATGTAGGTAAAATTTTACCCAAAGAAAACAAAGCACTAAAAATTACAAACATCAATTATAACCATCCTTTTTTTAAGAATGTTTTTTCTAAAAAGGTTCGTAATTTTCAATACCCAACCATACAAAGCTACTACCCAATTTTATCAAAAAACAACAGTAAAATGGTTTCGCTAGAAAACAATTCTTCATTTATAAGCAAAATAAGCCATTCTAAAAGCAACATCTACTACATTTCTGGTGCTATCAACAAAAAAAATAATAACTTCTTAAATTCACCTTTAATTGTACCCGTTTTTTATAATTTTGGAAAATTAAGCTACAAACACTCACAATTATTTTACAGAATTGACAAAAAAAACAATATAGATATTGAGAAAAGCTTAGGCAAAGACGAAATTGTTTCTATTTCAAATTCAGAAAGTTCCTTTATCCCAATTCAGCAAATTTTTCAAAACAGAGTATCCATCACTACAAAAAATCAACCTTTAAAAGCAGGATTTTATCATATTATTAATAAAAAAGACACCCTTCAAAAATTAGCTTTTAATTATCCTAAAGAAGAAAGCAATTTGAGTTTTCTAAATTTAAACGAACTCAAAAAAACAAATAAAAACATTACTGTTTACTCTTCTGTAAAAGATGTTTTTAAAGAAATAAACAAAAAAAATAAAGTTCATTGGCTTTGGAAATGGTTTTTAGCCTTGGCAATTGTATCTTTGTTGTTAGAAATTTTGATTTTAAAATTCTATAAACCATGATTACGCTTATAAAATCGGCAACGATTATTGACGCTTCTAGCCCTTATCACAAAAAAACAAAAGACATTTTAATTAGTAATGGAATCATTAAAAAAATTGCAGATTCTATACCATCAAAAAAAGAATATCGAGTAGTAAAAAAAGAAAATTTACATATTTCCTGTGGTTGGTTTGACACAAGTGTTTCTTTTGGAGAACCAGGATTTGAAGAGCGAGAAACTATACAAAATGGTTTAAATGTTGCCGCTAAAAGTGGTTTTACTGCTGTAGCTGTAAACGCCAATACAAACCCAATTATTGACAATAAATCTGCTGTTGAATTTTTAAAAAGTAAAGCAACAGGCTTTGCCTCAAACCTATATTCTATTGCTGCTTTAACACAAAAAAGCGAAGGTAAAGAAATGGCAGAATTGTATGATATGCAGCAATCTGGCGCTATTGCTTTTGGCGATTATAAAAAACCAATTGCAAACGATAACTTAATGAAAATTGCACTTTTGTATGCTCAGAATTTTGACGGATTAATAGTCGGTTTTCCAAAAAATAATTCGATAGCTGGAGATGGAATTGCAAACGAAGGCATCAATAGCACAAAACTTGGACTGAAAGGAAACCCTGCTTTGGCAGAACATATTCAAATTGCTAGAGATTTGTTTTTATTAGAATACACAGGAGGAAAATTGCATATTCCAACAATTTCTACCGCAAAATCTGTTGCACTAATTAAAGAGGCTAAAAAGAAAGGATTGCAAGTAACTTGTAGTGTTTCTGCACATCATTTGACTTTATCTGATAACGAACTGCATAGTTTTGATAGTAATTTTAAAACAAATCCGCCTTTAAGAACAAAAGCAGACTTAAAAGCGCTACAAAAAGGGATTAAATCTAATGTGATAGACATTATTACTTCTGATCACAATCCTATTGATATTGAAGAAAAGAAAGTAGAATTTAGCCAAGCAAAAAACGGAACAATTGGTTTAGAAAGTGCTTTTGGAACAATGAATTCTGTTTTAGATTTAGATGATTTTATAGACAACATTACAACAAAACCTAAAACAATTTTCGGTATCGAAAATCATTCTATAAGCAATAACAATAAAGCAGAAATTACTTTATTCAATCCAGATTATAACTATACTTTTACAAAAGAAAATATTTTATCAACCTCTAAAAATAGTGCTTTTCTTAATAAAAATTTAAAAGGAAAAGCATATGGCATTTACGCAAACAATCAATTAATTTTAAATTAATATATTATGGAAAATCAAACAGTTAACGAAGGAAAAACAGCTGCAATTATTAGCTACCTAACAATTTTAGGAACTCTAGTTGCTTTTATTATGAACAACAGTAAAAAGAACTCATTTACTAGTTTTCATATCAGACAAATGATAGGAATTTTCTTACTATCTATGGTTAATAAATATTTAATTTTTGATTTCTTAGGAAAAACCATTGGAGGTATTGTGTTTTTAGGCATTATTATCCTATGGTTTATTGGCTTTATTGGCGCCTTAAAAGGTGAAGAAAAAGTGATACCTGTTGTTGGCGATAAATTTCAAGAATGGTTTAGCGGAATTTAATTATCTATAAAAATCATTTATGAGCAATTTACATTACCTAGTAAGACAGCCTAAAAAAGAAATTAAAAATCCACCTTTGCTTGTTTTATTACACGGATATGGCAGTAATGAGCACGATTTATTTTCTTTTGCTGATGAATTACCCGATGATTTTTTAATTGTAAGTGCACAAGCTCCCAACTCAATGGGTTTTGGTGCCTATGCTTGGTATGCCATAAATTTTGATGATATAAATGGAAAGTTTTCAGATTTAAAACAAGCTAAAGAATCTGTAGATAAAATAGCCGTTTTTATTGATGAAATTAAAGCAAAATACAACACAAACCCAAATAAAACTTTTTTGTTAGGTTTTAGTCAAGGAGCCATTTTAAGTTATTCTTTAAGTTTTTTCTATCCAAATAAAGTACAACATATTATTGCTTTAAGCGGTTATGTAAATACAGATTTATTACCCGAAAATATCTCTAAAGTAATTACAACAGATTATTATGCTTCTCACGGAAGCGTAGATCAAGTTTTACCTGTAGAATGGGCTAGAAAAAACAAACCTTTCTTAGACAATCTTGATTTACAATGCGAGTATTCTGAGTATCCTGTTGGACACGGAGTTGCGCCTCAAAACTTTTTTAGTTTAAAAAAATGGATTGAAAAAAGGTTGTAATCTTTATTTTTTAATTTTTCAAATTTGAAAGTCTGTATCGCCGAAAAACCTAGCGTAGCAAGAGAAATTGCTAACATTCTAGGAGCCAACACAAAACGTGATGGTTTCTACGAAGGAAATGGCTATGCAGTAACCTACACCTTTGGTCATTTATGCACACTTTTAGAACCTAAAGATTACAAACCGCATTGGAAAAGTTGGGATTTAAACAACCTACCTATGTTGCCAGAACGTTTTAACACCAAAGTAACTAGCGATGCAGGAATAAAAAAACAATTCAATATTGTAAAAAGTCTTTTTGAAAAAGCAGACGTTGTTATTAATTGTGGTGATGCTGGTACAGAAGGAGAATTGATTCAGCGTTGGGTAATTAACCAATGTAATTACAAAGGAAAAGTGCAACGTTTGTGGATTTCATCCTTAACAGAAGAAGCTATAAAAGAAGGTTTTAACAATTTAGAATCTTCAGAAAAATATGATAATCTCTATTACGCAGGCTATTCTAGAGCCATTGGAGATTGGTTGTTAGGCTTAAACGCAACACGTTTATATACTGTAAAATTTGGTGGTTATAAACAAGTGTTATCTGTTGGTAGAGTGCAAACTCCTACTTTAGCTATGTTGGTAAATCGCTATTTTGAAATTCAGAATTTTAAACCACAACCTTATTGGGAGTTACAAACTACCTACAGAAACACGCTTTTTAATTATGAAGACGGACGTTTTCTTAAAAAAGAAGACGGACAAGTTTTAGCTGATAAAGTAGCCCAATCTGAATTTGAAATTGTTGCTGTTAGCAAAAAGAAAGGAAAAGAATACGCACCAAAACTCTTTGATTTAACAGGTTTACAAGTCTATTGTAATACTAAATTTGGTTTTTCTGCTGATGAAACCTTAAAAATGGTTCAGAAGTTATATGAAATTAAAGTAGTTACCTACCCAAGAGTAGATACCACTTTTTTACCCAATGATATGTATCCAAAAATTCACGGAATTTTATCGAAACTAACTAATTACAGTAAACTTACTCAACCTCTTTTAGGACAAAAAATAAAGAAAACAAAACGCGTTTTTGACGATAAAAAAGTAACTGATCATCACGCCATAATTCCGACAGGAATTCAAGCAAATTTGCAATACAATCAGCAACAAATTTATGATATAATTACACGTAGATTTATTGCAGTTTTTTATCCAGATTCTGATGTTTCTAATACTTCTGTTCTAGGAAAAGCTGCTGAAGTTCCTTTTAAAACCACAGGAAAAGAAATTATTTCTAAAGGTTGGCGTATTGTTTTTGACTTCTCGACTGCGCTCGAAGCGACAAAGGCTAAGAAAGAATTAGAAAAAAAACTAACACTTCCTTCTTTTGTAAAAGGTGAAAAAGGAAAACACCAGCCTTCGTTTTTAGAAAAGGAAACAAAACCACCAAGAAATTATACAGAAGCAAGTTTATTACGCGCTATGGAAACTGCTGGTAAGCAAGTTGACGATGATGAAATGCGTGAATTGATGAAAGAAAACGGAATTGGAAGACCATCAACCAGAGCCAGTATTATTGAAACTTTGTTTAGAAGAAAATACATAGAGCGTAAGAAAAAACTGGTTTTACCAACACAAACCGGAATCGACTTAATTAATATTATTGATAATGAATTATTAAAGTCGGCTGAGCTTACTGGACGCTGGGAAAAACGTTTAAAAGAAATTGAACGAGGAGAATTCAATGCAGGAACCTTTATCAAAAATATGAAAAAAATGGTGGATGAATTGGTGTATGAAGTCCGTTCTAACAGTTCTAAAAAAAGAATATCTGCTGTCGGTTCGAGCGCAGTCGAGAACTCAGAAAACTCTGCCAAATCAAAAAAACAAGTAGTTGGTAAAACTTGTCCAAAATGTAAAACAGGAAACCTTTTAAAAGGCTCAACAGCTTTTGGTTGCTCAGCATATAAAAATAATTGCGATTTAAAAATTCCGTTTAAAATTTACGGAAAGAAAGTTTCTGAAAATCAGATTATCAGATTGATAGACAAAGGTTGTACTACCAATTTAAAAGGTTTTACAACAACTTCTGGTAAAGTTGAAGGTTTAATTCGTTTTGATGATAACTTTGCTTTAAAACTAGAACCTAAAAAAAATGAGATTTCTCCACAAGGTCGAAATGACAGTAATTCTATCCCCTGCCCAAAATGTAAAAAAGGAACTATTTTAAAAGGGAAAACTGCTTATGGTTGCTCTAATTATAAAACAGGTTGCGATTTTGTTTTCACTTTTGAGAACGTTAAAAAAATTGCCAACGGCAAACCTTTAACTAAAGAATTGGTTTTAAAGATTATAAGTCGTTAATTTTTGTTTATTTATCAGTCGTGTGAAAACAGGAGTCTAATCTTGGTTAATTGATATTCTAAAATTTGGTTATGGATTCCTGCCTACACAGGAATGACAGAGCGAATTTAAAATGAGTCAATTACAAGGAAGAATGACGAAGTAATCTGTTTTTTAATAATGAGATTGCCACAGTTTGTAAAAACAAACTTCGCAATGACAAAACATAAAAAGATATAGTGAAAAGCAGGAAATGTCTTGTAAAAAAAGAGATTCCTCCTCATTCTTCGTTCGGAATGACAAAAACTAATCAAGCATATTTTTTACATAAAACTGCTCTACTTTTTCTCTTGCCCAAGGTGTGGTTCTTAAAAATTTTAAAGAAGATTTATAGGTTGGATTGTTTTTAAAAGCTTTGATATTTAAGGAAAAACCAAGTTCTTCCCAACCATATTCTAAATACAGTTCTTCTAAAATAGTGGCTAATTTTATTCCGTGAAGCGGATTATTAGGTTGCTCTTTGCTCATTTATTTATCTAAATTTGGTAATAAAAATTCGTCTAAAACCGACTTTTTAGCCATCATTTTTTCGATTTCTTTTGATGTTCTTGGCGCTTCTGCAGATAGATTTACAGGACCATTTTCTGTAATTAAAATATCGTCTTCAATTCTAACTGCAATTCCCCACCATTTCTTATCGCAATTACTGCCTTCAGGAATATAAATTCCTGGTTCTACAGTAATTACAGAATTGGCTCTAAAAACACCATAAGTTCCTGGGTCATGTACATCTAAACCTAAATAATGAGAAACTCCATGTGGTAAATAATTATGCCTTTCATTTAGAGATTTTATAATTCCTAACTCAAATAATCCTTTATTAATTTCGGCTTTTGCTGCGGCATTTGGCGCTCCAAAACCTACACCAACAACAGTGGCTTTTATGCCTGCTTCTTGCGCTTTGTAAACAATATCATAAATTGCTTTTTGTTCTTTTGTAAATTTTCCGTTTGCAGGAATTGTTCTAGTAACATCTGCTGTGTAACCTCTGTACTCTGCACCTAAATCCATCAAAACCAAATCATTACCCACTTTAGTTTTATTATTATCTATGTAATGTAAAATGCATCCATTGTTTCCTGCACCAACTATAGAAGGATAACCTTCGTATTCTGCACCGTATTTTTTGTACACAAATTCGTGAATTCCTTGCAATTCAGTTTCAGACATATGAGGTTTCATTGCTTTCATCACCTCTATTTGCCCAACAGCAGAAATACGAATTGCTTTGGTTAATAATTTTAATTCTTCTTTAGTTTTAATCTCGCGCATATCAGCCAAATTATTTGGCAAAAAATCTACATCAATATTTGTTTTTGGTTTTAAAGCCAAAGAAATTTTTTGCTTAATTTCTTTTTTAAGTTGATTTGTAGTAGCTTTTTTATACTCATTAATCAATTTATCTTCTTTTAATTCTGAAAACCTATTTTCTATTCTGGTTATATTTTTAATGACATTTGCACTACTTTCTACAGGCGTTGTTACAATGTTATTGTACACATATTCTTTAACTCTAGACAGAAATATGTTTGGATTATAACCTGCCTTTATTTTAAAACTTTTTACCAAATCAAAAACATCTGCACCTTGTAAATCTCTGTAATCATCTTTAAATTTTCCATCAACAAAAACTTTATCAAAACTTTTAAAGTTGATGCTAGTGTTTAAAAAATCGTCTGCACTAAAGGCAATTTTAAAACCTAACTGGTTTTTAGCACCTTTAATTCCTAAGCGTTTTCCATTCCATTGTTCTGCTCTAGCATCTCTTTTTTGAACAAATAAAACCTCATTAAAAGTTATTCCATTTTTATTAGTTTGATTCTCAGAAAACACAACTAAAACTCCATTTGGTTCTCTATAACCGGTTAAATAATAAAAGTTTGGATCTTGATGAAATACATAATCTACGTCATTTGCTCTATTTCTTATAGCGTTAGAAAACACCACAGCAACTGAGTTTTTTGGCATTTTAGCTCGTAAAATATTTCGTCTTTCTTTATGAAATTCTTTGGGTAAAAAATCGGTTGGAGTTTGAGAAAAACTATTTAAAGAAATTGCTACAAAAGCAATAAAAAAAAGTTTTAAAATCTTCATTTCTGATGGTTTATGCTATTGTTTGTAAATGTAATATTATTTTTTTTTCATATTAAAATATTAACAGAATTTTATTGATTGATAATTACGAATTTTTCAATATTTTAGCCTAAATTTTAAGAAATCTATATATGAAAGATATTGCTTTAGCGAAAGTACATCAAGAATTAGGGGCAAAAATGGTTCCTTTTGCAGGTTACAATATGCCTGTTCAATACGAAGGTGTTACCAAAGAACACTTAACTGTTAGAGAAGCTGTGGGTGTTTTTGATGTAAGTCATATGGGTGAGTTTTTGGTTGATGGAGAAAATGCGTTAGCTTTAATTCAGAAAGTAACTTCTAATGATGCTTCTAAATTAGAAATTGGAGATGCTCAATACAGTTGTTTCCCAAATGAAAATAATGGTATTGTAGATGATTTAATTTGCTACAGAATTAAAAAAAATCAATATTTATTAGTGGTTAATGCCTCTAACATCGAAAAAGATTGGAATTGGATTAACAAATATAATGAAGAATTTGGAGCCAATTTAAGAGATTTATCTGAAAATTATTCTTTGCTAGCCATACAAGGTCCAAAAGCTGTAGAAGCGATGCAACCTTTATCTTCTTTAGATTTAGCAGATATTCCTTTTTACAAATTTAAAGTTGGTGATTTTGCCGGAATTGAAAATGTAATTATTTCTGCAACCGGTTATACGGGTTCTGGCGGATTTGAAATCTACTGTAAAAACACAGAAGTAGCACAAGTTTGGAATAAAGTTTTTGAAGCTGGAGCAAATTTTGGCATTAAACCAATTGGTTTAGCTGCAAGAGATACTTTGCGTTTAGAAATGGGATATTGTTTGTATGGCAATGATATAGATGATACAACTTCGCCAATTGAAGCGGGTTTAGGTTGGATTACAAAATTCACAAAAAACTTTGTAAATTCAGAGGCTTTAGCAAAAGAAAAAGCACACAAACCAGAAAGACGTTTGGTTGCTTTTGAATTAGATGAAAGAGGCATACCAAGACAAGGTTATGATATTGTTGATGGAAATGGAAACATAATTGGAAACGTAACTTCGGGCACAATGAGTCCGTGTTTAGAAAAAGGAATTGGTATGGGTTATGTACCAAGAATTTTTGCAAAATCAGGCACTCAAATTCATATTCAAGTTCGTAAAAAAGCAATTCCTGCAACTGTGGTAAGATTGCCTTTTTATAAAGGATAAGTCTTAAAAAATATTTTATTTTAAGAGTCTTTCAATTTTTTTGAAAGACTCTTTTTTTATGATGAATATCATTGGCAGTCTTTTTTTTGATTAGTAATTTTAGAGATAATTCAATCTATAAAATTATGAATGATTTTATAACTTTAGACGCTAACTCAATATTAAAAGAACATATCTGTTGCGCAATTTCTGATAAGAAGTGTAAAGAAAGTTATGAAGCAAAAAAAGAATGGCTAAAAAAAGAGTTTAATAATGGATACGTTTTTAAAAGATTAAATGAAAGAGCAAAAGTCTTTATTGAATATGGTAATGCAGAAGATGCTTGGCTCCCCATTACAGCACCAAATTATATAAACATTAATTGCTTTTGGGTTTCTGGTAGATATAAAAAACAAGGCTATGCTAAAAAACTTCTACAATCTGCAATTAATGATGCTAAAAAACAAAACAAAAGTGGTTTGGTAACTGTTGTTGGAACTAAAAAGTTTCATTTTATGAGTGATACCAAATGGTTTTTAAAACAAGGCTTTATAGAAGTTGATAAAACCAAAAGTGGATTTAGCCTTTTGGTAAAAAAAATTGATTCAAAAGCAATGACTCCTAAGTTTAATAAGTCTGTAAAATCTGGAACTTGTTCAGAAAAAGAAGGCATTGTTATTTATTATTCTAATAGATGTCCTTTTGCAGAATTTCACGCTCTAAATTCAATAGTTGAAACTGCAAAAAAAAGAAATCTTCATCTTAAAGTTATAAAGTTTACCGCCAAAAAAGAAGCTCAAAACTCACCTAGCCCAGCAACTATTTTCAGTTTGTTTTACAACGGAAAATTTATCACTACAGATATTAGTGTTTGTATGGATTCTAGATTTGATAAGATTGTAAATAAGAATTAAAAAATACTTTTTCACTACATTAACAAAAAATATAAAATCCCAATGAATATTCATTGGGATTTTTGTTTTATTCTCTAAACTTATTTCTAGAAATAATATATTTTAGTTTTTCTTTTAAATCTTTACCAGTATCATAAACCATCTGCTCATCAGTAGGAAATCTTACAGATTTAACTTCTAACAAATCTAATAAAGAGGTTTCTAGAGCTCTTTTATCGCCATTAAAATTTGCATAAATATGTTCAAAAACAAACTCGCTTTCTATGGGAAAATTTTGTATGTTTTGCTTCGTTTTATTATCAAAATATTTTACTTGCCCACTAACTCTAGCTGTTTTGAATTGTGTAAATTGATATAACTGACAACGCACTTTTACTAAATGATCAACTTTAATTTTATTTCCTAAACTATCTTTTACTTGATTTCCATTTGCGTCTAACAAATACTTAAAACCATCTTTTATATTCTTTTCTTTAATAATTTCTTTCTCTCTAACTTGCTCAGGAGAAACATCTATGGTTCTAAAAATTAATTCTAAAGTATAATCGTAAGGTATCCTTTTGTCTTTTTTACTGTGATAAACTGTCCATAAATCATTTAATCCATAAGTGTCAAAATTTAACAAATCTTCTTCTAAACGTTTTGGAACAATCTTTTTTGTATCATTTTTTAATTTTACAAAAACATAATCTGTACCTCTATTGTGTGCTTCTTTAATTAAATCTCTAGTATTTTTATAGTTTGGATTTATTTTATCTAAATATTGTAAATCACTGAAAGCCTTTCTGATATCATACTTATAATTAGATTTTAGCAACTTTTTTGCTTTGCTATATAAAAAGCTAGAAACATCATTTTTAGAATTAATGATATCATCATCATAATCAACAAACTTAAAAACAGCATTTTTTCCGGTAGATAAAACTGGTAATGGTAAAAGAGGTTTTATTAATTCTTGTCTATTTTTTAAATCTTTATATACATTAAAAATATTTTCTAAATTTTCTGGATTTCTATCCTTTTTTAAAAAAATAATTCTTTCTAAATCTCTTTTAGTTGCTTTTACAAAAGCCTCTTGCAGCATAAATACATAAGGTTGATGTTTTTCTTTTACTTTATTTTTCCTTAAGTTTTCTATCGCAATATTTATTGCTTTATCATAATTTCCTGAGCTTATAGCTTCTTGCGTTAATTTAACACTACTACAAGAGGCAAATAAAATAAGTGTTAAAATTGTAAGTAAATATTTTTTCATAATATATGATGTTTGCTTAACATTTACAATTGATATGCCAAAGAGTCATTAAAAAAAAGAATTTACACATTAAATCTAAAGTGCATTACATCTCCGTCTTTAACAACGTAATCTTTACCTTCTACTCGCATTTTACCAGCTTCTTTTACTTTAGCTTCTGAACCATAAGTAACATAATCTTCGTAAGAAATTGTTTCTGCTCTAATAAATCCTTTTTCAAAATCTGTATGAATCACTCCTGCTGCTTGTGGTGCAGTAGAACCAATAGGAATTGTCCAAGCTCTTACTTCTTTTACACCAGCCGTAAAATAGGTTTGTAAGTTTAACAATTTGTAAGCAGAACGTACTAATCTAGAAACGCCAGCTTCTTCTAAACCAATATCTTCTAAAAACATTTGACGCTCTTCATAATCTTCTAATTCAGTAATGTCAGCTTCTGTGCCAACAGCTAAAACAATAACTTCGGCATCTTCATCTTTTACAGCTTCTCTTACTTTATCTACATATTGGTTTCCTGAAACAGCTGAGTTTTCATCTACATTACAAACATATAAAACAGGTTTAGCAGTAACAAACTGTAAAGGTTGTACAAACTCTATTTCTTTTTCTGAAAAATCTAACGCTCTTACAGAGACACCTTGTAATAAAGTTTCTTCAATTTTTAATAAAACAACTAACTCTGCTTGTGCTTCTTTGTTACCCGTTTTTGCAGTTCTTTTAACTCTTTCAAGTCTTTTCTGAACTGTTTCTAAGTCTTTTAATTGCAGCTCAATATCAATGGTTTCTTTGTCTCTTACTGGGTCTATAGAATTATCTACGTGAATAATATTTTCGTTATCAAAACAACGTAACACATGCAAAATAGCGTCAGTTTCTCTAATATTTGCTAAAAACTGATTTCCTAAACCTTCTCCTTTACTGGCTCCTTTTACCAAACCTGCAATATCTACAATCTCTACAGTTGCTGGTAAAACTCTTTCAGGATTTACTAATTCTTCTAATTTCTCTAAACGAGAATCTGGTACATTTACAACACCTAAATTAGGTTCTATAGTACAAAAAGGAAAGTTTGCACTTTGCGCTTTTGCGTTTGATAAACAGTTAAATAAAGTTGATTTTCCTACGTTTGGTAATCCTACAATTCCAGCTTTCATTTGTATAAATTTTGCGAGTGCAAATATAGTTTTTACTTTCTAAATAAAAATACAATTTGTTGCAAATAAAAAAATCAGATTAAGCTAAAACACTTAATCTGATTCAATAATTTATCAATTAAAAAAACTTTAAGATTTCCAAAATTTACGTTTTTTATTTAATTCTTCTTCTTCTTTTAAATATACTTCTGCATCTTTTGGTGATAAAACTTTTAAAAATGATGGATGCTGTTCTATAGCGTATTCAATTTTAGTTACAATATCTCCAATTTCTTCGTTTTCGTAATCAATTTCTAAAGGTTCTTTAATCACCATAGATTGTAAGACATTTCGTTTTTTTATGTTTAAGCCTTTTTTATCAAAAGAGCGTCTAAAACCATCAATAACAATTGGTACAACAATTGGTTTATATGTTTTAATTAAATGTGCTGTACCTCTTCTAATCGGCTTAAAAGGAGTTGTTGTTCCTTGCGGAAAAGTTATCACCCAACCATCATTAATTGCTTTACCAATATTAGAAATATCAGAATTTTTAACTTGTCTGTTAACATTTTTACCTGCACTTCTCCATGTTCTATCTATAGAAATAGAACCTGCATAAGCAAATAATTTTGGTAATAAACCAGATTTCATAGTTTCGCCAGCTGCAACAAAATAAATGTTTAATTTCGGATTCCAGATATAGCCAATATTTTTAATAGTATCATCTCTACCTTTTAAAGAAGCATTAAACACATGAAACATTGCTGCTACATCAGCAAAATAGGTTTGATGATTTGAAATAAATAACACGTTAGATTCTGGTAAATCTCTTATAATTTCTGAACCTTCTATGTGTAAATTATTGAATTTACGATATCTACCATGAGAAATAAGTCCGAAAATTCTAATAATCCATTTTTTTAAAAATAAAATATGTCCAAAAGGATTCCTTTTAAATAAAGGCATTCTAATTAGTTTTTAGTTGGTTTTGGGCAAATTTACAAAAACAAATAAGAAATGAAACTACACAAACAGTTCTTTAATTTCTGACAATATCATTGCTGTGGCTCCCCAAACTACATAATCATTTAATTTAAAGCAAGGTACCTCTATATTACTCATATATGAAGTTGACATTTTTACGGTCGATAAATTTGCATCATCTAACAAATCATTTACTAAAATTTCAATAGATTTTTCTACTTCATGGTTTAAAATAAATGTTGGCTTTTTATCAACAAGACCTAAAAACGGAGTTGCTAAAAAATTACTTGGCGGTATGTAAACAGCTGTCATTTCTCTAATTATTTTTACAGATGATGGTTTTACCCCCACTTCTTCAAAAGATTCTCTTAAAGCTGTTTGCTGTAAATTTTTATCCGATTTTTCTATTTTTCCGCCAGGAAAACTAATTTGCGCAGAATGTGTTCCGTTATAACTTGCTCTTTGTGTCAATAAAAAACAGGTTTCATTTTTATCATTTGGATAAAAAAGTGACAAAACTGCTGCTTTTTTTGGCTTATTTGCTGCAATTTTTTCTTGACTATATTTTAAGCGTAATTTTGGAGCTAATTTAAATTGCGCATCTAAACCACCAAGTTTAGACGACTTTAATTGTGCTGTTTTATTTATAAAATCATTGAAATTCACAAGAAATATTTACTTTTAACAAACTTATCAAATCACTTTTACATAAAATACTATTTGGCAAGAATTTTGATTTGATTATAATGAAATTTTAGGCAAAGCCTCAAAAAACTCTTTTTAAATTGTATGAAAAAAAAATATAAAAAATTAGCTTATAGTTTAGTATTAGATGCTGTTGGAATGATTCCTATTCCTTTTTTTGACCTTCTTTGGGCACCTGTTTCTGGTTATGTAATGACAAAAATGTACAAGGGAAAAGAAGGTAAAATTGCTGGTATTATTAGTTTTGTTGAAGAAATAATTCCGTTTTCAGATTTTATACCCACATTTACCATTATGTGGTTTTACACTTATGTTTTTAACAAAAAAGAAGTAGACAAAATTATTGAGGTTTAGTTTTCTTTTTTAAATAAAAAACCAAGACCTAATCTACTTAAAAACTTCTTTTCAAATTCCCAGAAAAATTTAAATTGCCCAAAAAACCAACCTACAATTGGCAAGGTTAATTGATAAATAGGAAATATTAATAGAATTCTTAATGGCCAATATACCCAACTAGAAATTGTATCAGGATTTAATCCTAAAAAACTAGTAACTGGTTTTGCTACCCAAGCAGCAAAAGAACCATTTACTGCAAATGCGCAAAAAATTAAAAATATTGCCCAATTACTTTTTATTCCCCAACGTTGTTTTAATTTTTCCATAACTACTTATGCTTCTTTTTTTGTTTTTTTAAACATTAACCAAATTCCTATTAAAACGAAAGGAATACTTAATACTTGTCCTGTATTTAAAGAATTGAAAACCCAATCTTCTCTACCATCTACTTGCGCTTCTTTTAAGAATTCAATAAAGAATCTTAATGACCAAAGTACAACCAAAAATAAACCAAAAAGATAACCTGTTTGTTGTTTTTTATCAGTTTTCCAATACAAATGCCACATTACAAAAAACAAAGCTAAATAACTAAATGCTTCATATAATTGTGTAGGATGCCTTGGTACAGTTTCTCCTGCAGCTTTAAAAATTACTCCAAAATTAGAACCTGTTTCTTTGCCGTAAATTTCTGAATTAAAAAAGTTACCACTTCTAATAAAAAAGCCAGCCAAAGCAACCATAATTGCCAATCTATCTAAAATAAAAAGCCAAGTTTTTTTTAAATGTTTTTTTGCGTAAAAATACATTGCTATGGGTATTGCAATTGCTGCTCCATGGCTTGCAAAACCTTGATAACCTGAGAATTTCCAACCTTTTATAAATCCAAATAAAGAATCGTTTGCACTTTCTTTTATAGGTAAAATTATTTCTAATAAATGATTTTGATAATAATCCCAACTATAAAAAAATACGTCTCCTAAGCGCATACCAATTAACATTGATATAAAAACGTACATAAAAATTGTGTCTAATTTCTCTAAAGGAATTTTATCTTCAATGTAGATTTTTTTCATTAAACGTAAACCCAATAAAAAAGCAGCTACAAACATTAAACTGTACCAACGAATGGTAAAAAACCCTAAATCTATTCCTATTGATGGATTCCACTCTATTGCTAAAAAACTCATATTATATTTTATTAAAAATTCATTTTTAAAAGATTCTTTATTGTGTTTTTCAATTATTTAATCTTTTAATTATTTTTTTCTTTTTTTCTGGAACAGGATCATAACCACTTCCGCCCCAAGGATGGCAACTAAAAATTCTTTTTAATGCCAACCAACCACCAGTAAACAAACCGTGTTTTTGTAAAGCCTCTATTGTATAATGTGAACACGTAGGACTATATCTACAAGTTGATGGTGTAAATGGTGATATTGCTGTTTGGTAAAATCGAACTAACAATATAAATGGATATGACAAAAATTTATTCAAAAATTAAAAGATTTAAGAATTTAAAGTTAGATTTCTCAAATGTTCCTTTTTCGAAATGACATTCGTAATTCATATTTTAGAATTCGTAATTAATTATTTAATTTATTGAAAAAGTTGTGCCTTCTCTACCATCTTTTAACTGAATTCCTAATTCAATTAACTCATCTCTAATTTGATCTGACAATGCCCAATCTTTATTTTCTCTTGCTTCTTTTCTTAATTTAATTAACAACTCCACTACTCCATTTATTTTTTCTGAATTGTCTTGAGCATTTTCATTCATCAATCCCAAAACATCAAAAACAAAAGCTTTTATCGTAGATTTAAATGTATCTAAATCTTCTTGTGTTAAACTTGCTTTATTTTCTTTTATTTGATTAATAACTTTTACAGCTTCAAACAAATGTGATATTAAAATTGGCGTGTTAAAATCATCATTCATTGCTGCATAACAAGTTGTTTTCCAATCTTGAACATTAAATGTTGATGTTTTTTCTGCTTCAATTTTATCTAAAAAGTTAACAGCTTCCATTAATTTTGTATGCCCTTTTTCTGATGCCTCTAAAGCCTCACCAGAAAAATCTAAAATACTTCTATAATTGGCTTGCATATTAAAAAAACGAACTACAGATGCCGAAAATGCTTTTGGTAAAATTTTATTATCACCCGTTAAAATTTCGTTTGGTAAAATATAATTTCCTGTAGATTTTGCCATTTTCTGACTGTTTAACAACAGCATATTTGTGTGCATCCAATAGTTTACGGGTTTTACACCAGAGCAGGTTTTAGACTGCGCAATTTCACATTCGTGATGTGGAAATTTTAAATCCATTCCACCTCCGTGAATATCAAAACTTTCGCCTAAATATTTAGTACTCATTACAGAACACTCTAAATGCCAGCCAGGAAAACCATCTGACCAAGGAGAAGGCCAACGCATAATATGGCGTTCGTCTGCTTTTTTCCAAAGTGCAAAATCTTGTGGATTTTTCTTATCTGATTGTCCATCCAAAGAACGTGTATTATGAATTAAATCTTCTACTTTTCTTCCAGACAAGATTCCGTAATTTTCTTTTTTATTGTATTCGTGAACATCAAAATACACAGAACCATTTACTTCATAGGCAAATCCTTTTTCAAGAATTTCTTTAATCATTTCTATCTGTTCTACAATATGACCTGTTGCAGTAGGTTCTATACTTGGTGGTAAAAAGTTGTAATTTTTTAGAACATTGTGGAAATCTACAGTGTACTTTTGTACAACTTCCATTGGTTCTATTTGTTCTAAACGCGCTTTTTTAGAAATTCTATCTTCACCTTCATCTGCATCATTTTCTAAATGACCTGCATCTGTAATATTACGCACATAACGCACTTTGTAACCTAAATGTAATAAATATCTATACACCACATCAAAAAACATAAAAGTTCTTACGTTTCCTAAATGTGCGTTGCTATAAACAGTAGGACCACAAACGTACATACCTACATATCCGTCTGTTAAGGGTTTAAAATCCTCTTTCTTTTTAGAAAGAGAATTGTATATTTTAAGTTGATTTTCTTTGTAGCGTTCCATTAAATAAGTGACTATTTACAGCCGATAAATATAGGCACTTTAAAGAGAATAACGAAATGGAATTTGTTAGAAGTTTGGTAAAAAGAAAAAGTTAAAAACTACTTGATTACAACGCTACTGTAATTTGCAGTTAATTTAAAATTATTAGTTGTTTGAGTATTGTTAACGGTAGATTTTGTTGAAATATCGTATTTTTTAATTGCTTTATTTAAAAACCCAAATGCTGTTTTATCATCTAATTTACTTCTATCTACTTTATAAGCAAAAGATGTTTTTACGTTTCCTAAATTGATAATAGCATCAGATTGACTTAAATTTAAAACAAACTCACTAAAATTAGGGTTAAAACTTTCTATGATCAATTCTCCAAATTTATCTGAAATATTTACATTTTTATTTACTCTATAAATGCTAACACCAGAAGAATTATTACTCATAGTTGTATTTGTAACTGATGCAATTTTTGCATCAGTTACGTTGTTTAAAAATAAAGTACAGGCATTTAAATCTTTTATTTTTACAGGAGAATAGTTAATTGTTAATTTTCCTCCATTTAAATTATTGGCATCAAAACTGCCATACTTTACATTGCCTGAAGCTACTGTGTTTGGTAATTTTACCTTACAATGACGTGTATTTAAGTTAAAAGTAGCGTTTTTAGGCACTTTTATTTCTAAACGCTTTTTAATTTTTATTTTTTTTCCGTTTATTATAATATCATTTGAATTTGCCCCGTGATGCAATTTCAACTTCATAATATGCTCTTTAGCAATTGCTAATTCTTTTTTTAGTTTTTCTTTATCTATTTTTTTTAGTTCTAGTTTGGCTTTTGCCAATTCTTTTTTCATTTTCTCTTTCGATTTGGCAAGTTTCTTTTTCATTTTTTTCTTCTTAACTGTCATTTTTTCTTTTAACTCTTTATATTTTTTTGATTTCTTAAAAGCTTCCCATTCTTTTTTAGTTTTAATATTAATATGGGTTTTACCATCACTCCATTGAAAAGAATATTTACCATTTTTACCAATATTTTTTCCTAAATCATCAAAATTATTTAAAAGGTTTTCAAAGTCAAAGTCAAAATCGAAATCAAAATTCATTTCGGGAATCACAATCGTTTCAATATTCGGCATTTCTATTTCTGGTATTTGAATATCCATATCATTAAAAAAAACCAAACTATTTTTGTAGCCAAAAGAATGACCTCCTTTAGAAGTAATTTTTACTTTTTTACTGTTTCCTAAAGCTTCAAAATTCCAGTTTTTAAAATACTTTTCTGCTTCTTTTTTAGACAATCCTTCAATTTCTATAAATGCGTTTACCTGAACATTATTCTTATTCCAAGTGGTTACATTTATCTCTGTATTAGACGCATTTATAGCTACTTCTACATCTTTGTTTACTTTAAAATTTTCTGTGAATTTTTTATCGTATTTTTGCGCATTTAATATTCCTATCAAACAAAGTGCAAAAAAAGTGATACTTCTTTTATATAATTTGTGTTTCATTTTGTTTTGTGTTTAAATTTTTAAGTTGTTTTAATTGCTTTTTTAAGCGTTGTAACAGCTGTAGGCGTAATTGTAAATTACGAATTAATGCATCTATGGTTGCATCATTAACCCCGTTTGTATTGAGCTCTTGGGTTAATGATTTGTATTCTTTGGTAAGTTCTGCTATTTTTAATAAGTATCCATCTACAACATCTTTGTTCTCTTCAGACATATCTATCTGACTTATTTCTAGATTGATACTATTTTTATAATACGTTTCTATAGTTTGAAATTCTGGAGATATGCTTCCTAAACTTATTTCTTTAGTTTGATTTTCTTTTGGTTTTTCTACATTTTCTGATGGATAAAATTGAATTGCCAAGCTAATTAACAACACCACAGAAGCAGCAATAGACAACCATTTAAAGTTTTTATTTTTAGGCTTTTGTTGATGCATTTCTGATTGCAATAAATCTTCAAATTTTGATGAATGATTAGCAGATAATTCTACATTTTGTTCTTTGTAATCTTTTAATAAATCTCTAATATCCTTCTGCATAATTCGTGTTTTTTAATTGTTCTTTTAATAGTTTTTTTCCTCTTAGCAAATGTGTTCTTGAGGTATTTTCTGTGATTTTTAAAATCTCTGAAATCTCTTGATGATCATAACCTTCTAATAAATAAAGTGTTAAAACCAATCTGTATTTTTCTTTTAAATTGTTAATAAACTCCACAATTTTATCAACAGAGACAGTGCTTTCAGTACGCCAATCTTCATTGTTTTCTACCTTATAAACTTCTTCATTTATGGCAATCAATTCTAATTTTTTCTTTTTTAGATAGTCAATACTTTGGTTGATTACAATTTTCTTTAACCAAGCTCCAAAAGCAACTTCATTTTTGTAATTATGAATATTTTTAAAAGCCTTTATAAACGCATCTTGCATTACATCTTCAGCAATAAATCTATCTTTTACATACCTAAAAGCAATTGTAAACATTGCCTTACAATACAAATTATACAACTGCATTTGCGCTTTGGCATTGTTGTTTTTGCATTGATCAATAATGGCTTGATGTAGTTGTTTGGTTGCTCTCATTAAAACATTCTTACTCTATAGACGATACATTTTTAGTTGTGTTGCATTTTAGTAAATATTTATTTATAAATTTACATAATAACTTTTTACAGATGGATAAAAAAAAATCTGCACTACAAGAAAACAAGGGCGTTTCTCAACCAGAAACCACCAGTAAATCTGCTGCAGAAAAAATTAAAATTAATAGAGCAAAACAAAATTCAGTAAATGAGTTTGTTACAAAAATTTTAGAAGGAAACATTACTTTTTTAAGCAGAGCTATTACGTTGGTAGAAAGTACCAATGCAAAACATCAACAAAAAGCGAACAAAATTTTAGAACGTTGTTTACCATACGCCAACAATTCGGTAAGAATTGGTATTACAGGAGTTCCTGGTGTTGGCAAAAGTACTTTTATTGAAGCTTTTGGTAAACATTTAACATCTCAGGGGAAAAAAGTAGCTGTTTTAGCTGTAGACCCTAGTAGTTCTGTAAATAAAGGAAGTATTTTAGGTGATAAAACAAGGATGGAAGAATTGGTAACGGATAAAAACGCCTTTATAAGACCTTCTCCTTCTGGAACTTCTTTAGGAGGTGTTGCACAAAAAACACGAGAAAGTATTATTTTATGTGAAGCTGCTGGTTTTGATACCATTATTATAGAAACAGTTGGTGTTGGTCAATCTGAAACTGTGGTACATTCTATGGTAGATTTCTTTTTGCTTTTAAAATTAGCGGGTGCTGGTGATGAGCTACAAGGAATAAAACGCGGAATTATAGAAATGGCGGATGCTATTGTTATTAACAAAGCAGATAGTGAAAATGCAAAAAATGCAAAAATTGCAAAAGTAGAATTTAACAGAGCTTTACATTTATATCCTCTAAAAGAAAGTAAATGGCAACCAAAAGTTCTAACAGCAAGTGCTTTAAAAAATATTGGAATTGATAAAGTTGATGAAATGATTTGTAAATATGTTTCTTTAACAAAGAAAAATTCTTATTTCAACATAAAAAGAAACAAACAAAATAAACATTGGTTATTAGCGACAATTGAGCAACAATTAAAAGATAATTTTTATCAAAATCCAATAATTAAAAAAGCACTTGCTAAAGAAATTATAAATTTAGAAAACGGCAAAACGACTCCTTTTAATGCCGCTAAAAAATTGTTGGATTTAAATTAAAAACACTTATAAATTTAGCTAATATTACTCCAAATTTTAGAGTTTTTAGAAATTTCTAAATACGTTTTTTTAATGACTGAGTTTTCTGGTTTAGACAAATCTGAATCTTCTTGTAACAGAGCAATAGCTGTATTTCTTGCAGAAACTAAAATTTGAGTATCTTTTACAACATCAGCAATTTTAAGGTTTAAAACACCACTTTGTTGAGTTCCCATTAAATTTCCTGGTCCACGTAATTTTAAATCTACTTCTGCAATTTTAAATCCGTCAGTAGTTTCTACCATTGTTTTAAGTCGAGTTTTTCCTTCTTCAGAAAGTTTGTAACTAGACAGTAAAATACAATAACTCTGGTCTGCACCTCTACCAACTCTACCTCTTAATTGATGCAATTGAGACAAACCAAAACGTTCTGAACTTTCAATAATCATAACACTTGCATTGGGTACATTTACACCAACTTCTATAACAGTGGTTGCTACCATAATCTGTGTTTCACCTTTTACAAAACGTTGCATTTCGTATTCTTTATCTGCAGGTTTCATTTTTCCGTGAACAATACTTATTTGATATTTAGGTGTTGGAAATTCGCGAGAAATACTCTCATAACCATCCATTAAATCTTTATAATCCATTGCTTCAGATTCTTGAATTAAAGGATACACAACATACACTTGTCTACCTTTTGCAATTTCATCTTTCATAAATTTAAAAACCGACAATCTGTTGCTATCAAAACGATGTACAGTTTTTACTTCTTTACGTCCAGGAGGCAATTCATCTATTACAGAAATATCTAAATCTCCATACACAGACATTGCCAACGTTCTCGGAATTGGAGTTGCTGTCATTACCAAAATGTGAGGGGGAAGAGAGTTTTTAGACCACAATTTAGCTCTTTGTTTTACTCCAAATCTGTGTTGTTCATCAATAATTGCAATTCCAAGGTTTTTAAACTGCACTTTATCTTCTAACAATGCGTGTGTGCCTATTAAAATATGTAAAGTTCCGTCTTCTAAATTAGCGTGAATCTCTCTTCTTTTTTTTATTTTTACAGAACCCGTTAATAAATCAACATTAATATTCATTTCTGAAATTAATTCTGAAATTGCATTGTAATGCTGTGTTGCTAAAATTTCTGTTGGTGCCATAATTGCGGCTTGAAATCCGTTATCAATTGCCAATAACATTGTTAATAGCGCAACAATTGTTTTGCCAGAACCAACATCACCTTGCAACAAACGATTCATATGCGCACCAGAAGCCACATCTTTTCTTATTTCTTTGAGGACTCTTTTTTGGGCGTTTGTTAAATGAAAAGGCAAATAATTTTTATAAAAAGAATTAAAGCTATCACCCACATTTTCAAAAACAAAACCTTTTATTTTTGTTTTATTGATGAGTTTTTTTCTCAACAATTGCAATTGAATAAAAAATAATTCTTCAAACTTTAAACGATACTGAGCTTTTGCTAAGTTTTCTTGACTCTTAGGAAAGTGCACATTTAACAACGCATCTCTTTTAGAGATTAACTTAAAATTAGCAATAATTTCTTTTGATAAACTTTCTTTAATTCCGTCGTAAAACTGTTGTAACAAATTCTGAATATAAGTGCGTAACAACTTATTAGAAACTCCAGAATTTGATAATTTTTCTGTTGATGGATATATAGGCTGCATTTTAGTTTGCAACTTTTTTTTGTATTCGGTCACCAATTCCATTTCTGGATGTGGAATACTAAAACTACCATTATAATGATTTAGTTTTCCATAAATTACATACGGTTCATTAATTTTTAGAGAATCTTTAATCCATTTTTGCCCTTTAAACCAAACTAATTCCATAGCACCAGAAGCATCTTGAAAAGTGGCCACTAACCTACTTCCTCTTTTTTGAGCCACCATTTTTACAGAAGTAATTTTACCAACAATTTGTACTTCCGAAGAATTGGGTTGTAATTCATTTATTGCATAAAACTTGGTTTTATCAATATATCTAAAAGGAAAAAAGTTTAGTAAATCATTACAAGTTTTTATACCCAACTCTGTATACAAAAGTGTTGCTCTTTGTACACTAACTCCTTTTATATATGTAATTGGTTTACTTAAATTCAATTGAAAAAGTTATAAATAACGAAAATAAATAAAACTTAGTAAATTTTATGAAATTATATTTTTAAAACCTGTATTATAAATTTTAAAAAAAAGATTATATAAACCTGTGACTTTTTAATAATTAGTGCATCTAAACAGTATATACTGATTAAAAAGTTTATTACTTTTGTAACAATTAAATGTTTTTTTATGATTCTTAATCTAAAAAAAACGAAATTATTTGGGGAAATAATTCGTTTTAACAAGAGTAGCATTGCTATGCTATTTTTTCTGTGCTTTTCTATAAGCTCTTTTTCACAATTTTTATATAGCGATTGTGCAGACAGTCCCTCAAGTTTCACTTGGAGTACTTCACCATCTGGCAATGATAAATTTGATTGGCCTGATGGAAACCTAACAAGAACTCTAACTAATGTAGATGGTACAGGGGTAAATATGACCTTTACTTTTTCTGGTGAAACAGGAACTTTAGCACAATGGCAATCAAGTTCAACAACTACAGATTCGCCAGCAGTGGGTTTAGATGCTAATCCAGAAGAAATGCTACAATATTTTACTTCTGGTTTTTCTAGTGGAGGAGTAACATTAACAATTACTTTTAGTGAACCTATTTATTCTGTAGGATTCGATTTATTTCACGTAAATGGTAATGGTACTAACGGAGATAAATACACTATAACCGCAAAAGATAATTTTAACAATACTGTTTTACCTAAGTTTACTAGCTCACTAAACCCTAATTATTATACTATAAATGAGAATACTGGAATTGTAGACTCTAATGCGAGTGGATCATCAACTGTTGGTGATGATGACAATGTTGGTGTCAATTTTTCTTCTGCAAATAAGATAAAATCTATCACAATGCTTTGGCAAGATTGCTCTGTTTGTACAGCTGGTAATGTGCACGGATCTGGTATGACTGGTTTAACTTTTTGTAAAGACTTTGCTGATGTAGATAAAGATGGGGTTGGAGACAATGTAGATATAGATAATGATAATGACGGTATTTTAGATATAAATGAAGGTGCTTGTCCTGGTAGTACTATAACAACACCAGTTGATAGATTAACAGTATCTGGAGGAACTACTGGTTCTGTAAAAAACATAGATGTTTCTTCTTTGGGAGTTTCTGTTGGCGATCTAGTACGTGTAAGTAATGTGAGAGCAAGGGGTGATATAGATGATGCAGCTTCTACAGAAGGTTTTACACTTAACTTTAATAGTGGTACTATAACTAGTACATTGCTATCTCCTTCAGGTACACAATGTAGTGCAAATTTAGATGCAGTTGTTCCTACTGTAAATCAAACACTAACAGTTATTGATATTGGTGGAGGTGTCCCTGGAATCACCATACAAGCAACTACACTTTCTGGTGTAAATAATTTTTGTGAAAATGCTGGAGGATCTTCAGGGTCAGATTTTGCTTTAGAATATACAGTAAATATTAATTGTGTTAATTCTAGAGATTCAGACGGAGATGGTGTTGCAGATTATTTAGATTTAGATTCTGATAACGACGGTATTCCTGATAATATAGAAGCACAATCTACTACTGGTTATAAAGCACCAATAGGTATAGACTCTGATAAAGATGGTTTAGATAATACTTACGACACTACTCCAACAGGAGAATCAAATGGTGCTGGTTCTATAGGAATAACACCACAAAACACAGATGGTACAGATAACCCAGATTATTTAGATTTAGATTCTGACAATGATGGCTCTAATGATATTGTAGAATCTGGTAGTGGATTAGCTCAATCTGGAGGTAAAGTTACTGGTGCTGTTGGTACTAATGGTTTGGTAAATACACTAGATAATGGAGATAATTATACAGATGTAAATGGTAATTTTGATATTTCTCAAACAGACAACTTTACAGATTCTGATGGTGATATAAACTCTGGTGGTGATGTAGATTATAGAGATATCCCTGGTAAAGATACAGATAATGATGGTATTGCTGATGTAGACGATTTAGATGATGATAATGATGGAATTTTAGATACAGTAGAATGTTCTCAACCTGCAGTTGTAGACTTCGAAGATAACTTTGGTAGCATTTTAGCAGATAATGGTACAGATTCTGACTTAAATAAATCACCTGGAGATGCTGGCTATAACGCTACAAGTTTAAATAGCTCATCAAAAAGCACAGCTTCCGCAGCTTACCTTAATGGTCCTAAAAACACTCTAGGTTCGTATGATAACGGAACAATAACTGATAATCTTTTCGGATTAGCAACAGATGTTACTTCTGATACGGGAGATGCTTTCTTGTTTCACAACACAAGTGTATCAGGAGGAAATATATATAACCAAGTAGTTTGGTATAACAAAAATACTATTACAGCTTTACCTAATACTACATATACTTTTAAATATTCCGTTTTTAGTTATGGTAGTGCTCCTCCAAACCTTAGCGTTGTAGTTGATGAAAACACTGCTGATGGTGCAAACAACTGGGTTACAAAAGGAAGTGCTTACACAGCAACAGCATCTTGGGTAGAACAAACAGTAACTTTTACTACTGGTGCTTCAACTACATCAATATATGTTGGTATTTTAAATAATAATAATGTTGGTAATGGTAATGATTTTGGCTTAGATAATATAATCTTAACACATACTGCCATTTGTGATTCTGACGGAGATGGCATTCCTAATTCATTAGATTTAGATTCAGACAATGATGGTATTCCAGACGTAATAGAAGCTGGAGGTACAGATGCTAATAATGATGGTAGAGCAGATGGTAATGTAGGCACTACTCCAACAACCAATGGTGTTCCAAGTACTGCTGGTACAGGTACTACCCCTACAAATTCTGATGGAGATACTATACCAAACTTTTTAGACATAGATGCAGACAATGATGGAATTCCAGATAATATTGAAGGGCAAACTACAAGCGGTTATGTAGCTCCAAGTGGTGTAGGAGCAGGTATTACAGATGCAAACAACAACGGTTTAGATGACAATTATGAAAACGGATCTATTATAGGTCTGACTCCTACAAATACAGATAACACAGACAATCCAGATTATACAGATACAGATTCTGATAACGATGGTATTAACGACATTTCAGAAAACGGAGATGCACAAAATACATTAGCAAACGCAGATGCAGATGCAGATGGTTTAGATGATAATTTTGATGATAATAACGATTCTGCCATAGCTGGCTCAACTGTAAACGACAATCATAACCCACCTGCCGCAGGTAATTTAGGTGATGCAGATGCAGATATAACAACAGGAGGAGATGTAGACTACAGAGACATACCTGGTGTAGATACAGATAATGATGGTATTGCTGATGTAGACGATTTAGATGATGATAATGATGGAATTTTAGATACTGAAGAAACCTGCCCTAATGCAGTAATAAATCAATCTATTATAAATGTGTATATAGATCTAGGAGCTTATGAAAACGAAAATAGTTGGACACTTACTGGACCTGGAGGTTTTTCTCAAAGCGGAGGACCGTATGCAGATGGAGATGAAATAATAAATATAAACTATACCGTTACTACTACTGGATCATATGTATTCACACTCTCTGATACTGCAGGTGATGGTTTAGATGGCCCTGGCACTGGAGGTTCAGGAGGTAGTAGTAATGAAAACGCTACTTCATTATACAGAATTTCTTTAGATGGCACTACAGTATTTCAAAGTGGAACTTTCCCTAGATTTGGTAATGCTGCTGCTGCTGCCACAGTAAATGTTTCAGTTACATTACCAAGACCAGCAACGGGTTTCTCTTGTTTAACAGCAGATCCAAGCGCAGATTCTGATGGGGATGGAACACCAAATTATAAAGACCCTGATTTTGCAGCAGCTAACAGCTCAACTATTGTTAATGGAGTTATGGCTAGTTTAGACGCAGATGGAGATGGTATTCCAAATTATTTAGACTTAGACTCTGACAACGATGGTATCCCAGATGTAACAGAATCTGGTGGTACAGATGCAAATAATGATGGTAGAGCAGATGGTACAGTTGGTACTACAACAACAACTAAAGGTATACCAAGTACAGCAGGTACAGGTAATGACCCAACAAATTCTGATGCAGATTCTTTAGATAATTATCTAGACATAGATGCAGATAATGATGGTATTCCAGACAATATAGAAGGGCAAACAACAAGTGCTTATATTGCACCAAGTGGTGTTGGTAATGCTATAACAGATGTAAATAAAAATGGAATTGATGATAATTATGAATCAGGAAGTAATATTGGCTTAACACCAACAAACACAGACAATACAGACAACCCAGATTATATAGATACAGACTCCGATAACGATGGTATTAACGACATTTCAGAAAACGGAGATGCACAAAATACTTTAGCAAATGCTGATGCAGATGCAGATGGTTTAGATGATAATTTTGATGACAATAACGATTCAGCCATAGCAGGTTCAACCGTAAATGATAATCACAATCCTCCTGCTGCAGGCAATTTAGGAGATGTAGATAATGACATTAACTCAGGTGGAGATGTAGATTACAGAGATGTATCTGGTACAGATACAGATAACGATGGTGTTGCAGACAAAGATGATTTAGATGATGATAATGATGGTATTTTAGATACAGTAGAATCTGGAGGAAATATCCCTAATGGTGATGAAGATGGAGATGGAATTCCAAATTATAAAGATACCTCAGATGGAGGTAATGGCGGAGATGGTTCTACTACAGATTATACAGATACAAATGGAGACGGAATTCCAGATGTTTATGACACAGATGGAGATGGTGTTCCTAATCATTTAGACTTAGATTCAGATAATGACGGAATTCCAGATGTTATAGAATCAGGTGGTACAGATACAAATAGAGATGGTAGAGCAGATGGCACAGTTGGTACAACACCAACAACAAAAGGTATACCAAGTACAGCAAATACAGGAAATACGCCAACACATTCAGACACAGATGGTATTCCTAATTATTTAGATATAGATGCAGACAATGATGGTATACCAGATAATATAGAAGGGCAACCAACAAAAGGTTATGTTGCACCAAGTGGTGTTGGAGCAGCTATGACAGATGCAAACAATAATGGTGTAGATGATAATTATGAAAGTGGAGCCATTATTGGTTTAAATCCAGAAAATACAGATAATACAGACAACCCAGATTATATTGATACAGATACTGATAACGATGGTACTCCTGATATCGAAGAAAATGGAGTTGGTGTTCCAAATTCATTAACTGGAGGTGATGTTGATGGTGATGGATTATTTGATATTTTTGATCAAAATAACGATTCAGCAATAACTGGTTCAACAGTAAATGACAATCATAACCCTCCAAACGCAGGTAATTTAGGCGATGCAGATAATGATATTAACAGTCCTTTTGGAGATTTAGATTACAGAGATACTGCAGGAGCTCAAGGTATACCAATGATTACGCAGGTATATCAATTTGGCTCAGAAAAATGGATAGAAATTACCAACATTAGCACAACCAGTTCTATTGATGCAAATCAAATTAAAATACAATTATATAAAAATCAAACAGGAGATAGATCTAATGTAACACCAAGTGTTACCTATAATGTTACAACTCCTTTAGCACCAGGTAAATCTATATTATTTAAAAACACTGCAAATACCATTTCAAATTTAGATGGTACTGCTACAGTAGTTACAAATAATACGCTTACTGATATAGAAGGAGCCAATGATATTATTACTTTATCTCCTAAAAATGATACTTCTTCTTGGGAAAACAGATTTGATGTTGTTGCTGCTTTTAATAACAAAACATCCTTTGTAAGAATTGATGAAACATTAGTTCCTAACAAAACATACACTGCAAATGAGTGGGTTATTTTTATAGATGATGAATTAAATCCATACAGATTATTAGGAGCTGGTGGTGCAGAAAGACATCCTCACGATCCGTTAGTTTCCGAAATTAAAAATGCTAGTGCAGAAATGAACACAAGACTTGGTCTTCACAGAATAAACATTACAACAAGAACAGCTGGTAATTGGAGCAATGGTGTGCCAGATAGATCTAGACACGTTGTTATAGATCAAGATTATAATCATACAACCAATAAATTAAGTGCAAGAAAATTAACAGTAAATGCTGCTCGTAAATTAGGAATCACAGATAATTTATTAGTTGTTACTAATAATGTTACTTTAAACGGAGATATTCGTTTAATAGATGCATCCAAAGAAAGTAAAGCACAATTAATACAAACACACACTTCTGCCAGTTTAGTTTCTGGTGGCGGTAAATTATTAGTTGATCAAAACTCTGCTGTTCCTAGTAAATACAGATATAATTATATTGGTTCTCCTGTAAAAAATAGTGCAGGTTCTGCAACGTATACTGTTGCTGATATTTTAAAAGATGGTACAGTACCAACAAACTTTGCTGGTACAATAAACACTAATATTGCCAAAGATATTACTTGGATTGGTGGTTATGATGGTAACTTTAATGCAAGCCCAATATCTCTTGCTCATTATTGGATTTATACTTACGCTTCTGGTAATGGTACTAGATCTAATTGGTCTCAAAAATATAGTACAGGAACCATACCTAACACAGATGGATTTATTTTTAAAGGTCCTGGTAGAGCTCAAAACTATACATACTTAGGTACACCAAAAGACGGGAATCTTACAACTGCAATTGGTAAGGGAGAATCTTACTTGGTGGCAAACCCTTATGCATCTGCTATTAGTGTTAAAAAGTTTTTAGAAGATAACAATTCTTCTTTAAGTGGTACTTTATACTTCTGGGAACACGCAAGTGAAGTATTAAGTGAAGAAGGTACTATCTATGGACATAGATTTGCAGGTTATATTGGTGGTTATGCTACAAGAACTATAACAATGGGAGTTTCTGCTCTTGCGGCTGCTGGTAGCGCTATAGATGTAAATCTTAAAGCTGAAAGTGCAACAATATTAAATGGTACTGTAGAAAGTGTTACTGATGGAGTTGGAAATATTAATGTTGTAAAACTAAATCAATACAGTCAATCTATTACTTTTAAAAATATTCCTTCTGGTGTAGACACTTTAAGAATTAGATATAAATCTGATACTGATAAAATTATCAGAATTAAAGAAAACAATGAAGTTAAATTAAGCGTTACGCTACCTGCAACTTCTGGAGTCTTTTCTGTAAAAAAAATTAAGCTTTGCGTAGTTATTGGTAGTAATATTACATTAGAGTCTATAGATTCAAATGTAGTTCAAATAGACTATTTAAAAATTAAAGATGATGGTAAAATAACTTGTGCTCCGAATATTGGAGGTGCTAGTATTACTTATACTGAACCTAAAGATTATATTGCTATAGGTCAAGGATTCTTTATTCAAGGTGATGCTGTAGATGGCGGAACTGTAGTATTTAACAATAGTCAAAGAGAATACAAAAAAGAAGGTGCAGAATCTGTTTTCTTTAAATCGTCTAAAAAATCTTCAGGAAAATCTAACCCTAACACTAGTATTAAAAGTTTACCTGTTATTAAATTGGGTATGGACTTTAAAAACACTTCAGAAGGTAAAAATTATCACCGTCAAATAGGAGTATCATTTAGTCATTACACTTCTTTTGCTTATGATAGAGGTTATGATGCCGAAATTAACGATATAGGTACTACAGACTTCTACTGGAAATTCCCTAGTGATGATAGAAAATTTGTAATTGCGGGAGTGCAAGCTATTTCTAATGATTTAGAAGTGCCTTTAGAAATCATTATGGGATATTCTGGTGAGATAAATATTAAAGTTGATGAAATGAAAAACATCAATCAAAAACTTTATATTACCGATAAAGTAACAGGTATTTCTCAAGAATTAATTAGCGGTAAAGCAAAATTAACTTTAGATAAAGGTGTATATACAGATAGGTTTGTTTTAGCATTTACACCAAGTACAGCTTTATCTGTAGATGATGATCTAACAAATAGTTTAACAAACATCTATGCAGATAACAAAAACAAACTATTAGTAATTTCTAAAAACGAAGAAATTAACATTAAAGATGTACAACTATACTCTATTTTAGGTAGAAAAGTAAACTCTTGGAAAATCAAAAAACAAGAACAAAAACTTCAATTAAAAATTGGTAAACAATTACCAACAGGAGTTTATATTGTTAAACTGAAAACCAATAAAGCAGACAGCTCTAAGAAAATTGTAATTGAATAATAAATAAAATTCCTCAAATAGTTAAAAAGCGTTTCTAAAGAAACGCTTTTTTTATGACAATTTTTACAATACAACTCCTACTCTATTCTTTTAATTTTATAGAAATTAATATTAAAAAGTTAATCCAAAATTTAACTATTTAAAAAAGAAAAGAAAAATTAAAAACCTATAATTTAGCGTATATTTGCATCCCATTATAATTTTACAATGAGATTACACAGAAACTTAACTTTTGCAGTTATAGACAGCATTAGAGATATTTTTAATGAAGGAGTTTATGCAGACAAAGCTGTAGAAAAAGCACTAAAACGCGATAAACGTTGGGGCGCAAGAGATCGTAAATTTGTTGCAGAAACCATTTACGATATTGTACGCTGGAATCGTTTATACGCAGAAATTGCAGAAGTAAAACTTCCTTACGATAGAGATAATATCTGGCGTTTATTTTCTGTTTGGTGTATTTTAAGAGGAATTACATTACCAGATTGGAATCAAATAGGTGATGTGCCAGAAAGAAGAATTAAAGGTCGTTTTGCAGAATTATCTAAAACCAGAAAATTTAGAGAATCAATTCCAGATTGGATGGATGAATTGTGTGTTTCTGAATTAGGAGAAGAAATTTGGACCAAAGAAATTGCAGTCTTAAACAAAAAAGCAGATGTAGTTTTAAGAACAAATACGTTAAATATTTCTAAAGAAATGCTTCAAAAAAAATTAAGAACAGAAAATGTAATTACGCAATTTGTTCCTAATTACCCAGATGCGTTAGTTTTAGAAGAAAGAGCCAATGTATTTAAAACAGAAGCTTTTCATAATGGTTTTTTCGAAGTGCAAGATGCTTCTTCACAATTAGTGGCTGCATATTTAGATGTGAAACCAGGAATGAAAGTAGTAGACACTTGTGCTGGTGCAGGTGGTAAAACCTTGCATTTATCAGCTTTAATGGAAAACAAAGGACAAATTATTGCAATGGATATTTACGAAAGCAAATTAAAAAAATTAAAAATAAGAGCCAGAAGAAACAAAGCTCATAACATAGATTTACGCGTAATTGATTCTACAAAACCAATTAAAAAATTACACAATAAAGCAGATAGAGTTTTAATAGATGCTCCTTGTTCTGGTTTAGGAGTTATCCGTAGAAACCCAGATTCTAAATGGAAATTACAACCAGAATTTATAGAAAACATAAAAAAAGTACAACAAGAAGTTTTACAAAGTTATTCTAAAATGGTAAAACCAGGAGGTAAAATGGTATATGCAACTTGTTCTATTTTACCATCAGAAAATCAAAACCAAGTTCATACTTTCTTAACATCAGAAGCTGGTAAAGAGTTTACCTTTGTAAAAGACAAAAAAGTGTTAGCTCATATTTCTGGTTTCGACGGATTTTATATGGCTTTATTAGAAAAAAAATAATTTTTATACTTTAATTGCTCGTATAAAAATTTAGTATCACAGAAAAAGAAATCGTTTTAATTTAATAGTATATATTATGATAAAAAGATTACTTTGCTTTTGGATTTTTGTATTCATTACACTAACAACATTCTCGCAACAAAGTTATTATAACGATGTTAACCTAAACTTAACAGGTATAACTTTAAAAAATGCTTTAGCCACAAAAATCATTACTAGCCATACTAGAACGCTATCTTATGATCAAATTTGGGATGCTTCAAAAATTACCGATAAAAACCCACAAAATAATTCGCAAGTTTTATTAGTTTATGGTTGGGAAAATGGTTCTGATTCTAACGTTACAAACGATAGAACTAGAGGCGTAAATAATAATAGTGGTAGTGTTGGAGGTTGGAATCGTGAGCACGTATATTCTCGTTCTTTAGGAACTCCAAATTTGGGTACTTCTGGTCCTGGTGCAGATGCACATCATTTAAGACCTTCAGATGTACAAAGAAATTCATCGAGAGGAAATAAAAAATTTACTACAGGTTCTGGTGTTGCCTCTGGTGCATCAGGTAGTGGTTGGTTTCCTGGAAATGAATGGAAAGGTGATGTTGCTAGAATGATGATGTATATGTATTTACGCTATGGCAGCAGATGTTTACCTACCAATGTGGGTATAGGCAGCTCCTCTTCTACTCCAGATGATATGATCGATTTATTTTTACAATGGAATGCAGATGATCCTGTTTCAGATTTTGAAAAACAACGAAATACCTATCACGAAAATATTTCTAATGCAAATGCACAAGGTAACAGAAATCCGTTTATAGACAACCCAAGACTGGCAACTAGAATTTGGGGTGGTCCTGAAGCAGAAGATACTTGGGGTATTTATACAAATTCTGATACTGAAGCACCTACAATTCCTACCAATCTTACAGCTGCAAATATTACTACTTTTTCTGTTGATGTTTCTTGGACAGCATCAACAGATAATATTAAAGTAACAAGTTACGATGTTTTTGTTGATGGAAATTTAAAAACCAATACTACAAATACTTCTATAAATATTGCTGATTTAAACTCAGATACTTCTTACTCAATAACAGTGTTAGCAAAAGATGTTGCTGGTAATAAATCTTTGCAAAGTACACCTCTAAATGTAACTACTTTAAAAGATACACAAGCACCAAGTGTTCCTTCAAATATTGTAATTAGTAATGAAACCGGAACAAGTTTTATTGCAACTTGGTCTGCTTCTACAGATAATACTGCAGTTACAGAATATGATATTTATATAGATAGTAGTTTAAAAGCATCAACAAATTTAACAACATTTACTATAACAGGTTTAAGCAACGCTACAACTTATGCTGTTCAAATATTAGCAAAAGACGCTGTAGGTAATAAATCAGCTTTATCATCATCAGTAAATGCAACTACAACAGATGGCTCTACAACAACTGCTAATGAATTATTTTTTTCTGAATATGTAGAAGGTTCTAGTAACAACAAAGCATTAGAAATTGTAAATGTTACCAATGCTGATGTTAACTTAAGTGGATATAGTATTAAAAGGCAAAAAAATGGTGGACAAGATGGGCATATTTGGGGAACACCTTTAAATCTTTCTGGAACTTTACAAAAAGGAGAAGTTTATGTTTTAATTAATGGAAGTGCTACAAATCAAACTTTAAAAGATGAAGCAGATTATGTACAGCCAAACTCAAGTGCTACAAATTTTGGAGACCCACTTAATTTTAATGGTAATGATCCTGTAGGTTTATTTAAAAATGATGTTTTAATTGATATTATTGGTACTTACAATGGTGGCTCATCAAACTTTGCAAGAGATAAAACACTAAGAAGAAAAAGTGGTGTTGCCCAACCAAACACTTCTTTTGATATTAATAATGAATGGGATATTTTCTCTAAAGACACTGTAGATGATATTGGCAAACACAATACTACTTTAAATGTAAAAAGTTTTTTATTTACAGGAATAAACTTTTATCCAAATCCTGTTGATGTAAATTTAAACATACAAAACAGTAAAAATCTGACAATAAAAAATATTTCAATATATAATTATCTTGGTAAAAAAATAACTTCATTTAAAAATCCAAATAAAAAAATTAACTTAAAATCTTTATCTAAAGGAATATATATTCTTAAATTTGAAGTAGAAAATAAATTGTACTCAACAAAATTCATCAAAAAATAATGAAGAAAAAATTATCTTTATTACTATCAATCATTTCTATTTCTATTGGGTTTTCGCAAATTCCAACTGGCTATTATAACAATGCAACTGGCAGTGGTTATGCTTTAAAAACACAATTAAAATCTATCATTAAAAACGGTCATACAGACAAAGGTTATAATGCTTTATACAATGCATACATTAAAACAGATAACGATTCTTTTTACGAAAAAGACAACACTGTTTTAGATATGTATTCAGAAAATCCTGCAACATCTTCTTCTAATAACGATGCTTACAATTACAACCATAATACAAGAAAATGTGGCAATTACAATTCAGAAAACGATTGCTATAATAGAGAGCATATTTTTCCGCAAGGTTTTTTTAATAAAAGATATCCTATGCGTTCAGATATTCATCACGTTGTTCCTTCTGATGGATATGTAAATGGAAGAAGAAGCAATTATCCTTTTGGAGAAGTTACTAATTTTACTTGGAAATCTAATAACGGATCTAAAGTTGGAGCAAATACTGCTTTTGGTTATTCAGGCACCGTTTTTGAACCTATTGATGAGTTTAAAGGAGATATTGCAAGAATGTTATTTTATTTTGCAACGCGTTATGAAGATGATGTTACAAGTAGTTCTTGGGATCCTCATACTGATAATAATAATCCGTTAAACGGAACAAACAATCAGGTTTATGAAGATTGGTATATTAAATTATTATACAAATGGCATACAAACGATCCTGTAAGTACAAGAGAAACCGTTAGAAATAATGAAGCTTATACTTTTCAAGGAAACAGAAATCCGTTTATTGACCATCCAGAATTTGTTAGTCAGATTTGGGGTGCTGTTTTATCTGTAGAAAATATTGTTTTGCTAGAAAACATTTCTGTGTATCCAAACCCGAGTGCTACAAATAGAATTATCATTAACATTCCTCAGGGCTTAAATGTTTCTTCCATAACTTTATATTCTATTTTAGGTTCTAAAATTTATCAGAATAAAAAGCCTAATACTACCAATAATAAAATTAGGATTAAAAACTTAAAAAGTGGGATGTATTTGTTGAAAATCACCAATAATACTTCTAGTATTTCTAAAAAAATAATAGTAAACTAATCTAATTAGCATAGTGTTTTTATAAGGTTGAAAAAAATATTACGAACACGTTTTCGCAATGTTAATATCTTATTCTTGCTTTTTATCTAAGTGAAAAGTAACTTTATCAAGTTGATTTTCAATTGATTTCATATGAAATATAAATTACTTTTTTTCTTGTTTTTTATTATCTTTTCTATAAATTCTCAAGTACATACTTCTTACCTCTGGCATATGCAACAACCTATTTATTGGCCAGATAAAAGCGTAAGTAATCCTTTTGAATATCAAAAAGTATGGGAATCTTATCAACTAAAACAAAATGGAAAAAATAACTATGCAAGTGGTTTGGCGCATCCTTTAAATAATTTACAAGAAATTTTTAGCAAAGCAGACAGAGTAAAGGCCTATCAATGGGAAACTAAAAATGCAATAAACTCCATTAAGCATCATAAAAATGCTGGAGCTCAAGTAAATTATGGAGGTTGTTTAATAGAAAACATCAATTCTTTAGCTACAAATAATGCTTGGGGCTATACTCAAAACTGGAAAGATAATATCAAAGAAGCACAAAATTGGCAAACGTCAAATAATTTTCCAAGAATGGATGTAACTGGTTTTACCTGGCATCATGTATTATCTCCTTTAGTTTCTGATCGAGTTTTAAAAAAAGAAATTCAAGGTCATAAATATATAGTAGAAAATAATTTTAACGGAACAATCTCTAAAGGATATTGGCCTGCAGAATGTTCATTTTCTGAAAGAATTATACAAGTTTTAGTAGAAGAAGGTTTTGATTGGTCTGTGGTTGCAAATAGTCATTTAGCAAGAACTTTAAACGATTATCCAAACACAAATTTTGGCACTTCTGGTGTAAATTCAAACCCTCCAAACAAAGCCGACAAAGTAGCTACAAATGGTACAAATTGGTGGAGTGGGCAAATTGATGGAAGAGGAGGTACATTTGCTGCACCTTACGCCTATCAAGCTCATAAAGCAAAATATGTGAATCCAGAAACAGGTATAGAGTACAAAATAAATGTAATACCAATGGCAGATTTATTGAGTTATAAAGATGGTTTTTCTGAACAAAGCACAGCAGATATTGATGCAAATATTGCTCCTTTTTCAGACCCAAATCATCCATCAATAGTATTATTAGCTCACGATGGAGATAATGCTTGGGGTGGAGGTTCAAGTTACTATCAAGAAGCTGTAAAAAACTTTACGAATGCTGCTGCTAGCAAAGGATATACTCCAAATACAATTCAGCAATTTTTAAATGATAATCCTGTTCATGAAAGTTCTTTAGTTAAGGTTGAAGACGGCTCTTGGGTAAATGCTGCAAACGATTGGGGAAGCCCACAATTTATAAATTGGTTGTGGCCAATGTATACTTCAGATTTTAAGTTTGATGTAAATGGTTGGACAGAAGATGCAAGAAATTGGGCAGTTTTAACAGCAGCCGAAAATTTTGTAATTATGGCAGAAGATTTAGAAGGTAATAATAAAATCGAAAACATTGTAAAACCTTCTGCTAATTCTAAAAAATCTGAACTAGCTTGGAACGCATTGTTGCCTGGTTTTACAAGCGGATATATGTATTATGGAAAAGCTATAGATATGGAAATAAAACAAACAATAGCCTCAAATAATGCCGTTAAATTAGCAAAAGAAGTTATCGCTGCAAATACCAATATAGACAACACAAAACCATCCGTTTTTATTCCGCAAAGATATCCTTACAATCCTGGTGAAATAGGTTTTGGACCAACTTACGGATATAAACAACATCTAAATTCTGCTGATTTTACAGTCTGGACTTTTGCTTTTGATGTTAGCGGAATTCAATCTGCTAAATTAAAGTTTAGAACAGATAAAGATGGTAAAAATCCATTATCAAATAATGAAAATGAAACCTATGCTGGTGGAAATTCGGTCGGTTCTTGGGAAACTATTTCTATGACTAAAAGATTTTTTCCTAAAGGAAATATTACAAACGACTCGGAAATAGATTTTTTTGTTTTACCAGAATATATTGCTGACCAATACTATGCAAAAATTGAAGGAAAATCTGAAGTTTTATTAGATTATTATATCGAAATAACCGATACAAAAGGAAATATCGAAAAAACAAAAATACAACACGTTTGGGTAGGAAAAAACAAAGATTTAGCTCCAAAAGTTACTTTTACTCCAGAAAATAATTATGCGCCTAATGCTATTGATGTAACTATAAATGCAACAGATTCTTCTGATGCAAATCCAAAAATATACTACACTACCAATGGCTCAGAACCTACTACAAGTTCAGCATCAGCAACATCAACTGTAACAATTAATATTACAGAAACTACAACTTTTAAAGTTTTTGCAATTGACAATGAAAATAACAAATCTAATATCATTACAAAAACCTACAATATTGGCAGTATTCCAGATATTACTGTGTATTTTAAACCTGATGCAAATTGGAATACTACTCCAAAAATTTATTGGTGGAATGCTACTCCTTCAGGAAATTTAGCAAACCAAACTTGGCCAGGAATTGATATGCAAACACATAATTCTGAATGGTATAAATACACTTTTAGCGGAGTTTCATCAATCAATATTATTTTTAATAATGGTTCTGGTGGTAACGGAAATCAAACAGAAGATATTACAAATGTTACAGGAGAAATTTGGTACGAATGGGGAACAGGGATTTTATCTGTTGATAAAAATCAAATTAAAAAAGTAAAAGTTTTCCCAAATCCTGTTTCTAGTTTTTTAAAAATTGACTCAAACCTTAAAGTAAATAAATATTTTATTTACAATTATTTAGGTAAAGAAGTTTTAAAAGGTCCTATAAAAAATAAACAAATAGACGTTTCTAAACTAAAAAAAGGAATATATTTCTTAAATCTTTTTTATAGAAAAAAAGCTATCAAAACTATTAAAATCATCAAATAAATCATATCAAATTCAGATGTTAAAATAAAGTGAATAACTATCTTTTTTCATAATTATAAATCCTTTAAAATAAAAAGAAAAAAAGTAAATTTGCATTTTTACAACAACACGCAAACACAACTTTTAAAATGATTCATTTCTTTGGAAACAAAAACAGTAAAGTATTCGCTGTTCAAACAACAAAAGAATTAACTTCAGAAACAACTGCTAAATTAACTTGGTTATTTGGCAATCAAAATAAAATAGAAGCGTCTTCACTCGACGCTTTTTTTGTGGGCCCAAGAGCAGCTATGATAACTCCTTGGAGTACAAACGCTGTAGAAATTACTCAAAATATGGGTATTTCTGATATTATTAGAATTGAAGAATTTGAATCTGTTGCTGAAGAATTTAAAGGTTTTGACCCGATGATTTCTCAAAAATTTGAGGGATTAAATCAGGATACTTTTACCATTAATATTCAACCAAAAGCTATTTTAAATATTGATGATATTGCTGCTTATAACATACAAGAAGGCTTGTCTTTAAGTGATGAAGAAGTTGAATATTTAGAAAGTGTTGCAAAAAAAATAGGTAGAAAATTAACAGATTCTGAAGTTTTTGGTTTTAGTCAAGTAAACTCAGAACACTGTCGTCATAAAATATTTAACGGAACTTTTGTTATTGATGGAGAAGAGCAACCTACTTCTCTATTCAAAATGATAAAAGAAACATCTAAACAACATCCAAACGATATTGTTTCGGCTTATAAAGATAATGTTGCTTTTATTAAAGGCCCTAAAGTGGAACAATTTGCACCTAAAAGTGCAGACAAACCAGATTTCTATACAACTTCTGATTATGAATCTGTTATTTCATTAAAAGCAGAAACGCATAATTTCCCAACAACTGTAGAGCCTTTTAATGGTGCCGCAACTGGTTCTGGTGGAGAAATTAGAGATAGACTTGCTGGAGGAAAAGGCTCTTTACCTTTAGCGGGTACAGCCGTTTATATGACTTCGTATTCTCGTTTAGAAAAAGATAGATTTTGGGAACAAAAATTTGAAGCCAGAGATTGGTTATACCAAACACCAATAGATATTTTAATTAAAGCATCTAATGGAGCATCTGATTTTGGAAATAAATTTGGGCAACCTTTAATTACAGGTTCTGTATTAACTTTTGAACATGAAGAAAACTCGTCTTCAAGTAATTCTAAAGCTAGAAAATTAGGTTACGACAAAGTAATTATGCAAGCAGGCGGAATTGGCTATGGAAAAGCCTCTCAAGCAATAAAAGACACTCCAAAAGAAGGCGATAAAATTGTAATTCTTGGTGGAGAAAATTATAGAATTGGAATGGGTGGTGCTGCGGTTTCTTCTGCCGATACTGGAGAGTTTGCATCTGGAATAGAGTTAAACGCGGTACAACGTTCGAATCCAGAGATGCAAAAACGTGCTGCAAATGCTGTTCGTGGAATGGTAGAAAGTGATGAAAACTTTATTGTTTCTATTCACGATCATGGTGCGGGTGGACATTTAAATTGTTTATCTGAATTAGTAGAAGATACTGGAGGAAAAATTGATTTAGATAAATTACCAGTTGGTGACCCGACCTTATCTGCAAAAGAAATTATCGGAAACGAATCTCAAGAAAGAATGGGATTAGTTATTGCCGATAAACATATTGATAAGTTACAAAAAATTGCTGAACGTGAGCGTTCGCCAATGTACACTGTTGGTGATGTTACTGGAAACGATCGTTTTACTTTTGAATCTAAAACCAAAGGTGATAAACCAATGGATTTAGCTTTAGAAGATATGTTTGGTTCTTCGCCAAAAACAGTTTTAACTGATAAAACGGTTACAAGAAATTATAAAAATTCAAGATATAAAACCAAGAATTTACAAATCTATTTAGAGCAAGTTTTACAGTTAGAAGCTGTTGCGTGTAAAGATTGGTTAACAAATAAGGTAGATCGTTGTGTTGGTGGTAAAGTTGCCAAACAACAATGTGTAGGCCCTTTACAAATTCCGTTGAATAATGTGGGTGTTATGGCACTAGATTATAATGGAAAAGAAGGTATTGCAACGTCTATTGGCCACTCACCTATTTCTGGATTAATTCATCCAGAAGCAGGAAGTAGAAATTCAATCACAGAATCTTTAACCAATATTATTTGGGCGCCTTTAAAAGAAAACCTAAAGAGTGTATCGCTCTCTGCAAATTGGATGTGGCCTTGTAAAAATGAAGGTGAAGATGCGCGTTTATATAAAGCTGTTAAAGCAATTTCAGAATTTGCTATCGATTTAGGAATCAATGTGCCAACAGGAAAAGATTCGCTTTCTATGAAACAGAAATATCCAGACGGCGAAGTAATTTCTCCGGGAACGGTTATTATTTCTGCTGCTGCCAATTGTAATGAAATCTCTAAAGTAGTTGAACCAGTTTTACAACAAAACGGAGAAAACATTTATTATGTTAATATTTCTCAAGATGATTTTAAATTAGGAGGAAGCTCTTTCAACCAGGTTTTAAATACCATTGGAAATGAAGCTCCTGATGTTAAAAATTCAGCGTTTGTAAAAAATACGTTTAACACGATTCAAAATTTAATTAAAGCTGATAAAATTTCTGCAGGACACGATGTTGGGTCTGGTGGATTGATAACTACTTTATTAGAAATGTGCTTTGCTGACGTTGATTTAGGTGCAGATTTCGATATTTCTAGGTTGAATGAAGAAGATTCTATAAAGGTTTTATTTGCTGAAAATTCAGGACTTGTTTTTCAAGCAGATGCTTCTATAGAAATTGTTTTAGCAGAAAATAATATTGAATTTTTTACCATTGGAACTGCAAATAATTCTGGGACAGTAACTATTAAAAACAATGAAGACAACTTCTCTTTTGATGTTACTGAAATGAGAGATGTTTGGTATAAAACCTCGTATTTATTAGATGATAAACAAACTGCAAACGGTTTAGCAAAAGATAGATTTGATAATTATAAAAATCAGCCTTTAACCTATAAATTTCCAGAAAATTTTGATGGTAAATTAAGTTCTGTATTGTCAGGTCGAGCGCAGTCGAGATCTAATAATAACCTCTCGACTACGCTCGAGGAGACAACAGTAAAGCCAAAAGCAGCCATTATTAGAGAAAAAGGTTCTAACTCAGAACGCGAAATGGCAAATGCGATGTATTTGGCTGGTTTTGATGTAAAAGATGTTCATATGACCGATCTTATTTCTGGTCGTGAAACCTTAGAAGATATTCAGTTTATTGGTGCTGTGGGTGGCTTTTCTAATTCTGATGTTTTAGGTTCTGCGAAAGGTTGGGCTGGAGCTTTTAAATACAACGAAAAAGCAAATACTGCTCTTAAGAATTTCTTTAAACGTGAAGATACTTTATCTGTCGGTATTTGTAACGGAGCTCAATTATGGATGGAATTAGACTTGATAAATCCAGACCATAAAGTACACGGAAAATTAATCCATAACGATTCTAAAAAGCACGAAAGTTCTTTTACATCGGTTAAAATTCAAGAAAATAATTCGGTAATGTTAAGTTCTTTAGCAGACACAGAATTAGGTGTTTGGATTTCTCACGGAGAAGGAAAATTCAGTTTACCAGAAGCTGAAGAAAATTATGATATTGTTGCCAAATACGGTTATGAAGGGTATCCTAATAACCCAAATGGTTCTGATTTTAATACCGCAATATTATGTGATAAAACAGGAAGACATTTAGTGACGATGCCTCATATAGAACGTTCTATTTTCCAATGGAGTTGGGCTAATTATCCTGCTGGTAGAAAAGATGAAGTTTCGCCTTGGTTAGAAGCTTTTGTAAATGCTAGACTTTGGATTGAAAATAACTAAATTAATAATAAACAGACCTCACAGGTTTTTAAAAACCTGTGAGGTCTTGTTATAAAAAACCAGCTTTTAGAAATGCTAAAAGCTGGTTTTTGCGTTAGAGATTGAAACAACATCCTTTTTATAGATCTAATAAGTAAGCGTCATTACGAGTTTACAAAGTAACTTTTCTTAAAAAAGGGAACTCAACCATAAATTGTCGTATATAATAAAAAACTAATTTAACTACTTATATCGTTACTGAAAAGTTCTAATATGCTACTTATTTACAATCTTTTTCTATAATAGACTTTCCAACCAAATCCCAACTAGATTTTATATCTATACATAAATGAGTTAAAGCAGTTACAGCAACATCAACAGTTCTTGGTGTGTTATCATAATTATGAACAATTTTTACAGTAGAGGCTGAAGTATCATTCCATACACCATTTGCTAAAGTTCCATTATAATTATTTGTACTAGAATCATTTATTGTTGTTCCTGTACCTTCGGTTAATTTCCAGTGTCCTAATACATTTGCATATTTTGGATGCGTATTATCTAATACTTTACATTTCCAAGTATTTATTTCACTCGCATCTAACAAAGTATTAAATATTCTAACTTCGGCAAGAGATCCTTTATATTTATATTTTAAATTACTATCTGCACCTATAACAAAAGGTAAATTGTTATTTATATCTCCTATTGATGCAATAGATGCAGTTTTTATTAAAGCGCCATCTACATACACTTTAAGATCTCCATCTCTGTCAAAAGTAGCACTAACTGTATGCCATTCGTTGTCTGTAATTTCACTAGTCTCAACATCTACTCTATTGGTTCCATCACCTACATTTACTTTAAACTTTTTAGTTCCAGGCTTAAATGAAAAAATGTAACCTTTTTTTCTACCATGAGACCAGTCTTTTTTACCAACAATACCAACATCTGCAAGTTGATTTGAACGTATTCTACATTCAATAGAAAAATCTTGAGATGCCCCAAAATTAAATTTTTTTTGATGAGGTACGCTTATTGTTGTATTATCAAACACCAATTCCGAATCACTATTCAAACAATTTGTAACTGGCTTTACTGTAACTTGTGAAGTGGTTTTTTCTATTTTTTTATTAGGTACGTTGTCGCCACTGGCAATAACAAAAATAGTACGTTCTTCTTCAGATCCTCCTCCATGAGTTTTACCAATACCTCCATGATCTGTACTTAATAATATCAACCAATCTTCATTTTTATAAGTTTTTCTAGCCTTTAAAGCAGTAATTATACTTCCTATTTCCTTATCCTTTGTTTCAATTGCAGAAACATATTTAGGATTTGACGCACTAAAACCTGTACTATGACCAGCATAGTCTACATTAGACAATTGTGAAAACAATACTGTTGGATTATTATTAGTTAACTCTTTAATAGTTTCTTTAGTAACAATTTCATCAGTAGCAGCATTTATAACAACATCAGCTGCTAATTTTGCCATTCCATCATTAATTGGATTCCATTGTACAATTGATACGGTTCTATTTTTTGAATCTGCTTCCTCAATTCTCTTAAAAAAGTGAGGATACTTATCATATTTACCAACACTCATATCATTCCATCTTACATCGTGCTTATCTTGCCAAACACCTGATAACATTGAAGTCCAACCAGGACCACTCGAAGTTCTAAACAGACATCTTGCATCTAAAGAATAGGTTGCATTTGAAATTAAAGCATCAATATTTGGTGTACTTGCAGATGTTAATACATCTGGTCTACAACCGTCAATTCCAATAATTAATACTTTTTTAACTTTCTCTTTTACTTCTGGTTCTGGAGGGGTAATATTCTCTTCTACTGATTTACTACAGGCTGTAAAAACTAAAATAGTAAAAATGATTAATGTAAAAAATACTTTATTTATTTTATTGATTGATTGATTGACTGATTTTAAATCCTTTAACATCATTTCTTAATTGTTTAAGTTTAATTAAAATTATTTTATTATCGCTATAGATAGATTCTAATACTTAACAAAAATACAAAGAATTAATGTGCGTTTGGTAAGGGTATCTGTTCATAAAAGAGGTGTTTTTTGTTCAGCCAATTAAATAAACAACTTATTTGGAATGTGTATATTTAACTTTCTAGTAGTGTATATTGCTATAAATTGCGATTACCCCAGTTTTAGTTAATATTTCTAAATTTAAGATTGAAATCTATTTTTCATAAATCATCATTAAATGATAGTAAAACAAGTTCTACTAAAATTAATGATAATACAAGCTAAAACTTTGCATTACAATTTCTAACGCATATTGTCTAGTTAAAGATGATTTAGACATCCCTAAAGTTTTCTTTACACCAACTTCTTTGGCTCTTTGTTTTGCTGATGCTATTAATAGATTGATAAAGACAACATAATTAATATGAGTTGATATATACTTTTTCCTCCTGATACAGTTTCTTTGCTATTGCTTTTAAAGGAATATCTTAAGAGGTTCAAAAATATTTTTTTTCTCATTTTATTCAAACTTTAAGTACTTAATTAAATCAACTTTTGTGGCGTTAAATGCTTTTAATCCGACTACAACAAATACTAAAACAGTTAATATAATTGGTGTAATTATAAATGGAAAAACTGGCATATCTATTCTATACACAAAGTTTTCTAACCAGTTTTGCATAAAATAATAAGCGATTGGAATTAAAATTACCGAAGCAATTAAAGTGATTTTTAAAAAGCTTTTTATGAGTTCGAACATAATTTCTTTTACAGAAGCGCCTAATGTTTTTCTTATTGCCACTTCTTTTAATCTTTGCTGGATGGTTAACGTTGCCAATGCAAACAAACCTAACAACGAAACGATGATTACAACAGATGTTAAGATAAAAAACAAAGTTTGCTGATTTTGATATTTTTTATACGTTCTAGCAAAACGTTTGTTTACAAAACCTGGACTAAATGGGTATCCTTCTTCTATGTTTTCTTTCCAATAATTTTCGATATATTTTAAGGTTTCTTGAATATTGCTGGGTTTAATTTTAAACTGTATGAATTGAAAGTTACTCTTCATCCAATCATAACTATTCCAATGCATAAAAAATGTTGGCGGAATTTTAGCATCTAATCCTCTCGTATGATGGTCTTTTACAACACCTATAACAGTCATATTTTTTCCATCATTATCATCACTATTAAAACCTAAATTAATTTTCTTACCTATTGGATCTTCATAAATATTGAATGCTTTTGCTAATGTTTCATTGATTAAAATATTTTTAATGGTGTCTGACGCTCTACTCTCTTTAAAACCTCTTCCCTTTACAATTTTAATATCCATAACATCTAAATAATTAAAATCGATTGCATTTGCGTTTGCTTGTACAGTAATTCCTTTATATTCTGAATTTGTTGAAGACGAACTTCCGCCACCAATGGTAAAAGAATTGCTTGTAATGGCTTCAATATTTGGGTGTTTTATCAGTTCATTTTTTGCTAATAGATATTTTTGAAACCTATTTTCATATTTATTCATAACCACACCAACAACTTGTTCTCCGTTAAAACCAAGGTCTTTATTCATCATATAATTTACTTGTTGATTGATGATAATAGATCCTGTTAAAAAGAATCCTGAAATTAAAAACTGTAAGCCCAACATTACATTTCTAGCAAATACACCTTGTTTACTTCTAGATACATTTCCTTTTAAAACTTCTACTGATTTAAATTTTGATAGATAAACAGCTGGAATAAAACCAATTGCAAGAGATATTATTATGGATAGCAAACCAACTTTAGCTAATAACTCAAAATTTAATATTGAAATGTCTTTTCTCATAAAATCGTTAAACGAAGGTAAAATCAACTCAACTAAAATTAATGATAATACAAAAGCAACAACACCTTGTAAAACAATTTCTAACGCATATTGTCTTGTTAAAGAAGCTTTAGACAATCCTAAAGTTTTCTTTACACCCACTTCTTTGGCTCTTTGTGTTGCAGAAGCTATGGAAAGGTTAATAAAGTTTACACAAGAGATTATGATTAATAAAATTGATAAAGACAACATAATTAATATTAACTGATAATTTCCTTTTCCTTCCGGTCCTGCTTCATTTGCTATTGTTTTTAATCGAATATCTTTGAGAGGTTCAAAAATAATTTCTGCCCCGTATTTTTCTTCAAACTCTTCAACAGATATTCCTTCTTTTTCAGCTTCTGGTACAATGGCATTATCAAACCAAACTTTATTCGCTTTTTTAGTAATTTCATCTAAAACAACAGCTTTATTGGTTTTTATAAATAAGTTATTAGAAAAACTTCCCCAATTCCCTTCTGGATGTTCTTTATACTGTGTAATAACTTTTGGCATATAAAAATGTTTTCCTTCAATTTTATAAACTGTAGAAATAACATAGGTTTTTCCTCTAAAAGTAAAACTTTTACCAATTGCCGATTTCTTACCAAAATAAACTTTGGCTTGTGCTTCTGAAATGGCTGCATTTGTAGTAACTTCTTTAAAAGCTTTTACACTTCCTTCTACTATTTTATAAGGGAAAAAGTCGAAGAAGTTCTCATTTCCACGTAACATATCTCTTGTGTAAACTTCTTTACCATCAATTTTTACAACAAAATCTCCATACCAACCATCACTTAAATAAAAATTAGTTATTTCTGGTATTTCTTCTACATATTTTGGACCTTCAACATTGGTACTATTAGACCAAACATCTCCATCAGACATTTTATGAATTACTCTGTAAATTTCATTCACATTTGTATTAGTTGCATTGTAACTTTCTTCATCATTTAAATACAACAACACTATTAATAAACCTGCAAAACCTAGTGTTAACCCGAAGATATTTACTAAAATGTTTAGCCAATTCTTTTTACTATTTCTAAAAAATATTTTAAACCAAATTTGTAACATCTGTTCTCTTTTTTATTTGTTTTAGATTCCCGTTTTCTATCTCTCAAAACTAATTAACTAAAACATCTACTTTATGCTCGTTGGTTTTTTCTGAAATGATTTCTCCGTCTTTTAATGTGATAATTCTTGATGAAAACTCAGCATCGTAAGAAGAGTGTGTTACCATAACTATGGTTGCGCCTGTGGCGTGTAATTCTGTTAGTAATTCCATCACATCATTACCACTTTTACTATCTAAATTTCCTGTAGGTTCATCCGCTAAAATCAACTTCGGATTGGTTACCAACGCTCTTGCAACGGCTACTCTTTGTTGCTGACCACCAGACAATTGCAACGGAAAATGTTTTGCTCTATGCGCAATACCAATGCGTTGTAAAATCTCATTTACTCGTTGTTTTCTTTCAGATGATTTTACCTTGTTGTAAATCAAAGGCAATTCAACATTTTCGTATACTGAAAGCTCATCAATTAGGTTAAAGTTTTGAAACACAAATCCGATGTTTGCTTTACGCAAACCTGCTCTTTGTTTTTCATTGAATTTCGCAACTTCGGTTCCGTCAAAAAGATAGCTACCGTTATTTGGTGCATCTAATAAACCAATAATGTTTAATAAGGTAGATTTTCCGCAACCAGAAGCTCCCATTATAGATACAAATTCTCCTTCTTTTACTTCTAAACTCAACTTGTTTAAAGCAGTTGTTTCTACTTCTTCTGTTCTGTAAACCTTAACTAAATCTGTTATTTTTATCATTTTATATGTTTTTAATTTTTATTATTAATAGTTCTCGACTGCGCTCGAACTCACATTAACTTTGTATTTTTTTTACTTACTGAATATTTATTTCTTCTACTTTTTCAAAATCATCATAACTAGAAGTTATAACTTTATCACCTTCTTTTAAGCCACTTAAAACCTCGTAATAAAAAGGGTTTTCTCTTCCAATTTTAATAGTTCTCTTTACTGCTTTATTTTCAGAATTTAATACAAAAGCCCAAGTTCCGTTTGTACTTTGGTAAAACTGACCTTTAGAAATTAACAAAGCTTTACTATCGTTAGACAAGAATACTTTTGTTTTTAAAGACATTCCTCTTTTTATACTTTGAGGAATAGCATCATTTGTAAACTTTAATTCAACTTGAAACTGTCCATTTACAACTTCAGATAATACTTTAGATAATGTAATGTCATAGTTTTTAGTATTCACAGCAACTCTCCCATTGATGCCTTCTTTTAGTTTAGAAATATAATATTCATCTACGTTTGCAACTAATTTATAACCATCTAAAACATCTATTTTTCCAATAGGCTGCCCTTGATTATAACTTTGTCCTAAAATAGGATTGAAGGATGATAAAAGTCCATCAACAGGAGCTTTTACCGTAAAATTCTCTTTGTTTTTTCGTAACAAATCTAAACTCTTTTGCATATTGGCAATAGAAACATCAATTCTTGCTAATTGTACACTTCTACTCTTTTTTTCTTCGGAAACACTTTTTTTAATAACTCCACTTCTTTCTTTTTGAAATGTATATTCTTGAGCTGTTTTTTGATAATCGTTTTTAGCAACCACTTCTTTACTATATAAAGTAGAGTCTAACTTATATTGACGCTTTGCATTTCTAAAATCATTACTTATACTCAATAATTGTTGATCTAAATTTAATTGCTGATTTTTAATGTTTACACGAATATTTCTTAGATTATTTATCTGTTCTACAATGGCAGTTTCTTGCGTTAAATAATTTAATTCTGCGTTTGGATTGTACACTTTTAAAAGCGGCGTTCCTTTTTTTATCATTTGCCCGCTTTCAACAAAAATTTCTGAAACCGAACCTCCTTGAATTACATTTACCAAAACCGATGTTTTAGGCTCAACTGTGCTGTTAAATAGTACAACATCTTCAAAATCGCCTTTAAAAACTTCTCTAATACTTAAAGAGTCTTTTTGTAAGTTTACTTGTTTTTTACGTGTTAAATTCATCAAAATTATTACTGATAAAATTAAAATCGGAATTCCCCATAGTAACATTTTCTTGGTGGTTTTACTTTTAGGTTTTATTTGCTTATCCATTTGTTTTTTGTTCGTTTGGTAAGGTAGATGCCAGAAATATGCCATCAAAAAACAAATAATTAAAACCTTTATTATCAGTCAATTAATTTAAATTCAAATTTTTATGTGTTCAAAAACGAACATTTTCTTGTTCGTATTCAAACAAATATGTAACTATGTAGTATGAGAAAAAAAGACGCTACCATTTTAATTGTTGATGATGATGACGATATTTTATTTTCAGCAAGAATTAGTTTAAAAAAATATTTTTCTGAAATAATTACAGCCAACAATCCGAAGAAAATAAGCAATCATTTAACAGCTACAACTGTAGATGTTGTGTTGTTAGATATGAATTATAGGATTGGGTTTGAAGACGGAAAAGAAGGTTTGTATTGGCTAAAACATATAAAAGAAGTTAGTCCAGAAACCACAGTAATTTTAATGACTGCCTTTGGTAGTGTTAATTTAGCAGTAGATGCGATAAAAAAAGGTGCAACTGATTTTATACTAAAACCTTGGAATACCGAAAAATTATACGGAGTTGTAAATGCGGGTGTAGAATTGGCACGTTCTAAAAGAAAAAACACGCAATTAGAAACGGTTCAGAAATTAAATGACAAAGATTTTCATCAACAGACCGAACATATTATTGGAAATTCTCCTGCAATGCAATCTTCTGTAAATTTAGCTCAAAAAGTTGCGCCAACTGATGCAAACATTTTAATTTTAGGTGAAAATGGAACAGGAAAATATGTGTTTGCTAAAGAAATTCATTTAAAATCTGAACGTAAAAATCATCCGTTTATACACGTAGATTTAGGTTCTCTGAATGAAAATTTATTTGAAAGCGAATTATTTGGTTATGTAAAAGGTGCGTTTACAGATGCTCATAAAGATACTATTGGTCGGTTTGAACTCGCTAAAGGAGGTACCATTTTTTTAGATGAAATTGGCAATCTTCCACTCCACTTACAAGCAAAATTATTAACTGTTGTTCAGAATAGAAAAGTCACTCGTTTGGGTGAAGGAAAAGAACGAGAAATTGATGTACGCATTATTTGTGCTACCAATGCAAATATTCATCAAATGGTAGATGAACAAACATTTCGTCAAGATTTATTATTTAGAATAAATACGATTGAATTAAACTTGCCTCCGCTTCGTGATCGTATTGGAGATATCGAATTATTAGCAAATCATTTCTTAAAAAAACTAAATAAGAAGTATAGAAAAAGTATTAACGGGTTTAGTAAAGAAGCCATAAAAGGATTAAACAATTATCCGTGGCCTGGAAATATTAGAGAAATAGAACATATTATTGAACGTGCTGTAATTATTACAGATAACGATACAATTATGCCAGAAGACTTGCACTTTTCAGCAAAAAAAACACCTTTAAATTTAGAAAATAATTTAAATTTAGAGGAAACTGAAAAGTTGTTAATTCAGCAGGCAGTAGAAAAGCATCGAGGTAATATTTCTAGAGCCGCTAAAGATTTAGGCTTAACCAGAGCAGCTTTGTATAGACGTTTAGAAAAGCATCAATTATAAATGGGAAAACCACAATACATTCAAATTATTGTTAGGGTTTTATTGATGATATTCAATGGAATCATTGTTTTTTATAGCTATAAAAACAACTATATAATAAATACAATCGGTTTTTCTCTATTACTTTGTTTTCAACTATTTTTATTGATAGACTATCTCAAAAAATTATTTAATGATATTGAAAAATCTATGGATTGTCTATTATATGACGATTATTCTAATACCATTTCAAAAGAAAAAAGGAAAAATCCGTTGCACAATAAAACCGCTTTATTATTAGAAAAACACAGAAAACAAAGTCTGCAAAAATCATCTGAACAATTAATTTTCACGAATATTATTGAAAGTTTAAGTATCGGAATTCTTATTTTAAGAAAAGATAGCGATGAAAATATTGACGTCTTTCAAATAAATAAAGCATTTACAGCGTTTTTAAAAATTCCGAAGTTTTATAATTGGAACCTTTTAAAAGGAAAAATTGGATCCCTCACAGATTTTATAACAAAATGGGAAGCAATAAAACACACTGTAACCATTGATGTAAATGATAACAAAGAGAGTTTTTTCTTAAAAACTTCGGTTACACAAACCAATGAGTTTGAGTATTTAATTGTGTCTTTAGAAACCATTCAGCAATTAATTGATAAAAAAGAAAAAGAAGCTTGGTTTAAATTGATGAATGTAATGTCTCACGAAATTATCAATACCATTACTCCTATTAGTAGTTTGGCAGAAAATTTAGATTCGCTTTTGCAAGAAGAAAATACAGACGAAGATACTATCGAAGAATTATCGCAAGGATTAAACATTATTAAACGACGTTCGCATCATTTAACTTCATTTGTAGATACCTATAGAAAATTGGCAGAATTGCCTTTACCTCAAAAAAAAGAAATCAATTTAACAGAATTGGTACAAAATACCTTACAGCTTTTTGAGCAAGAATTCAATCAAAAAAATATAGAAATCGATTTTAAAATTACGGATTCATTTACAATTAATGCTGATAAACAACAAATAGAGCAAGTAATTATCAATCTAATTTCTAATTGTTTGTATGCTTTTGAAGGAATTGAAAAACCAATAATAGCAATCAATATTACTTCAGATAATAAAAGAACACATCTATCTATTTCTGATAACGGTATTGGAATTTCAGAAGAAATAAAAGACAATATTTTTATACCCTATTTTACTACCAGAAAAGATGGTTCTGGTATTGGTTTAACGCTTTCAAAAAGTATTATGGAAGCTCATAACGGAACTATTCAGTTTACCTCAACAACTGAAAAAACAAAATTTCTACTAACTTTTTTCTCTTAATTTTTAAAATTAAAACCCAGAAACATTACGTTTCTGGGTTTCTTTAATCTAATTAAATTATGGAAATATTACTTAATTGATTTAATGGCAGCTTGTGCAGAAACTAATCTTGCAATTGGCACTCTATAAGGAGAACAACTAACATAGTTCATACCTGTATTATAACAGAATTCTACAGAACTTGGCTCACCTCCATGTTCACCACAAATACCAACTTTTAAATTTGGTTTTGTACTTCTACCTCTTTCAGTTCCCATTTTTACTAATTGTCCTACACCTTCTTGATCTAAGACCTCAAAAGGATCGTTTTTTAGAATTCCTTTTTCTATATAAATAGGTAAGAATTTACCAGCATCATCACGAGAATAACCAAAAGCCATTTGTGTTAAATCGTTTGTACCAAAAGAGAAAAAATCTGCTTTTTCTGCAATTTTATTAGCCATTAAAGCTGCTCTTGGTATTTCAATCATTGTTCCTACTAAGAATTCAACACTTTCATTTCTTTCTTCAAAAATAGTTTTAGCTGTACTTCTAATAATATTTTCTTGTGCTTCAAATTCTTTAACGGTACCAATTAAAGGAACCATTATTTCTGGTATACAAATAATACCTTTTTCTTTTAAATTAAGTGCAGCCTCAATAATTGCACGAGTTTGCATTTCTGTAATTTCTGGATATGTATTACCTAATCTACATCCTCTATGCCCTAACATTGGGTTAAACTCCTCTAATTCTGCTACTTTATTTTTTACAGCTTGTAAAGAAATATGCATTTCTTCTGCCAAGTCTTTTTGAGTTGCTAATTGATGAGGAACAAACTCATGTAAAGGTGGGTCTAGTAAACGAATAGTTACAGGAAAACCTTCCATAGCTTCAAAAATACCTTCAAAGTCTTCACGTTGCATTGGTAATAAGTCTTCTAGAGCTTGTCTTCTACCTTTTACAGTATCTGCCAAAATCATTTCGCGCATTGCTTTAATTCTATCTAACTCAAAAAACATATGTTCTGTTCTTGTTAAACCAATTCCTTGCGCTCCAAATTGTCTAGCTATTTTTGCATCTTTAGGGCTATCTGCATTGGTTCTAACTTTCATAAGAGCATATTTATCTGCTAGTTTCATTAGTTCTGCAAATTCACCACTTAGTTCAGGTTCCATAGTTGCTACTTTACCTTCTATAATATTACCTGTAGAACCGTTTAAAGAAATCCAATCTCCTTCATGGTATTCATGACCATCTACAGTAAGTGTTCTTGTTTTATAGTTGATTTTTAAAGCTCCAGCTCCAGAAATACAACATTTACCCATACCACGTGCAACTACAGCTGCGTGAGAAGTCATACCACCTCTAGCGGTTAGAATTCCTTTGGCAATGTTCATTCCTTCTAAATCTTCTGGTGAAGTTTCAATTCTAACTAAAATACTGTTTTTGTATTTATCTGCTTCATCAGCAAAGAAAACAATTTTACCAGTTGCTGCCCCTGGTGAAGCTGGTAAACCTTGCGCAATTACATTTGCACTTTTAAGTGCATTAGCATCAAAAACTGGGTGCAATAATTCATCAAGTTTATTAGGTTCTACCAATAATAAAGCTTCTTTTTCATCAATCATTCCCTCTTTTAGTAAATCCATTGCAATTTTAACCATTGCAGCACCAGTTCTTTTACCATTTCTTGTTTGTAGAATCCAAAGTTTACCATCTTGCATTGTAAACTCCATATCTTGCATATCTCTGTAATGCTTTTCTAGCGTATCTTGATAAGCGTTTAACTCTTCAAAAATTGAAGGCATTAATTCTTCTAGTGATGGATATTTTTCAATTCTATCTTCTTCTTCTACTTTTGCTAATTCTGCCCATCTTTGAGATCCTAATTTTGTAATTTGTTGTGGAGTTCTAACACCAGCAACAACATCTTCTCCCTGTGCATTAATTAAATATTCTCCATTAAAAACGTTTTCTCCTGTACCTGCATCACGTGTAAAACATACTCCTGTACCAGAGTTATCGCCCATATTACCATACACCATTGCTTGAACATTAACAGCTGTTCCCCATTCTGCAGGGAAACCATTCATATTTCTATAATATACAGCTCTATCTCCGTTCCAACTATTAAAAACAGCAATTACTGCTCCCCAGAGTTGATCCCAAGGATTTGTAGGGAAATCTTTACCTGTACGTTTTTTTACGGCATCTTTAAAATCGTATACTAAATCTTTTAAATCTTGAATAGTAAATTCAGTATCTAATTCAATTCCTCTTTTTTCTTTTAAATGCTCCATAATTTCTTCAAAAGGATCTATATCTTCTTTTGAAGCTGGTTTCATTCCTAAAACAACACCACCATACATTTGTATAAAACGGCGGTAAGAATCCCAAGCAAATTGATCGTTATTTGTTTTTTTTGCTAAACCTAAAACTACCTCATCATTCATCCCTAAATTTAGCACAGTGTCCATCATTCCAGGCATAGAAACTCTTGCTCCAGAACGCACAGAAACTAATAATGGGTTTTCTTTATCACCAAATTTAGTACCCATTAAATTCTCTATATTTTCAATAGATTCTTCAACTTCTTTTCTAATCATTTCTATAACAGAATATTCTCCTAACTCATTATATTCTGTACAAACTTCTGTAGTAATTGTAAATCCTGGAGGAACAGGAATTCCTATAGAGCTCATTTCTGCTAAATTAGCTCCTTTACCTCCTAACAGATTTTTCATTGTGCTGTTTCCATCAGCTTGTTTATCCCCGAATTTATACACTCTCGGTTTTACATCTTGTAACATTTCCATAATATGTTTATTTGATTATTTTTATTTAAAAATATGCTTGTCTAAAGCACCCTTAAATGTATAATCAAACTAGATAATTAAAGATGATAAAAATCATATAACTAGCATTTTACAAATAGAATAACACTTTTTATCGATTTTTAAAAAATGTGCAAGCAATCTCTTTTTATGATGATATTTTATGCTAAAAATGATAAAATTTGTATCACTTTTTTAATTACCTTATTAATAGTGTCACAAACAAAAACTTAATGTGTCATTAATATATAAACAAATTAAAACTTTTGATAATGAAAAATAAAATTATTCTTTTTGCTCTCAGCTTATTTTTAGTTTCAACAATAACTTTTGGACAAAAAACTGTAAAGGCTTCTAAAATTATGGAAGACATTAAGGCAGGAAAATCTATTACAATTAATAACGCTACCATAGTTGGTACATTAGATTTTACATATATGGATGAAGCTTTAAAAAAGCTTCCTAAAAGAAGAAAAAGAAGTTGGTGGGGAAGTAACTCAAACAATGTTATAAAAAAATTAATTGACACTAAAATTTCTTTTACAAACTGTACCTTTAAAGACAATGTGTTGGCTTATATACCAGATGAAGATAGTGGCTATACTTTTGTAGCTAGTTTTGAAGATATTGCTATTTTTAAAGACTGTAAGTTTGAAGGAAAAGCTATGTTTAAATATTCTCGTTTCGAAAGAAATTCAGATTTCTCTAGTTCTTCTTTTAATGACGATAGCACATTTAAATATGCAAAATTCGATAAAGATATTAGTTTTGCTAACACTGTTTTTAATGAAGTAGCAACTTTTAAATATGCAAAATTTAATAACAATGTAAGTTTTTCTAATGCCATTTTTAAAGACTCTGCTATTTTTAAGTATACTGAATTTTATGAAGGTGTTTCTTTTAATAATACTAATTTTAAAGAAGATTTAAATATAAAATTTATGAAAGTATCTGGAGATTTTAACATTACAAATATGAAAGTAGCTTATGATATAGATTCTAAGTATACCAAAATTAATGGCAAAAGTTTTAGTAAATACTTAGTTGACAAAAAATAGGTATTTATACCTATTTTTATTTTTAAAATAAGTTCTAACTTGCACACTAATGTTATTGGTTAGATTAGGGGCTAACTCATAACAATTTTAGACTAACTATAATTAAATAGTTAGTCTTTTTTTATTTATTAAGTCTGTAAATTTTGCAAGTTTACTAAATGGCCAAACAATAGGGTGTAAAAAAGAGTAACCTTAAAAGATTACTCTTAAACATAACACTATAGATGGGGTGTTATATCATTATAAACATACTTGTGGGAGTAGTTATCTTTTTACAACAGAACTAAACACTTTTAAAGTATCTCTTTTAATTATTTTAGCATCTCTATCTAGAGTAACTTTAATTATATGTTCTGGGTTTGACACCTGAAACACATAACTAAACTGTCTAAAAGAAGTAATATGGTAATTAGGAAATTCTTTTTCTACACTGGTTTTATTAGACTCGTAATGTTCTAATTCTGTTTTTACGGGTTGGCAACTTGCTAATACCCCTACAAATGTTAAAGCAAATAATACTTTTTTCATAATAAAATATTTTACAATTAAAAAACACTATTATTTTATAAACAAACAGAAACTAACTTTGTAGAGGAGTTTAAATTTTAGATTTCCTACTGACTATAAAAAATAGCACAACTAAATAATACTTATAAAGCTAGGGAACTTTAATAAATTATAACACGTTAAGACAAACCTAACAGGTTATGAACTTAATTATAAATTTTTAAAAAGAGGGTACATCAATAAGGGGATATTGATGTTGCAAATATATAAAATTATTTTAATTTCAAAAACGAGATGCTATATTTTATTCCTAAATTGATAAAAGGGCTACTTAACGTTCCGCCTTTTGCTTTTACAAAACCTCCTGCACCTCTTATATTTAAAGTGTTTGAAAGTTTGTAATTAATTCCTAAACTAGGTTTTATGATTAATCCTTGTCCTGTACTAATATTACCACCCCCAGCTGCTCCTCCTAAAAACTGAGCAAATAAAGTTGTAGAATTGTTAAATAATGAATTCGTTTTTAATCCTAAACCCACTAAACCTTCTGCATATGCCCCTGCGTTTCCAAAATTTGCAAATGAAGTTTGACCAGCAACAAATATATTTTTGTTTAAATCAACATTAATTTGAAGCGAAATTTGATGCAAATCTTCTGTAGGATTATCATCTCTTTTGGCTTTAAAATATAAATCTTGTTTCACTACAACTTCAAAACCTTTAAATTTTCCTTTAGAAAAAGAAGCATCTACATTTTTAACGCCACTTCTTTCTAAGTAATATTTTAAACCAACACCAAAAGTTGAAGTGTTAAACTTTTTATTTGGCGTTAACAAATATCCTTTATTTATAGATACATAAATATCGTTAAATAATTTTTGCTCTAAAGATACATCAGGATAAATCATAAAACCACCTTGAGAATCTACACCACCACCACCACCAGCACCAATACCAAATTTGGCTAAAATATTTGTTCTATTTCTATTCATTGACAAGTGATATCCACCACCTAAAAAAACATCCATATAACCCGCTTTTATACCACTGTAAGCACCATCTACTTTTACAAAAGCAAACCAATTATCATTTAAATAAGAAGTAAGTTCAAAGCCAGCTAATTTTATAGTTTTTCCTTTTAAAACTTCTCCAGTTGTTGCTTTTGCTTCACTTAAAACTTTTAAATTATTAAAATGTACCATTAAAGAGTTTGTCTTTGGTTTTTTATTCCAAGTTGAATTCTTTAAGTTATGAATGCTAATTTCTTTTTCAGAAAAATTATAATTAGCGTAATCAAAATCTAAAGGTATTTCTAACCCAACATTTAATTGATGGCTTTTAATGGCTCCACCATCAAAGAAGTTTACATAACTCCAACCACTATTAATAGAGAAGTTTTTAAAATCATAACCAAAATTAAAATGAGGTAAAATAAACGCCCCTCCTCCATCTGGTGCTGATACACCTCCACCTCCACCAAAATGAAAGCCAGTATCTAAATAAAATTTATGAGACAAGTATTTCTTTATTCCTGCATTTACTCCTAAAGTAAAGAAACCACCTTTATTTCCAGAAACTGCTCCATAAATTCCAAGTCCAGCATAAATCCAATCATTTAACATTAAGTTATAATGAATTCCTGTATATCCCATATTTGGGTCGTCTAAACCTTGAGGATTTGAAGGTAAATCTATAGATAAAAAATCTATTTTACCAAATCCTTTTTGTACAATATTTTTAGGAATTTCTTCTGTTTGAGAAAATAAAAATTGATGAGAACTAAAAAGTGCAAATAAGAAAATAAACTTTTTCATTGGTTGAAATTATCTTTTTTTAATGGTAATAATTACAGTTTTAGAAGCAGGTGTATTGCTTATATCTGCCTTACTTTTTATAGGAACTAACACATTAGCTTCCGGAAAATAAGTAGCTGTACATTGTTTAGGAATATTGTAAGGAACTACTAAAAAACCACTTGCTTTTCTTTTTTCATTGTTAAAATGGCTTGTTAAATCTACTAAATCTAGCTTTTTTAATCCTAAAGATTTTATATCATCTTTATTCATTAGAATAACTCTTCTTTCATTTAAAATGCCTCTATATCTATCATCTAAACCATAGATTGTAGTATTGTATTGATCGTGCGTTCTTATGGTCATCATCAAAAATTGATTATTTTCTAACTCAATTTCTGAGGGTTTATTTACACTAAAATTAGCTTTACCTGTTTTTGTTGGCGCAAAATTATTGTCTCTTGCGTTGTTTGGCAAATAAAATCCTCCCTTCATTCTTACCCGTTTATTATAGTCTTTAAAACCAGGAATGGTCGCTTCAATTTTATCGCGAATTAAATCGTAATTAGAAATTAATTTCGTCCAATTTGTTGATGATTTTTTTAGAGTTGCATTGGCAAGTTTAGCAACAATTGCTGGTTCGCTTAACAATTTTTTTGAACACGGTTCTAGAGTTCCTTTAGATTGATGCACAACTCCCATTGAGTTTTCTACAGATACAAATTGTTCTCCAGAAGCTTGAAAATCTTTTTCTGTTCTACCCAAACAAGGTAAAATCAATGCTTTTTTTCCTGTAATTAAATGACTTCTATTTAGTTTTGTTGAAACCTGAACCGTTAAATTACAATTGCGCAAAGCATTTGCAGTATAAATTGTGTCTGGTGTTGCAGAAATAAAATTACCTCCCATTCCAAAAAATACTTTTGCTTTTTTCTGATGCATCGCTTCAATAGCATCAACCACATCAAAACCGTGTTTTCTAGGAGCTTTAAAGCTGAATTCTTTTTCTAAATTATCTAAAAAAGCATCTTTAGGTTTTTCCCAAATACCCATTGTTCTATCACCTTGTACATTAGAATGCCCACGAACAGGGCAAGTTCCTGCACCTTTTTTACCTATGCTTCCTTTTAATAATAAAATATTTACGATTTCACGAATATTATCGACCGCATTTTTATGTTGCGTTAAACCCATTGCCCAGCAAATAATAATTTTATCATTGTTGATAATAAGATTTGCGGCTTCTTTTATTTCTTCTAAAGACAAGCCAGTTTGCAGCAATAAATCATTAATAGCATAGTTTTCTAAATCTTTTAAAAGAGAGTCTAAACCCGCTGTTTTTTCTTTTATAAATTGATGATTAAAAACGGAACCAGGATTTTCTGTTTCTTGTTCTTTCATCAATTTTAAAATAATTTTTAGCAAAGCCACATCACCATTAATTTTAACTTGTAAAAATAAATCTGTTAAATCTTGCCCTTTTCCAATCCATTTTAATGGATTTTGAGGGTCTTTAAAATTCATCAATCCAACTTCTGGAAGCGGATTAATCGTCATTATTTTTCCGCCTCTTTTTTTAGTTTCAGATAATGCACTTAACATTCTTGGATGATTTGTACCTGGGTTTTGACCCATTACAATGACCAAATCTGTATGATTAAAATCGTTTAAAGTTACAGAACCTTTGCCAATTCCTAGAGTTTCTGAAAGTGCAGCACCACTAGATTCGTGACACATATTAGAACAATCTGGTAAATTATTTGTACCAAATTGTCTTACAAACAATTGGTATAAAAAAGCAGCTTCATTACTTGTTCTACCTGAAGTGTAAAAAATAGCTTCATTAGGAGAATCTAGCGTATTTAGTTCATCCCCAATCATTTTAAAAGCATCATTCCAAGAAATTTCTTTATAATGAGTTGCGCCTTCTGGCAAATACATTGGGTGTGTTATTCGTCCGCTTTTACCAATTTCATAATCTGATAATTCTGATAATTCTTGTACAGAATGTGTTGCAAAAAATATTGGAGAGACTTTATTTTTTGTGGCTTCTTCAGCCACTGCTTTTGCACCGTTTTCGCAATATTCTGCTAAAAAAGCTCTTTTATCATCTGGATCTGGCCACGCACAACCAGGGCAATCAAAACCATTTTTTTGATTTAATTTTGATAGCAATTTTATTCCTCTAAAAATGCCAACTTCGTCTTTTATATGCGTTAATGCAGAAGTAATTCCTTTTACACCCGCAGAAGTTTTTGGTGCCTTTTTTAAATGAATTCCTGTTCGCTTTTCTGGTGGCTGTTCTTGTATTTTTTTAGACATAAGACACTTTTGTTTTAACTTTTAATGGGTTAGCATAAACAGTCATTTTTTGGTTTCTTGTAAACCCAATTAAACAAATACCAAATTCTTTTGCAAAATCTACCGCTAAAGAAGAACAAGCAGAAACTGCAACAATTATTGGAATTTTTGCTAAAAATGATTTTGATACAATTTCGTAAGAAACTCTACCACTCACTAACAAATAATTTGCTTCATTCAGCTTATTTTTAATCAATAAATCTCCAATAGTTTTATCTACAGCATTATGTCTGCCAATATCTTCTTTAATAGTTAACAACTCTTGTTTTTTATTAAAAATTCCTGCAGCATGACTTCCGCCAGAACTATTAAACGTTTTCTGAAAAGTTTCCATTTTAGTGTACATACCTTGCAATTCATCACTTAAAAAATGATGGTTGTTTGTTAACTTTTCTCCATCAACTTTTATATCTTTTAGTGCTGTTTTTCCGCAAATACCACAAGAAGAAACTGATAGTAAAGTTCTTTTATTTAAGTAGCCTTTTCCTAATTTATCAACAGGAATATTTACATTGATAATTGTTGGAATACTATTTTCTTCTTTAATAATTTGATGCTTAAAATGACTGCTATTTTTGTGATTTTTGTAAATATCTTCAGCAAATAGCAACCCTCTAATTAACTCTATATCATCATCTGGAGTTCTCATTACCACAGTGTAAGGTTCGCCATTTATATTAATTTGCAAAGGAGCTTCTACCACCAAAACGTCTTTAATTTGTGTTGACGTGTTTTTGTTAATTTTTACTGCTTGATAGGTTAACGTTTGCATACTTAAAGAGTTGAACTTCTTATACAAACTTACTGAAAAAAGTAGTTCATAAAAAACAAAAGTCCCGAAAGTAAATTCGAGACTTTATATTCAAGTGTTTTATACCCCTAATAATAAAACACCTAAACGCGCCACTAATTTAATAAAAAAATTTATTATACACTAAAAATGAGGAAGTTAATTTATTAACAATAAAACAAGCATTATAAATACACTAATTTATTTTTTTACAAACTATAACAACATACTCATTATTATTGAGCGTTGTAAAGAATAAATATACATTACCACCCTCTTTTATTTTAGTTTCTTTTCTAATTTGTGCTACCGTTTTTGGAAAATTTCTAGTAGTAATATTTGCTTTGTTATTGTTTAAATAACTTTTCATTTTTTTCTTATTGTATGGAAAAATTTGATCAACTTTAAAAACTCTTCCAGGAAAATTAATCGGTTTTTCTGATGTATATAAATGTGAATGTTGTTGAAGTTTATAGACTTTCAATTGATGCGAAATTTGATGAAATCCGCCTGATTTTAAAATGGCAGCATTGGGTTCATACAAATAAGAAAGAGGTTTAGAATATATTGATAAAACTTGTTCTTGATAAGTAAAATTAAAAAACTGAATATTCTTTTTACCAATATTTATAGTTTTAATTTCGATGGCATTTTTATAACCTTTTTCTAATAAAAACAGTACTTCTTTTACTTCGTTATTTACAGCTACAATATGAATTTCTTTTACAAATTGCAACTCATTAATAGCACTTGTAATATCTAAAATGGGTGAATTTTTAATAAGAATTGTATGGGTCTTAGAAAACAAAAATTCTAAATTTTCTGGCACATTTGGCAAACAATCTTTTAATAAAAAAACTTTTCCTTTTAGATCATTTCTTCTTGATGGATCTATATAAATACAATCAAAATTGTGATTATTGTTTTTTAAAAATTCGAATCCATCACCAGAAAAAGTGGTTATATTTTCTGTTTTTAATTGTTGATAATTGTGTTTTACAATTGTTGATAAGTCTGTGTTAATTTCACAGTGAGTTACTTTTTTAAATTGCTTAGAAAAATAAAAACAATCTACACCAAAACCGCCTGTAATATCGATAATTGAATTTCCTGAAACTAATGCTGATTTATACTTTGCCGTAATTTCTGACGAAGTTTGCTCAATACTAATTATGGGTGGATAATACATATTTTTGGTAGAAAACCAAGTAGGTAGTTTGTATTCCGATTTTTGTTTTGCAACAATTTGATTTGCCAACTCTTGAATTGAAATAGCATCAAAAGAACTGCCTTTTAAAATCAGTTTTGTAATGTTAGACTTTAAATTATCAGTAATAAATTGCTGAACTTTTGGATGTAAAATTGCAGGATTCAAAAAGCTTTCTAAATATCTTTTGTAATAGATTTTACAATTTTATTATCCGCTAAAAACTCTTTTAAAATTACTTTTAAAGCGGTATACAAAGGTACAGCAGTTATCATACCAACCACACCAAAAAGCAAACCTCCAATAATAATAATTAAGAAAATTTCTAAGGGATGAGATTTTGTTGTTTTTGAAAAAATAATGGGCTGGCTCGCAAAATTATCTATTAATTGCGCTATTAAATAACCAATCATTACATAAATAGTTGTTGGTAAAATTTCTGACTGAAAGTCTTGCCCAATATTACTTGTCATCGATAAAATAAACATTATTACAGCTCCAATCATAGGCCCTACATAAGGGATTAAATTTAACAAAGCACATAAAAATGCAATGACAACAGCGTTGTTTATTCCAAAAATTAATAAAATAATGGTGTATAAAACAAATAAAATGGTGATTTGAAAAATTAACCCAATAAAATATCTTGATAATAAATTGTTAATGGTTTCTAACGATTTTGAGAATCTTTTTTCTTTACCAATTGGTATCATTGTCATTACTCCTTTTTTTAATAATTGACTATCTTTCATAAAAAAGAAAGAGATAAATAACACCGAAAACAAACCCACACTTAACGATCCTAAAGTTCCTAAAACTGAATTTAATAAATTAGGAATTTCTTGAAATTGAGACAAAAAATCGAAGTTTTTAATTTTGCCCAAAACATCTATTCCTTTTGATGAAAAATAGGCTGTAATTTGATTGAATATTTGCTGAATATTTTCTTGTAATTGTTCTACTTCTAAAAGTGACAAACTCTTGCCTTGTTCTGCAATTAACGGAATAAACATTAAGATTAAACCTGTTAGCAAACTTAACATTAAAACCATTGTAAAAACAACTGCTAATGTGTTAGGAAATTTTAGTTTTGTTCTTAAAAAAAGGATGATTGGTCTAGCAATTAAAGACAAAATTGCAGCAATTATAATATAAATAATTACGGATTGAATGGTGTATAGAAAATAGCCCAAAAGAAAAATTCCGACTAACATTCCTAGCGCTCTTAAAATTCCGTTTGAAATTATTTTTGAATTCATTAGTTGTATCCTTTTACAGTTCCCATACTTAATTTTCTGTCTTTACCAAAGGTATGATTTGTTGGTAATAAAGTACCACTTTCTGTGGTAATCCAATCTTGCCAAGTTGCAAGAGTTCCTTCCATTTTCATACTTGGCACATACATTTTATAACTTTTAGGAATATTTTTATCGTCTAAAATCCAAATATAAGTATCTCCAGGAGTTGTGCCACCACTTGTATAGGTAACTCTTAAAGCTTCTTTGCCATCAATAATTTCTATATTTCTGATAACACCATCATCAAATAATTTATGAGGTGCCACTAGCCAAAAAGAGTCGTTATTAAAAATATCCCAAGCTTGTTTTACAATTTTTTCGTCAGTAATTTCTTGTTTATCGCCTTTAAAAAAAACAGTGCTTTTTTCTTTTTCTTGCGGATGCAAACTCACGCTAAAATCATCCCAAGAAACAGTTACAATATGTTTTTGTTTATCCCATTTAAAATGTCTTTTTCCTGCAAAACTCCATTCTAAATAGCGTGTGTTTTTATAATTCTTGTGTTTTATGGCTTTTAAAATTTTATTTGCAAGATTGTTTGCTTTTGTGTTATATGCTTTTACATTTCCCATATCAATTTCTAAACCGAAAAGAGAAAGTGTATGTTTTGTGGGTAATTTTATACCAGCTTCTGTAGTTTTCCAATCTGACCAAGTTGCAGAAACACCTCCAATAGGAATGATGCTTGTCCACATTTTAAATGCAGTTGGATGATAGTTTTCATCTAAAATCCAGAGGTAAGAATCTCCAGGAGTTGAGCCACCAGAGGTGTATGTTACTAAAAGTGCGTCTTTATTATTGTATTTTACAATGCGTCTTTCTGTACCAGCATCAAAAATTTTATGAGGTGCAATTAACCAAAAAGAATCGTTGTTAAAATAATTTTGAGCTTTTTGTATTAACTCATTGTTTTCAATACTATGATTTTTAACTAATATTTTATTTTCTTTAGAGTTTTTAGTATTTATTAGAATAACATTTCCACCCCACTCAACTTTAACTTCATTTTTATTTTTATTCCAAACATAAAAATGTTCTCCTCTAAAACTCCATTCTAAAACTTCAGTATTTTTAAATCCTTTATGGTTTATTGCTTGTAACATTTTGGTTGCCAAAGCATCAGCTTCTTTGTCTTTTTTACCTTCAGGAATTGGTTCATTTTTCACAAAATAATAAATTCCTGCTGCAATAATTAATAGTAAAAATAGAAATCCAATAAATTTAAAAAGCTTCTTCATTTTTTGATAATTAAAAAATCAGAAGCTAAAATATCAATTTTAATAATAACAAACTATTTGTTTGCTTTATAATAATCTAACACGTGTTTTGGAATTTCCATTTCTTGTGGTTTTCCTTTATCAGGAATTGGATATCCTGCAACCTGTTTTACAGGAACTAAGCCTGCCCAAACATCTAACTCATAATCTTCTGACTCATCAACAACACCTACATTTCTAATTTTTGCAGAAGCAGTTTCTATGGTCATTTCTACCACTAAAGTTCTGTCAAATTCTTCTTGATTCATTTCACGAATTCCATTCCATCTGCCTTTCATCATATGTTCCATAAAAACAAATAATGCTTGGTTTTTTTCTTCTTTTTCTTCAATTTTTCTAACGGTACCAAACAAGGTTACAGATCTATAATTTACAGAATGATGAAACCCAGAACGTGCCAAAACCAATGCATCTAAATGCATAACTGTCATACTCATTTCTCCTGCTTTTAAAAGCGATGTTAACATTCTATTGGCGTTAGAACCGTGCAAAATAATTTTGTTTTCTTTTCTGCCATAAGCCATAGGAATTGTGATTGCTTTGTCTTGGAAAACATAGCCAACATAACCAATAAAACCAGCGTCTAAAATGGAATTTATTTTTTCGACATCGTAAACTGCTCTGTTTGCACCTCTTTTAATTCTGTTTAATTTTGATTTTTCGTATGCTTTCATTCTTACATATTTTTGGTAAATATCAAGTTTTCATAATTTGTTTTTCCAACAAAAAAGTCAATACTTCCAACTTGTTGGAAACCGTATTTTTGATAAAAATTAATTCCTTTTATATTTTTGTGATAAGCAGTTAACCAAATGCTTTTAAATTTTAAATCAATTGCAGTTTTTAAGATAATTTCTTGTAATTGAGAGCCAATTTTTAATCCTATAAAATCATTCAAAATATATAATCTTTGCAATTTACAAGACCTGGTTTTATCAGATTTAGAAAAGTTTTCATTTAAAGAAAGTTTGGCAAAACCGATTGGTAATTCCTCAGAAAATACAATCCAGAAAATGTTTTTATCATCATTTAATTCTTCTCTTATTTTTGAAACGGAATAATACATATTGTAAAACTTTAATAAGTCTTCTTTTTCTGTAATGTAATTTCCGTGAGATTCTGTGTAGGTAACTCTGCCTAACAAAGCAATATGAGTTGCATCAGTTACTTTTGCTCTTCTTATTTTAATCATTTTTACCTTTTAGTAGGATGAATATCTTTAAACTGATTTGTATTTATTTTTGCGTTACCTAAATCTTTTGGTTTATAAACTCTATTCTTAGAAGCAGAATATTTCTCAATCATTTTTAATGGACGGATTGGGCGTTCTACAAAATTACCAGCACAACTTGGACAAACATTTTCAAAAATTTCTAAAGCACAAGTTTTACAATAGGTACATTCAAACGAACAAATCATTGCTTCTGTAGAGGTGTTAGGCAAATCTTTGTTGCAGTGTTCGCAATTGGGTCTAATTTCTAACATTATAAATACATTTTTTTTAATTTTATTTTTTTACGTGTCAAAAGTTTAAACTTCAAATTAAACCATTTGTTTTTAATGCTTTAGGCTTAATTTGTTGTGCAGACCTCAAAGGTTTTTAAAACCTTTGAGGTCTTTAATATCTCGAAAACAAATAATTTTTTTTAGCTCTAAAAGTTAATTTTTGTTATGCAATTAGAAATTTTATAGGCTCTTTTAGCACTTTCAATTTGTGCAGCTTCTGTGGTTTCTGGGTAGAGTATGTATTTTGGAGCAATAATGGGTTTTACTTGATTTACGCTAATTTCAGTTATTGTTGAAAAAGGGAAATTACCAAGCGTCATTTTAATTAATAGTTGTTCCATTTCTATAAAATCGATATCAGATTTTTTGATGATTTTAGCTGTTCCTTTTAATTGATAGCCTTTTTGAACTAAAATATCAATAAAACTAATGCAAACATTTTTGTTTTGATTGATGTTTTTTACAGTTTGAGGAGAAGCAATATTGGCAACAATTATTTTATCATTTTTATAAAAACTAAATATTTCTTTTGGAGATACATTGGGTATGTTTTCTTTTGAAACAGTTGCCAACCAACAAAGTACACTTGAGTGCATATATTTTTTTACTTCTTCAGTTATTTTCATTTTTCGGATTAATTTATTTTTACACATTTGTAGTGTGCTGTTAGTTTTTATTTGGGTAGCATCATACTTTTTTTTGCCACGAATTCACGAAATTGTTTACAAATAACTATCTATAGATTCGTGAATTTATGGCTAAAGTTTGCGCTGATTTCTTTTTTCAAAATATGATTTTGCTCAATAGTGTTTTACTCTCATTTATAATATTATAAATACTTTTCTTTAATAACTTGGGTATGCCAAATATCGTGTCCAGGAATTATAAATGCAGCTGCTCTTGCAGATATTTTTCCGCCATTGGCATTTCCAATAAAGCTCAAATCATTATTGGATAAACTTTGTAATAAAGCTATAGAATTATTTCTGTTGATGATAAACTCATTCAATAAATCATCTAAAGATTTGTTATCAGCATTAGAAGGTTTTATATAAATTTCTTGGTCATAACCAGCTAAAACAGTTGTGTCTTGTCTTGCAATTCTAAAACATCTGTACATAAAGATTCTTTCAGTATCTATTAAATGTTGTAAAATTTCTTTTATAGACCATTTTTTAGGTTGATATCTGAAATTTAATTTACTTTCTGGAATCGATTTAAAAAATGAAACCAGTTCTGTTTTTCCATCAATAAAACCTTGAATTAACTCAGTTTTATCGTCCAATTTATCAATATATCTTTTGTAATATTCATCAAATTCTGTTGCTTGAAGCGCTTGTTTTTTTATCATAATATGTTTTTATTTTTATTCTGCAAATACATCATAATGAATTACTTTTTCTTCAAAATCAAGTAGATAATCTTTGTCTTTTGGGTAATATTTGGCAGTATCATACTCTTTACCAGCAAAATTTTTGATAGCATCTATATCTTGCCAAAAAGTAATCAAATTAAAATGTGCTATGTTTCCATCAATACGTTTAAGAAATATCAATTTTACAAAACCTTTGGTTTTTTTGTAATCAGGAATCGCTTTAACTTTCATAAAGTTTGCATATTCTTCATAATGTTCTGCTTTAGTTTTTCCGTGCCAAATTCTTGCTATCATTTTTTAATTATTAAAATATTAATTTTTTTTAGCTTAATGCTATTCAAATATATTATTTTTATGGACTACTAAAGTAATCCAGAATAAAAATAAATAATAGTCCAGTTTTTATGTTTCCTTTCAAAACAAGTTTTAAATTAAATAGAAAAAGCAATCAAGCTTTGTATTTACAATTGGCAAATCAATTTATAGCATTGATTAAAGAACGAAAACTAATTCCTGAAACTAAATTACCAGGAAGCAGAATGTTAGCAGATTTATTAAACGTTCATAGAAAAACAGTGGTTGCATGTTACGAAGAATTGTTACTGCAAGGTTGGGTAGAAAGTGTGCCCAAAAAAGGAACATTTGTAAATGCTAATTTACCTGAATTACAACAACAAAATTTTTTAGATTTAAAAGCTATTTCATCAATAAAATCAGTAGGATTTAAATTCTATAAAAACGCATCTTTAGAAAGAAAATATTATAAGCCACAAAAAGATTTCATCTATTTAAACGATGGTATTTCTGATACAAGATTAACACCAACAGAAGATTTAGCAAGAACTTATAGAAGAATTTGTAGCAGAAAAAATGTTTATAAAGAAATGTCTTATGGCTCTCTTTTTGGCAATGAAAAACTACGAATAACTTTAGCAAATTACCTTAATAAAACTCGCGGATTAAATATTACCAAAGAAAATCTTTTGATTACAAGAGGCAGTCAAATGGGAATTTTTTTGAGTGCAAAATTGTTGTTGCAAAAAGACGATACTATTATTGTTGGGCAAACTAATTACACATCATCAGACACCACTTTTTTACAAAGAAAAGCCAATTTATTACGAGTTACAGTAGATAAAAATGGCTTGGTTACTGATGAAATTGAGCAAATTTGTAAACAAAAAACCGTAAAAGCAGTTTTTGTGACCTCTCATCATCATCATCCAACAACAGTTACGCTATCTGCAGAAAGAAGAATTTGTTTGTTGAATTTAGCCCAAAAATACAATTTCGCCATTATAGAAGATGATTACGATTACGATTTTAATTACAATCATTCTCCTATTTTGCCTTTAGCCAGTCATGATACTAATGGAAATGTAATTTATATTGGATCCGTTTGTAAAACAGTTGCGCCTGTTTTTAGAATTGGCTATTTGATTGCGCCTAAAGAGTTTATAAATGAAGCTGCAAATCAGAGGCGATTTATAGACAGACAGGGAGATGCTTTGTTAGAATTAACGTTTGAAGATTTTATAAAATCTGGAGATTTAGACAGGCATATTAAAAAAGTAATGAAGATTTATAAAATGCGCAGAGATTTGTTTTGTAAACTATTAAAAGATAATTTTTCTGCTGTTTTTTCTTTTGAAATTCCAAAAGGAGGAATGGCAGTTTGGGTAAAGTTAAATGACAATTACTCTTGGAAAACAGTTGCAGAAGTTGCAAGAAAAAACAAATTAGAAATAGGAGAATGGCAACGTTATGACAATGCAAAATTAGGACATAATTCTATTAGAATGGGTTTTGCAACGTATAATGAAGAGGAAACTTATGAACTAATTAAAAGATTGAAATTAAGTTTTAAAAATATCTAAACTTCAACTTTATTCATTCTCTTATGATATTTCTCCATTAAACGAGTTGCTACTTTTTCTTTAGACCAAGGGCAAACTTTTAAGCAAATTCCACATCCAAAATTATCAGTCATATATGGCATACATTTTTCAAAATCTACATAAAATTTTTTAACACCTCTTACCATTTTTTTGCTTTCGCTAATTGCTTTTGGCGGGCAAGCTTTTGTACAAACTTGGCATTTATTACAAAAATCATCTATACCAACAATCATTTGCTCATTTGTTTGTAAAGGCATTGTTGTATAAACTACTCCTAGCCTAAAATTACCTCCTAGTTTTGGGTTGATAAGTGATCCGTGTTTTCCTAACTCGCCAATACCAGCTTCAATAGCTGCTGGTGTTAACAAAAACTCACCAGCTTCTGGCCCACCATGACCATAGGCATAATATCCTTGTTCTAAAATATAATTGGCAATGTTAACAGCTATATCAGAACCATTATTATATTGATTGGCAATTTCTAAAGAAAAATCCCAATGAGGAGCTTTATTAAAAGCTTCAGGTAAATGTTGTACTGCAAAAATCACTAAAAATAATTCTTCTTTTTTTAATGCTTTTTTTGCCCATTTTGGTAATTCATATCCTGTAAAAAGCCATTCTTTTTTTAGTTTTGTAATACCAAAAGCATCCACTTTATTTTTATCAGCAACTTTTTTTACTAGTGTAGAAAAAGCTTCTGGAGTTTCTTTTTTTGGTGCAACTACAGGTGTTGATTTTCGAAGTCTATATTTTCTAATTTTTAAGGAAGCATACTTTTTTAAAACGCTAGTGTGAAATAAAATAATACGAGGTCTAAAATTCATTTTAAATAACATTTGTATGTATTTATATTGAATTCTAGAAGGTGTATGCCAAAGTAACGGAATAGGTTTTCTTACTTTATCTTCTCCTAAACCATTAATTTCATTTCCAGATTTTTTTGGTTTTAAAAACCGAAAAAGAAATGAAGATTCGTAAGTTCCTTCTGGTGTTATTTGTCCTCTAAAAAATCCCAAGCAATACTAATTTTGCTTAAATATACTAAAATTTAAAAGATGGGAATATTTTTTTAAATTTCTTAGGTAATTCCTTAAAAACAGTTATTCTTTCTTTTGTAAAAGGATGCATAAAATCTAACGAAAAAGCGTGTAAATACAAACCTTTCCCTTTTAAAATAAGTTCAGTTTTCCCATATTCTTTATCTCCTAAAATTTGATGATCAACTGCTGCCAAATGCTTTCTAAGTTGATGTTTTCTGCCAGTTTTTGGTGATAATTTTACCAAATTTAAATAATTAAAACGTGCAGATTTTACAGATTTCATCACCATAAATTCTGTTGATGCTTTTTTATCATCTACATTAAAATTTATAATTCCGCCCACACACATTTTACCAATAGCAATTGCATAATACGTTTTTTGTATCTCTTTATTTTCAAATAATTTATTTAGCGTAAGAATTGATAAAGCTGTTTTACCAACCAATAAAACACCACTTGTTGGATAATCTAATCTATGAATAGGCTGCGGTTTTACAACATCTGATTGATTGCTTTTTTTTAGATTTTGAGGCAAAGCATTTGCAATGGTTACAAATTTATTTCCGCTGACTAAAATTCCTGCTGGTTTATAAATTACAGCTAAATAATCATCTTCAAAAAGCACTTCTAACTTTAAATCTAACCTTTTAAAAGTTGATGATTCTTCTGGTTTAAACAACTCAATTTTTTCTCCTCCAAAAATATATTTTGATGTTGTTGCTTTTATTCCATCAATAAAAATGAAACCTTTTTTAATGGATTTTTTTAGTCCAGATTTGGTTAAATTTGTAATAAAAACACCCACTCCATATTCTTGAAAACGAACAGGTTTTTCTTGTTTAGGAACAATATGAGTTTCTACAATTTGCATCATTCATCAAAAGTAAACAATAAGAAACCGAATATAAAATACTTTATTATATTGTACATCAATAATAAAATATGTCAGACCAAATTACCCGACTTTTCGATTTTGCCTATTATCAGTTAAAAAAAACTCCGCAAAACAAATGCTTTAACTATAAAATTGACAATCAATGGAATTCTATTTCTGCTAAAGAATATCTAATTTTAGTCAATAAAGTAAGTAGTTCTTTGCTGCATTTAGGAGTAAAACCGAATGATAAAATTGCTGTAATAACAGAGCATAATAATGCAAATTGGCATATTTTAGATATTGGTATTTTACAAATTGGTGCACAGAATATTCCTTTATATGCAACTTTAGCCCAGAAAGATTACGCGTATATTTTAAATCATTCTGATGCTAAATTTTGCTTTGTTTCTAATCATAAAATTTATGAAAAAGTAAAATCAGTAGCCTCAAAAACACAGCTAATAAATATTTTTTCTTTAGAAGAATTAACAACAAATTATGGCTGGAATGCTTTCTTAAAATTGGGCGAAGCAGAAAACTATCAACCAAAAATAGAAGAATTAAAAAGCAATGTTAAAGGTAATGATTTGGCAACAATCATATATACATCTGGCACAACAGGAACTCCAAAAGGCGTTATGTTAAGCCATAAAAATATCATTACAGCCGTTTTTGCAACAATGGCTTCTTTGCAAGAAATTAAAAAGCAAAATGTAAGAATTTTAAGCTATTTACCTATTTGTCATATTTTTGAAAGAGCCTCTTCATATTACAATCAATATAGAAGTGCAGAAATATTTTTTGCTGAAAGTTTAGAAAAAATTGGCGATAATATTAGAGAAGTAAAACCTCATTATTTAGCAGTTGTACCCAGATTATTAGAAAAGATTTTTGATAAAATTGTTGATAAAGGCAGTAACTTAAATGGTATTAAAAAACGCCTTTTCTTTTGGGCAATTCAGCTTGGAGAGAAATATGAACCTTATCAAAAAAACGGTTTTTGGTATCACTTTAAATTAAAGATTGCCAACAAACTTATTTTTTCTAAATGGAGAGCTGCTTTAGGCAATCATTTAGAATATATGGTTTCTGGTAGCGCGCCAATGCAACCAAAATTAATTCGAATATTTACAGCAGCAAACCTCCCTGTTTTTGAAGGTTATGGATTGACAGAAGCTGCACCAACAGGTTCTTTAAACGATTTAAGAAATAACAATTTTAAGATTGGTACTGTTGGCAAACCTTTGGTTGGTGTAGAAATAAAAATTGCTGATGATGGAGAAATTTTGATGAAAGGCGATAATATTATGATGGGCTATTACAAAGATTCTGAAATGACCAATAAAACTATTATCAATGATTTTTTACATACAGGCGATATTGGAGAAATTGACTCAGAAGGTTTCTTAAAAATTACCGATAGAAAAAAAGAAATATTTAAAACTTCTGGAGGTAAATACATTGCTCCGGCTGCTTTAGAAAGCGAGTTTAAACAATCTCGTTTTATAGCACAAATAATGGTTATTGGTGAAGGAAAAAAAATGCCAGCAGCACTTATTCAATTAAATTTTGAATTTGTTATAGAGTGGGCAAAAAGACACCATCATTCTTTTAATCAAATACATTCTGATGAAAAAATTATTAAAAGAATACAAAAAGAAATCGATTTTTACAATCAAAAATTTGGTAAGTGGGAACAAATAAAAAAATTCGAAATCACACCAGATGAATGGACAATAGAGGCTGGACACTTAACTCCCACTTTGAAAATGCGTAGAAAAATTATTCTAGAAAAATATCAAAATTTGTATCATAAAATATATAATTCTTAAAAATTATCAATAAAAAAACTCTTGAAATTAGTATTTGTTAAATCGAGTTAAAATTCCTAATTTGCCTAGCTCAAATAAAGATTTATGCCAATAGAAGTTTCACGATTATTCGATTTTCCTTATTACCAATTAGAAACATACAATTTAAAAAAAGCTTTTACTTCTAAAACTAGCGGTAAATGGCAATCTATAACCACACAAGAATATATAAACAAAGCCAATCAAATTAGTAGAGGGTTAATTGAACTAGGTGTAAAACCAAATGATAAAATTGCTATAATTTCTTCTACAAATAGAACTGAATGGAATATTTGTGATATAGGAATTTTACAAACAGGTGCACAAAATGTGCCTATTTACCCAACAATTTCTAAAGAAGATTATGAATATATTTTAAATCACTCAGAATCTATTTATTGTTTTGTTTCTGATGATGAAGTTTTGAAAAAAGTGAATAAAATTAAAAAGAAAACCAAGCTAAAAACTGTTTTTACTTTTGATGATATTAAAGGAGAAAAAAGTTGGAAAGAAATTTTAGAACTTGGCAAAGATGAGAGCAATCAAAATCTTGTAGAAGAAAGAAAAAACAATGTAAAAGAAGATGATTTAGCTACTTTAATTTATACTTCAGGAACAACAGGCAAACCTAAAGGAGTTATGCTCTCTCATAAAAATATTGTATCTAACGTTTTAAGTTCTTTTAAGAGAGTTCCTTTAGATTATGGAGATTCTAAAGGTTTAAGTTTCTTACCCGTTTGTCACATTTTTGAGCGTATGATTTTATACCTATATCAATATTGTGGTGTTTCTATTTATTTTGCAGAATCTATAGAAAAGTTGTCTGAAAATGCTCAAGAAATAAAACCAAACGTAATGACTGCTGTACCACGTTTGTATGAAAAAATTTACGATAAAATTATTTTAAAAGGCGAAACCTTAACAGGTATTAAAAAAGGATTATTCTTTTGGGCAGTTAATTTAGGCTTAAAATACGAACCAGATGGCGCCAATGGTTGGTGGTATGAAAAACAATTAGCGCTTGCCAGAAAACTAATTTTCTCTAAATGGCAAGCTGCTTTAGGAGGAGAATTAAAGCTAATGGTTTCTGGTAGTGCAGCTTTACAACCAAGACTAACAAGAGTTTTTGCAGCAGCAGCAATGCCAATTATGGAAGGTTATGGATTAACAGAAACATCGCCAGTAGTATCTGTAAACGACCAAAGAAACAAGGGTTTTAAAATTGGTACAGTGGGTAAAATTATTGATGGTGTAAAAATAAAAATTGCAGAAAATGGAGAAATTTTAGTAAAAGGTCCAAATGTAATGCAAGGCTATTTTAAAGATGAAGAACGAACAAATAATGTAATTAAAAATGGATATTTTCATACAGGTGATAAAGGTAAAGTAGATGAAGAAGGCTTCTTAAAAATTACTGGAAGAACCAAAGAAATGTTTAAAACTTCTGGTGGTAAATATGTAGTTCCGCCTTTATTAGAAGGAGAATTAAAACAATCTTTATTCATAGAACAAGTAATGGTTGTTGGTGAAGGCGAAAAAATGCCTGCAGCTTTTATACAACCAAATTTTGAGTTTATCAAAAAATGGATTCATCATAAAAAACTTAATGTTGGAGACTCTAACCAAGAAATTACTAATTCTGAAAGAGTTATAAAAAGAATTCAGAAAGAAGTAGATAAATGTAATAAAAACTTTGGTAAGTGGGAACAAATAAAACGTTTTGAATTAACACCAGATATTTGGTCTATAGATGATGGTCATTTAACCCCAACAATGAAGATGAAACGTAAAATTATTAAAGAAATTTATAAAGATTTATATGATAAAATTTATAAAGAATAATACCCAAAAAAGCTCTCGAAATTCGAGAGCTTTTTTAATATATTTAAACTAAAATCTAAGGATTAAATATTTTCAGCTAACCAATCTCCTACTTCAGAAGTTCCGTAAGATTTTCCGCCATCAGCTAAATCTTCGGTTACAATTCCTTTATTTAAAGCATTATTTACAGCATCTCTTATTGCTTTTCCTTCTTCTTGTAAACCAAAGTTTTCAAACATCATTGCAGCCGATAAAACTGTTGCCATTGGGTTTGCTATATTTAATCCTGTTGCTTGCGGATAAGAACCGTGAATAGGTTCAAACAAACCAATGTCTGCTCCTAAAGAAGCACTTGGCATTAATCCCATAGAACCAGAAATTACAGAAGCTTCATCCGTTAAAATGTCTCCAAATAAGTTTTCAGTAATTAATACATCATAACTATTTGGCCACTGAACCAAACGCATTGCAACTGCATCAACAAACTCATAAGAAACCTCCACTTCTGGATACTCTTTTTCCATTGCTTGTACAGTTTCTCTCCACAAACGTGAAGTTTCTAATACATTGGCTTTATCTACACAACATAATTTCTTACCACGTGTCATTGCCAATTCAAAACCTTTTTTGGCTAATCTTTGTACTTCAGCTCTTGTGTACACACAATTGTCATATGCAGTTTCTCCTTCATCTCTTCTACCTTTTTCGCCAAAGTAAATTCCACCTGTTAATTCACGTAAAAAAACCAAATCTGTTCCTTCAATACGTTCTCTTTTTAGAGGCGATTTATCTAATAAAGATGGAAATGTAAACGTTGGTCTAACATTTGCAAACAAACCTAATTTCTTACGCATTTTTAACAACCCTTGTTCTGGACGAACTTTTGCTGAAGGATCATTGTCAAACCTTGGATGTCCAATTGCACCAAACAAAACCGCATCAGAAGATGCACAAATTTCGTGCGTTTCATCTGGATAAGGTTCTCCAACTGCATCAATAGCTGCTGCACCCGTTAACGCTGGTTTCCAATTAATTTGGTGGTTGAACTTTTTTGCAATGGCATCAGATACTTTTACTGCTTGGTCTATTACTTCAGGACCAATTCCATCTCCTGCTAATAAGGCTATGTTTAATTTCATAATTTTTATTTTGGCTTTTGGCTCTTTGCTTTTGGCATTTAGCTAATTGCTAATTGCTAGAAGCGAAAAGCTATTATATAATATTCAACATTTTCTCAGTGGCTTTAATGGCAGATACTGTTTGGTCTGAATCTAAACCACGTGTTATAAATTCGTGTTTTTCTCTTTTCCAAGTAATGATGGTTTCGCACAATGCATCAGAATGACTCCCAGGAGGAATTCGAACTCCATAATCTACTAAATCTGGTAAATCTTTTTTGCTGTGTGTTTTGTACAACTTTCTCAACGCATTCATAAAAGCATCAAATTGTCCATCTCCTTGTGCATGTGCTTCATATTGAACACCTTCTACAATTAATTGTAAAGTTGTAGATGGCTTCATTCCTTTAGCATGTCCTAAAACATAATTTTCTACAACTACTCGTTTTTCTATGGTGTCAGAATCTAAAACATCAGAAATAATATAAGGCAAATCATCTTGAGAAACCACTTCTTTTTTATCACCTAATTCAATGATTCTTTGGGTAACCCTCTTTAGTTCTTCGTCATTTAAACGGATGCCTAAATCTTGTAAATTCTTTTGAATATTGGCTTTTCCTGATGTTTTACCAAGAGCATATTTACGTTTTCTTCCAAAACGCTCTGGCATTAAATCGTTAAAATACAGGTTGTTTTTATTATCTCCATCTGCGTGAATTCCAGCAGTTTGTGTAAATACGTTTGCACCTACAACTGGTTTGTTAACTGGAATTCTAAATCCTGAAAACGTTTCAACTAACTTACTTACTTTGTTTAATGCTGTTTCGTTTATAGTAACTTCAACTTCTTTTAAAAAATCGTTGATAACTGCAATAACACTTGCCATTGGTGCATTTCCTGCACGCTCTCCCATCCCATTTATGGTTAAATGCAAACCATTTGCACCCGCTTTTATAGCTTTCATAACATTGGCAACTCCTAAATCATAATCGTTATGACCGTGAAAATCAAAATGTGTTTTTGGATATTTTTTGCGAACTTCTTTTATAAACTCAAATGTTTCTTCTGGAGTTAAAACTCCTAAAGTGTCTGGCAATAAAACGCGTTCTATATTTTGAGTTGTTAAAAAATCTAAATACTCAAAAACATAAGTTTTGGAGTTGCGCATTCCATTAGACCAGTCTTCTAAATACACATTGGTTTTAATGTTGTTTTTAGCAGCTAATTCAATATTTGCTTTAATATCAGCAAAATGTTGTGTTGGTGTTTTTTTAAGTTGATGCGTAAGATGATTTAAAGAACCTTTGGTCAATAAATTTTGGACTTTTGCTCTAGCTTTTAACATCCAATCTATAGACTTTCCTCCATCAACAAAAGTTAATACTTCTATTTTATCTAAAACATTTTGTTCTGTCGCCCAAGAAGTAATTTTTTGTACAGCTTGCAATTCACCTTCAGAAACTCTTGCTGATGCAATTTCTAAGCGATCTACTTTTAATTCTTCTAAAAGTAATTTTGCAATTGTTAATTTTTCAGAAACTGAAAACGACACGCCTGATGTTTGTTCTCCATCACGCAATGTGGTATCCATTATTTCGATTTTTCTTACAGACATTTATTATGTTTTAAGAATAAAAGAGATTCTTCACTTCGTTCCTCGTTCTGAATGACAGTTTAAAATGGTCTTGTTTCTGCAAATGCAACAATTTCGTTTTCGATGTTTTTTAAATAATCAATATCATCAAAACCATTTAACATATTTTCTTTTTTGTAACTGTTAATTACAAAAGATTCAGATTCTCCTGTTGCTACTAATGTTACTGTTTGATTTGGTAAATCAACCTTAATTTCCGTTTTAGGATCAGCCATAATTGCAGCAAATAAAGCCTCAGCAAATTCAACAGAAACCTGTACAGGCAATACCCCAACATTTAAGCAGTTATTCTTAAAAATATCAGCAAATGCTGATGAAATTACACAACGTAATCCAAAATCATATACAGACCAAGCTGCGTGTTCTCTAGAGGAACCCGAACCAAAGTTTCTACCTCCCACTAAGATTTTAGAACCTGCATAAATTTCTTTGTTTAAAGGAAATTCTGGTTTTGGTGTTCCATCTTGATTAAATCTCCAATCTCGGAAAAAATTGATATCAAAATCTTTACGTTCTGTTGCTTTTAAAAAACGTGCAGGAATAATTTGATCTGTATCTACATTTTCTGTTGGTAATGGATATGCTGTACTTGTTAATACATTAAATTTATCGTAAGCCATATTTTTTATGCTTTTAGCCTCTAGCTTATAGCTGTTGGCAAATAATTTATAATTTTTAGCTAATGGTTAAAAGCCAAAAGCTAATAGCTTTTATTTTGTTAATAACGTTCTTGGGTCTGTAACAACTCCTTCCACAGCAGAAGCTGCAGCTACTAATGGAGAAGCTAATAATGTTCTAGATCCTGGTCCTTGACGTCCTTCAAAGTTTCTGTTTGATGTAGAAACTGATAATTTTCCTGCAGGAATTTTATCATCATTCATTGCCAAACAAGCAGAACAACCTGGTTCTCTTAATACAAAACCTGCATCGTCAATAATTTTATCTAAACCTTCTTCTTTAATTTGATCTACCACTTTGTGAGATCCTGGAACTAACCAAGCAGTAACATTGTCTGCTTTTTTACGTCCTTCTACAATAGAACAAAAAGCTCTAAAATCTTCTATACGTCCGTTTGTACAAGAACCTAAGAAAACAAAATCTATTTCTTTACCAATCATAGCTTCACCTTCTTTAAAAGACATATATCCTAATGATTTCTTATAAGTTTCTACACCACCTTCTACATTTTCTGCAAGCGGTATAGACTTTGATACTCCAATTCCCATTCCTGGATTTGTACCGTAAGTAATCATTGGCTCAATATCTGCTGCATCATAATTAAATTCTGCATCAAAGCTTGCTCCTTCATCAGTATATAAAGTTTCCCAATAATTCATTGCCTTATCCCAATCTGCTCCTTTAGGAGTTTGAGAACGACCTTTTAAATATTCGAAAGTTTTTGTATCTGGGGCAATCATACCTCCTCTTGCACCCATTTCTATAGACAAATTACAAACTGTCATTCGCCCTTCCATAGTCATATCTTCAAAAACATCACCTGCATATTCTACAAAATATCCAGTGGCTCCAGAAGTTGTTTGTTTAGAAATAATGTATAAAGCCACATCTTTTGGTGTAACTCCTAAACCTAATTTACCATTTACGTTAATACGCATCGATTTTGGTTTTGGCTGCATAATGCACTGTGTAGACAATACCATTTCTACTTCAGATGTACCAATACCAAAGGCAATAGCACCAAAAGCTCCATGCGTTGATGTATGCGAATCTCCACAAACAATAGTTGCACCTGGTAATGTAATTCCGTTTTCTGGACCAACAACGTGTACAATTCCGTTGTTTTTATCACCTAAGCCCCAATGAGAAATTCCGTGTTTTTCAGCATTTTTTTCTAAAGCATCTAATTGATTTGCAGATAATGGATCTGCCACTGGTAAATGTTGATTTATAGTTGGCGTGTTATGATCTGCAGTAGCAAATGTACGCTCTGGATATACCACACTGTTTCCTCTACTTTCTAATCCTAAAAAGGCTACAGGACTTGTAACTTCATGAATAAAATGACGGTCTATAAAAAACACATCCGGTCCGTCTTTAACCTGACGAACAACGTGCGAATCCCATACTTTGTCAAATAATGTTTTTGCCATTTTTCTTGTTATTTATTGATATGATTAAGTATCAGCTATCAAAAGTAAACTTTATTTGTATTTTTAGTAGATTTTAAACGTTTTACTTAACGATATCTAACTGTCAAAATAATATTTATATGATTGATAAACAGAATTTTAACTTATTTTAAAATACGATGTCTATTTATTTTATTGTGTAATAATTTTTAAATATTGTTATAAGAAGTTTTAGCTATTTATAAAATTTAAAACTAAATAACTTCTAAAAACTGTAACAAAAACCTTATTTTAATCGTCTAAAATAGAGAATCAATTTTACCAATTATTATGAAAAAACTTCTATTTACATTATTTCTATTGTTAATTTTAGCAAGTTGTACTTCACAAAAAAATTCTGAAGACTTTATTAAAAATACAGAAGGCAGGTATTTATTTAATGCTAACGAAGTCTTAGAAATATATTTTAAAGATCAAATTTTACACGCAAAATGGCGTGGTAATGATAATATTGAATTGCTAAAAGTAAGTGATACTTCTTTTTATATGAAAGAATTAAACGAAAAAATATTATTTGTTAGTCAACCAGAAATGCACATTCAACTAGCACCCAAAAGAGAGCATGATAGTATAAAATATCATTTTAAAAAATTAAAAAAAGGTGAAAAAACTCCTATAGAATATCTTGAAAATAAAGAATATAACAAAGCTTTAGCTGCTTATAAAACTATTCAACAAAAAGATTCTTTAAACCCAGTAATTCGCGAAAGAAACATTAATAGATTAGGGTATAAATATTTACGAAACAAAGAATTTAAAACTGCAATTGAAGTATTTAAAATAAACACTCTTTTATACCCTAAGAGTTCAAATACTTTTGATAGCTTAGGGGATGCATTTTTAAGAGCTAAAGATACAATCCTAGCTATAGAAAATTACAAAAAAGCATTGAGTATAAACCCTGAAAACAAAAGTTCTAAAAGAATGTTAAAGAAAATAACTAAAAAATAAATGACGTTAGAAGATTTAAAATATCCTATTGGAAAACCTGATATTCCAGAAAAAATAACCAAAAAAAATATTGAAGATTGGATTTCTGTTTTAGAACGTTTTCCGCAAGAATTAGAATTTTTAGTCAGAGAATTATCAGAAAAACAATTAGACACTTCTTACAGAGAAAATGGCTGGTCTATTAGACAAGTTATACATCATTGTTATGACAGTCATCATAATTCTTATACACGTTTTAAATGGACTTTAACTGAAGACAAACCTATTATTAAAGCCTATTTTGAAGAACTTTGGGCAGCATTACACGATTCTATATCTGCGCCTATTTTTTTATCTATTGATGCTTTAAAAGCATTACACTCTAAATGGGTTTATTTTTTAAGAGGATTAACTGAAAAAGAATTAGAGCAAAGTTTTATTCATCCTGATGGAAATGAAGAAGTGAGTTTAAAAGAAAATATTGGTATTTATGCTTGGCATTGCCAACATCATTTTGCGCATATAGAGCAATTGATGATTAGAAAAGGGTGGTCTTAATTACAAATGCAAAATTATGAATTGCAAATTTTAGATTCATCATTAATTTTTAGGATTATTCAAAATCACTAACGCTCCAATTACTCCAGGAATCCATCCACAAAGTGTTAATAGAAAGATAATAAAAAAAGAACCACAACCTTTGTCTATCACAGAAAGTGGAGGAAAAATGATGGCAAATAATACTCTAAAAAAACTCATTTATACAATTTAGTTGGTTATACAAATAAGACGTTTAATGGTTAATTTTGTTACAAATTTTCTTGTGATATAAAGTTGCAAAGTATCAGTATATAAACTTTGCAATTTTTATTACTTTATAATGTGATTTCTATATAACATAGAATTATATTGAAACGCTATATTTCTTATTATCAGTATTTTGTAATTTATGAGTGATAAGAAATCTCAATCTTTAATGAGATTCTTCCTCATTCTTCGTCTGAATGACATCTGCATACCAAGAAAACAACTAATCAACTGATTATCAACAATCAATATATCAAACTCACGTTTTATTTGTAAACCTTTCGACTGCACTCAAGGTGCCAACAACTAACAACTAACAACTAACAACTAACAACTAACAACTAACAACTAACAACTAACAAACCTACATCTTATCTCCAAAGAAAATAGCGTTCATTAATAGTTTATTAGTTCCGTACCAAAAAGCTCTAAAATTGGTGTTATCTGTAAAAACTACTACGCTACCTCTACCCATTCTCTGTACTTTAAAAGGAACTGTATTAGGAATCACTTTTGCGTTCTCTTTAGAAATATAACCACTTAACAGCGGATTAGAAGTATATTGAATAGGGTTGTTATAACTCTTTTTGTCAGCTTTAATAAACAAGGTTGTGTTTCTAAACAAAGCAATTTTATCATTTTTATAACCAAAATTTATTGGGTGAGAACGATCTATCTTCGCTTCAAAAATTGCACCTCCAATATATTGTGCGCCCAATTTTAAAGATTTTTCTTCAAAAGAAACATCTTTAATGGTATCTATTTTAGCTTTATCAAATTTTATATTGATAAATTTATTACTAGCCAACCATTTGGCAGTATTTCTGTAGCCAATTAAAATGCCTCCATTTCTTGTCCAAGTTTTTAACTTTTCGATGGCAGCCTTTTCAATACGACTGTTAGGAATTATAATATGTGTGTACTTGCTGATATCTACGCTAGTAAAATAACGCAAATCTAAACGTGTTAAATGCATATCAAAACGCTGGTCAAACAAGTGCCAAATTTCTCCAGAATCATAACTTGTTATTCCATCACCAACTAACATTGCTACTTTTGGTTTGTTAATGGTTCTAAAATTATTGCTTCCTAAGTCAATTCCATCATTTAAACCTGTAGAAACACCAGAAATTGAAACGTGACTTTCTTTGGCTATTTTTTCTAAAAATTGATACATTTCTACTGCATTTAATTTTTGATTTTGAACAGGAATAAAAATGGTTCCATACTCATAAAAATTGCCTCCATTTTTAAAATTTTTTAAAGATACTTTTGCTCGTAAATCTTTTTGTAAAATAGCGTTTAACACTTTAGGTGTATAATATTCATTCCAAGGCATTAAATATCCATAATCACTTTTAAATGAAACATTTCCTGCTTTCATTTTTAAATCTGTGATTTCTTTTCCAGCTTTAGAAAGCGATATATTTTCTGCATAATCTACACCAAAAGCGTGATTAAAAGTCCAAGCAGAAACATCGTAAAACAAACTATCTTTAAACGTTTTTCGAACATCGAACATAGCTTTTACCAAACGCTGATTTTTCTGATTCATTGGCACCACATAACTATATCCTTTTTTATACTTTTTTCCATTTTTAGTAAAATCAGATTTTACATTGTGTATTTTTATTTGATGACGTTTTAACACTTCTGCCAAATGAAAACTTTTTGCAGCATCTTTTTCATCACCAAAAACAATAGCTTTTTTACTACCCGTTTTTCTAGATTCTTTATAAAAATTTTGTTGATATTTAAGAATTTTTACTCTCATTTTTCTAGCAGCTTCTAAAGTAGATAAAGCAGCCGTAAACTGATTTCTGATGGTAAAAGGAAATGTTAAAATTCCATTATCCGTTTCTTGCGCGTGTCCGCGAGAACTTGCTTGTTCAAACAAAATTCCTATACTTCCGTTAATATCTGGGAAAGTTGACCCTTTTCCGTAATAAAAATCATCAAAATTCTCTTCAGAATAATATAATGAACCTATTTTATCTAACGCTTTTGCGTGATATGTTGCAATTTCTTTGGTTAAATCTTGGTTCATTTGTGGCGTTAACGGATTTGTTCTACTAGGAATTCCTGGTTGAAAAAAGAAACTAGAATTGCTTCCCATTTCATGATGATCTGTTAAAATATTTGGCAACCATTTATGAAAAGTTTTAATTCTTGCTCTACTTTCTGGCAACTGTACAGGCAACCAATCACGGTTCATATCAAACTGATAATGATTGGTTCTTCCTCTAGGCCAAACTTCTGTATATTCTCTGTCATTAGGATCTGGATTTGTATTTTTACTTTTATTGGTATTTGCCCAATAAGCAAAACGCTGTAATCCATCAGGATTTAAAGAAGGATCAAACAAAATAACAGCATTGTCTAATAAATCTTTTACTTCTGTAGCTTCTGAAGCTGCTAAATAATAAGCCACAGCCAAAGCTGCATTAGAACCACTTGGCTCATTTCCATGAATAGAAAACCCTTGATAAACTACTATTGGGTTGTTAGAAACATCTGCAGAATTATTTGTTGCTGCTATGTGTTCTGCCCTTATATTTTCTATATTTTGATGATTTTTTGGCGAAGTAATTGTTAACAATAATAAAGGTCTTCCTTCAAAAGTAGCACCTCTGCTTTCTAGAGAAATTCTATCGGAAGAAACTGCTAAAGCCTTCATATATTCCGCCAATTTGTCGTGAGAAATATGCCACTCTCCTACTTCGTAACCAATGACACTTTTTGGAGTTGGAATTTGAGAATTATAATTTCCTTTTGGCAGATAATAGGATAAATCAACTTGTTGACCAACCATTGTAAATGTCATCAAGAAAACTAATAATACTACTTTTTTCATTTGTTTTTTAAATTTGGTTAGCTAACAAATATATGAATTCAAAAAAGTTATATTTGGTTCTTTAACATTGATTTAAGATTTTATGTACATTAAAAGAATTTTCCCTGTAAAAACCGTTTTAAAATGGATAAGAAGATATATTTATCTTTTTATTTTACTATCTACAATTCCTGTTTTTTTATTCGATCTTGTAGGCCTAAAATGGTTGCACGTACCTTGGTTACCTTTATAGGTGTTTTGGGTACAGCTATTTCGTTTATTATTAGTTTTAAAAATAACGCTTCTTATGATAGGTTGTGGGAAGCGCGTAAAATATGGGGTGGCATTGTAAACACTTCGCGTTCTTGGACAATTATGGCGAAAGATTTTATTGATAATACACACGCAAAAAACCCACTTTCTAATGATGATTTACAAGCCATAAAAAAGACATCGAAATTGATATTAGGCAATTAATCGACGATACAGATATTCCTAAACCTTATACTTGGAAAAATGATATTGTAATGTAATTTGGTTTAAAATTCAATAATTTTTCAATTCATTTTTTAAGAATCCAATAAAAATTTAGAAACTCCTTTCTCATCTTCTTTTGAATCGTATTTTTATTCAGATATTTGTTGATTAGAAATATTATTGATGATTCATATTTCAACTTTGGAAATCTTACATAACACATTTTCAAGGAATGTTATATTCATTCCATAATAACAACCTAACTAAATGAAAAAAATATTTTTTATTCTAATTCTATTAATAACTATAAGAACATATTGTCAAGAAAAAGACAATATAAGAGAAAGACTTAACAAAACGACAATAAATAAAATAAAATTAAACAAACTATTTCCCTATCACACTAATGGAGAATTAAAGAGAATTACATTAAATGAACAAAAATCTTTTGATTCAATTTCTATACCAAGTGTAAAAAATAGTATGTCTAATTTTTTAAGAGCTCATCTTAAAAAAAAAGATCTAAAAAAAATAAATTACTCGAGAATTGAGTCTGGATATAAGTTTGTGACAAAACCCTTTTTACGAACTCTGTACGACCATAAAATAAGAATGATTTTTAGAATTGGAGAAGATAAAAAAATACTAAGTATTCGAATAAATACAGGAAATGGTGATTTAAACAAAAAAATTGAAAAAATTTTTAAAAACCTTCCGGTAGTAAGATTCAACTTATCTGAGGTAAAAAGAAATGAAATTGGAGATTATAGTGTACAATTGTTTGATTTCAAAAATAATAAACCAAGAATTAATGTTAGCACAAATTATGTTTTTGATGAGAACCCCTTAATTAAAAGTTGTGAAAATATTATTAAGAAACACGTTAAAGAAAGTTGTTTTTATAAAAAATTATACAATCATATTTTAAAAAACATTTCTTCAAAAGTAATTTCTCTACAAAACTTAGAAGGTCCTATTACTATCTATCCAAGATTTACAATCAATAAAAAAGGAGAAATAATAAATGTAAATTCTATTGCACCAAATAAAATCATTAAAAACGAAATTGATCGTGTAATAAAACTATTTAAAGAAGAAATAATTCCAGCTAAAAGAAATGGTATTCCTAAAGAATTCTACTATGAGACTAATTATATAATAGTAATTGATAAAAAATAAAATTCTTTTTACATAGTTTAAATTCTTCTTATTATTTTCAAAATAATTAACAAATTCATAAAAATTCTGAAACTCTGAAGCTATTGAGTATTATTGAAAATATTATTCAGATATTTGTAAATTATAAATTTTATTGATGATTCAAAATGCAACTTTAGAAGCTTTACACAACTCACTTTTAGGCGATGTTCTTTTTGATGATTTACACAAAACATTATACGCTACAGATGCATCTGTGTATCGTAAAATTCCATTAGCAGTTGCATTTCCTAAAAATGAAAAAGACATTAAAATTTTAATTGATTTTGCTACTAAAAAGAACATCACATTAATACCAAGAACAGCAGGAACTTCTTTAGCAGGACAATGTGTTGGAGACGGAATTGTGGTAGATGTTTCTAAACATTTTACCAATATTATTTCTTTTGATGAAAAAGCAAAAACCATAAAATTACAACCAGGAATTGTAAGAGATTCTTTAAATGTCTACCTAAAACCTTTTGGGTTGTTTTTTGGTCCAAACACATCAACATCAAACAGATGTATGATTGGCGGAATGGTGGGCAACAATTCTTCTGGAAGTACATCAATAAAATATGGTGTTACACGCGATAAAGTTTTGCAAATTGATGCTATTTTAAGCGATGGAAGCACAGCAGTTTTTAAAGAAATAACTTCAAGTGAATTTATCAAAAAAACCAAAGAAAACACCTTAGAAGGAAAAATATATAAAAGTATTTACAAAGAACTTTCTTCAAAAGAAATTCAGAAAGAAATAAAAAATGAGTTTCCAAAAGAAACGATTCACAGAAGATGCACAGGTTATGCTGTAGATGAATTTTTAAAATCAGATTTGTTTGGAGGAAAAAAACCAACCCTAAACGTTGCAAAACTCTTAACAGGAAGTGAAGGAACTTTGGCTTTTTCAACAGCAATTACCCTACAATTAGACAACTTACCACCTAAAAAAAGCATTATGGTTTGTTCTCATTTTACAAGTATTAATGAGAGTTTAAAAGCTACTTTAATAGCAATGAATCATAGTTTGTATAATTGTGAATTGATGGACAAAACCATTTTAGATTGTACAAAAAACAACAGAGAATTGGCTAAAAACAGATTCTTTTTACAAGGTGATCCAGAAGCCGTTTTAATGTTAGAAGTTGCTGCAAATACCATTAAAGAAGCAGAAACTTTAGCAGACAATTTAATTGCAGATTTAGAAAAAAATAAGTTTGGGTATCATCATCCAAAAGTATTTGGACAAGACATTGCTAAAGTGCATTATTTAAGAAAAGCTGGTTTAGGTGCTTTAGGAAATATGGTTGGTGATATGAAAGCAGTTGCTTGTATAGAAGACACAGCTGTGGCTTTAGAAGATTTACCAGATTATATAGAGGAATTCACTAAAATAATGAGTAAATATCAGCAGAATGCTGTCTATTATGCCCATGCTGGTGCTGGCGAACTGCATTTACGTCCTATTTTGAATTTAAAGAAAAAAGAAGATGTTGGTCTTTTTAGAAAAATTACTACAGAAACTGCGCAATTAGTTAAAAAATATAAAGGGTCTTTTTCTGGTGAACATGGAGATGGAATTGTACGTGCAGAATTTATTCCGTTAATGATTGGTGAACAAAATTATCAACTTTTAAGACGAATTAAAAAAGCTTTTGACCCAAATAACATTTTTAACCAAGGAAAAATTACAGATGCTTTTTCTATGGATAAAAACCTCCGTTATAAAATTGATAGAACAGAACCTGTAATTAAAACCATACAAGATTTTTCTGATAGCGAAGGTATTTTAAAACTTGCCGAAAAATGCAATGGTTCTGGCGATTGTAGAAAACCTGTAGAAGCTGGCGGAATGCTATGCCCAAGTTACAGAGCAACAAAAGACGAAAAAGACACCACAAGAGCAAGAGCCAATATGCTGCGCGAAGTTTTAACCAACAATACCTCAAAAAACAAATTTGACTCTAAAGAACTTAAAAAAGTTTTAGACCTTTGTTTAAGTTGTAAAGCTTGCGCCACAGAATGTCCTAGTAATGTTGATGTTGCTAGTATGAAAGCTGAGTTTTTATATCAATATCAAGAAACAAATGGCTATTCTTTTAGAAATAAATTATTTGCTAACAATGCCAAACTAAACAAATTAGGAAGCCTTATACCAACATTATCAAACTTAATTTTAAATACAAAATTAGCAAAATCTGCAATGGGAGTTACTCAACAAAGAAGTGTACCAAAACTAGCAAAAAAGACATTGAATAGTTGGTATAAAAAGCAAAATGGTATTAAAAATCAGAATGTCATTTCGACTGAAATGGAGAAATCTGTAAATGAAAAGATGTCTCCACAAGGTTTAAATGACAAAAAAGTTTACCTATTTAACGATGAATTTACCAACTTTTATGATGTAGAAATTGGTAAAGACGCTTTCTATCTTTTAGAAAAATTAGGATATGATATACAAATTATCAATCACCAAGAAAGCGGAAGAAGCTATATTTCTAAAGGTTTTTTAAAACAAGCCAAAGAAGTTTGCGACAAAAATATTGCAATTTTTAAAGATTTAATTACTGATAAAACTCCTTTAATAGGAATAGAACCCTCAGCAATTTTAACTTTTAGGGATGAATATATTAGATTGGCTGATGATAAAGCATCCGCAGAAAAAATTGCAAAAAACACCTTTACTTTTGAAGAATTTTTAGCTAAAGAACTTGAACTCAAGAATATCCATGAAGATATGTTTACAAAACAGCCTAAGGCTGTAAAAGTGCATGGACATTGTCATCAAAAGTCATTAACAGGAACTTTTGCGAGTTTTCAAATGTTAAATATTCCTAAAAATTATTCTGTAACTATTTTAAATACAGGATGTTGTGGAATGGCAGGTTCTTTTGGTTACGAAAAAGAACATTATAATGTTTCTATGCAAGTGGGCGAAGATACATTGTTTGCAAAAGTAAGAAATTGTACTGCCGATACAGAAATTGCTGCTGCCGGAACAAGTTGCAGACATCAAATTTTTGATGGCACAAAACGTACTGCAAAACATCCAATTACGTTATTAAGAGAAGCTTTGTTATAAACCAAAATTCCGTGTTTAGATTCCCGTTTTCACGGGAATGACAGTTTCAACGGAAACCCCGAGACTGGAGCCTCGTGGAATTCTTTTCGATTAAATAAAAACTCTCTTTTGTAATTTTTACAAAAGAGAGTTTTTAATAAAGTTAACTTTCTATTTTGTTTCTATAACTCCTTCTTCTGTTAACAAAGCAAAAAACTTATTTAAATTTGGTAGAATTACAATTCTTGTTCTTCTATTTTTAGCTCTGTTTTCTTTACTAGTATTAGGGAACAAAGGCATTGTATCTCCTCTACCAGAAGCAATTAATCTACTTCCTTCTACATTAAATTTATTTTGTAAAAGTCTTACAATAGATGTTGCTCTTTTTACACTTAAATCCCAATTATCTTGAACTTTTTCATTACTGATAGTTCTAGAATCTGTATGACCTTCAATCATTACATCCATACTTGGTTCAGACTGTATAATATCTGCCAACTTAGTAATTAATTCATATCCGCTTCTTTTTATTTGATAACTAGCTGTGTTAAAAAGTAGTTTATCGGAAATAGAAATCATAACCACAGTTTGATCGATATCAATATCTATATCATCAGAATTGTTAAACTCTGTTTTACCCAACGCTTTTCTAACAAAATTATGGGAAATTGCTAAATTTAAAGAATCTTTTAATGTTTTGGCTTTTGCTAATTTTTCAGGATTTACTTTTTTTAATGTTTCATTCATTTGCTTTCTTCCTTTCTTAGAAATTACCGCAACATTACCATAAGTATCTAACTTTAATTCGTTTTCTTTTTCTAAAGTGACATTCTCACTTTTTAAAGAATTAATCTTGTTATTGTAAATCTCAACACGCTTTTCAATTTTTGCAAATTTGGCTTCTAATGCTTCTTTTTCTATCGTTGTCTTTTGTAAATTACCTTTGGTATTTTTATACTGAGATTCTAAGGCAACATATTTCTTTTTAGAAACACAAGAAGTTGCAAATGCGATTACTGCTAGGGCAATAATTAGTTTTTTCATTTTAAAATGTTTTTAGTTTATACTATAACTTTTATAACTATTTTTTAGTATAAAAAAGTAATTATTTTTTTATAAATAAAAAAAAGTCTTTCTAATTTTAGAAAGACTTTATACTTAAAGTTAGACAGTTACATTATTTTAAACTTGCTAAACTAGATTTAATAGTCTCAATTTTAGCCAATGTATCAGCTTCTTTTTTACGTTCTAAAGTAATAACTTGCTCTGGCGCATTAGACACAAAACGCTCATTAGATAATTTCTTTTGAATACCAAATAAGAAACCTTCTGCTCTTTTTAACTCAGCTTGTAACTTTTTAGTTTCTGCTTGGACATCTATATTTTCTTCTGCAATAGGAATAAAATATTCGTTCGATTTTACTCTAAACGAAGCTCCATCAACTTTATCAGAAACATAATTAATTATAGATGCGTTTGTTAGTTTTTGAATAATTACATCAAAATTTGTAGTGAATTTTTCATTATTTACAACTGATAATTCAACTGCATCTTTAAACGAAATATTTTTGTTTTTTCTAATCGTTCTAATTCCTGAAACAACTTCTGCAGCAAACTCAAATTCTTTTATAAGTTGCTCATTAGATGCTTTTTGCTCTGGATATTTAGTAATAATTAACGCTTCTTCTGGGGTTCTTTCAGAAATATATTGCCAAATTTCTTCTGATAAAAAAGGCATAAAAGGATGCAATACTTTTAAATTATCTTCAAAGATAGCAATAACAGCATTGTATGTTTTTTTATCAATAGGTTGTTGGTAAGCTGGCTTTACAGTTTCTAATAACCAAGAAGAAAAATCGTCCATTATTAATTTATAGATTGCCATTAAAGCATCTGATAAACGGTATTTAGAAAAATGATCTTCGATTTCTTCCAATACTGTTTGAAACTTCGCGTTGTACCATTCTAATCCAATTTTAGCATATTCTGGTTGTTCTAAAGATTCATCAATTTTCCAACCTTTTACTAAACGGAAAGCGTTCCAAATTTTGTTTGCAAAACCTTTTCCTTGCTGACATAAATCTTCATCGAACATTAAATCGTTTCCTGCGGCTGAACTTAACAATAATCCTACACGAACTCCGTCTGCTCCGTAATCTTCAATCAATTTTAACGCGTCTGGTGAATTCCCTAACGATTTAGACATTTTACGACGTTGTTTGTCGCGTACTAAACCTGTTAAGTATACATTTTCAAAAGGTTTTTCATCTTTATATTCATATCCAGCAATAATCATACGTGCAACCCAGAAAAATAAAATATCTGGACCTGTAACTAAATCGTTTGTTGGATAATAATATTTAATTTCTTCATTTTCTGGATTTCTAATTCCATCGAAAACCGACATTGGCCATAACCAAGAAGAAAACCACGTATCTAAAGCATCTTCGTCTTGATGCAAGTCGTTAGTTGTTAGTTTTGAGTTATTAGTTTTCTCTTTCGCAAGCTCAAGAGCGTCATTAATATTCTCTGCTACAACAAAGTCTTCTTTTCCATCTCCATAGAAATAAGCAGGAATTTGTTGTCCCCACCATAATTGACGAGAAATATTCCAATCTCTGATGTTTTCCATCCAATGACGGTAAGTATTTTCGAATTTCTTCGGATATAAATTGATATCTGTATCATCTCCTAAAACCGCTTTTATTGCTGGTTTAGCTAATTCTTCCATCTTTAAAAACCATTGATCTGATAATCTTGGCTCTATAACAGCTTTGGTTCTCTCTGATGTTCCAACTTTATTTGTGTGAACTTCAGTTTTTACTAAAATACCTTTTGCTTCTAATTCTTTTACCACTTCTTTACGAGCTACAAATCTGTCTTTTCCTTCGTAATGCAATCCAAAAGAGTTTAAAGAAGCATCATCATTAAAAATATCAATTACTTTTAAATTGTGTTTATCGCCTAAAACCTTATCGTTTTCATCGTGCGCAGGTGTAACTTTTAAACATCCTGTACCAAACTCAACATCTACATATTCATCTTCAATAATCGGAATAACTCTTCCACAAAGTGGAACAATTGCTTTCTTACCTTTTAAATGCGTAAAGCACTCATCGTTTGGATTGATACAAATTGCGGTGTCTCCAAAAATGGTTTCTGGCCTTGTAGTTGCAATAGTTAATGTATCATCAGAACCTTCTATTTTGTATTCTAAATAATATAAATTTCCTTGTTTTTCTACATGAATTACTTCTTCGTCAGAAAGTGTGGTTTTTGCTTCAGGATCCCAATTTACCATTCTGTAACCACGATAAATTAAGCCTTTGTTATATAAATCTACAAATACTTTTATGACAGATTCAGACATTTCTGGATCCATTGTAAACGCAGTTCTTTCCCAATCGCAAGAAGCTCCTAACTTTTTTAGTTGCTCTAAAATAATGCCTCCATATTCGTGTTTCCATTCCCAAGCATGTGCTAAAAATTCTTCGCGAGTTAAATCGTTTTTATCTATTCCTTGCTCCTTTAACTTGGCAACAACTTTTGCTTCTGTAGCAATAGATGCGTGATCAGTACCAGGAACCCAACAAGCATTTTTACCCAACAAACGTGCTCGCCTAATTAACACATCTTGAATGGTGTTATTCAACATATGCCCCATATGTAAAACTCCTGTTACGTTAGGTGGTGGAATTACAATGGTATAAGGTTCTCTTTCATCTGGTGTTGAATGAAAATAATTATTTTTCATCCAGTAATTGTACCATTTATCTTCTACTTGTCTTGCATCGTATTTAGATGGAATTATCATACTTTGGTATCTTTTTTGATATATAGTTGGCAAAAATACAATTATCTATTTTCAAGAGAAAATGTGAGGTTGATTTTTTTATCATTAAAAAATCGTAAATTTGTAGTATGAAAAAAGGATTTCTATTAATAGTTGCTTTGTTAATTTCTGTTGCAATTTCTGCTCAAGAGTTTAAATTTGAAAAAGAAATTATCAATTATGGAAAAATTAAAAAAGGTGCAGATGGCAAACGCATTTTTGAATTTACTAACATTGGTAATGCTCCTATAATTATTAAAGAAATTAAAACTTCTTGCGATTGTGCAATTCCAAAAAAACCAGAAAAACCAATTATGCCTGGCGAAAAGGCAACTATAACTGTAGCATATGACACTTCTAAAGCTGGTGGATTTTCTAAAGAAATCATTATTTTTTCGAACGCAAAAAACAAAAGAAAAAGAATTAAAATTAAAGGATATATTAGCAAATAAAATGAAAACATTTTTTACATTATTTATAGTTGGATTGATTAGTTTATCTACAACCGCTCAAGAGTTTAAATTTGAAAAATTAGTAATTGATTATGGTAAAATAGAGAAAGGTTCTAACGGAGAAAGAGTTTTTGTTTTTACAAATATTGGCGATAAACCATTAATTATCAGAAACATAACTTCTACTTGTGGATGTACAATACCCCAAAAACCAGAAAAACCTATTATGCCTGGTAAAAAAGGCGAAATTAAAGTTTCTTACGATACCAATAGAGTTGGTGGTTTTTCTAAATTGATAACTATTTTTTCGAACGCAAAAAAAAATAGAAAAGTGATTAGAATAAAAGGTTTTGTTAATAAAGGAATTACGCTAGAAAAACAAAAAAGTATGCTTTCTGACAGTTAAATTTTCTTTTCTAATCTAAATTTAAATTTTAAAATTACTCCTTTTCTCTGTACTGTCATTCTTATTTTTTTACCTTCCCTTTCTTGAAATCTATAAATAATATCTGCTAAGGTAAAATTATGAGTATGCTTTCCGTTTATACTTAAAATTTTATCATTCACTTTTAAACCAGCTTTATCTGCAGCAGAATTTACGATAACATTTTTAATTTTGTATGAAGGTTTAAATTTATACTCATAGCTAGTGATAAATGAAATTGTGTTGGCATTATTATTAGATGGTCCTTTATTAAATGAATAATTATCTATAATTCTTTGTGCTTTCTTTTCTTTTATTATTTCTTTACCTGCATAAACAACATCTAAACCACTCATATTGTAATTAAAACCTTTTTTAAAAGATCCGTTCTTTTTAAAAGTAAATTTTTTATTTGGGTAATCTATCCAAACTTTAAAACGTTTTAAAATATTACCTCCAATACTGCCATTTCTTTCTTTAAAATTTCTAGCATTATGAGTTGAAGCAGAATCTAAAAAAGAAACCGTAGGTTTTTTAATTTCAAATTTTCCTAATTTAAATTTAGAAATTCTACTTCTATTACCAAAAATTGGTCCGTTTAAACCTTCACCTAAAATATCATAAAAAAAACGTTTTGGTGTTTTTATTACTTCTTTAGAGTTTTCGAAAAGCCACAATGCATCACTACCTCCAGAATCTACTAATAGTTTTACATCTACTAATTTACTGCCAATAGTATCTAAACCAATTTTAGCATTTATAAATGGTTTTTTTCTATAAAAAGTAAAAGGAATCGTTTCGCATTTTCTACATTTTCTGTAAGTAAAAGTTTTAGGGTTATAGAAATCGAGCTTTTTTGTTTTATAGTTTACCCGTACAATAAAATCCTTTAACAAACTGTACCCAATTATTCCATGAATTGTGGTTCCCATTTTACTCGATAAATCAAAATTACCTTTTAAAATAACATAAACTGTTTCATTATTACTAACTAAGTTTTTTATTCTAAATGTATTTTTTCTTGATACCAAAGCAGGCACAGGTTTACCTTTACCCAAACCCCGCAAAGTAATTTTTGCTGTATTCAATAACCCAATACTATCATTTTCAGATAAATTGAAAAGAATTGTTTTATTAACCCCAGTATCTAAAATAAATGATAACTCTTTACCATTTATTTCTAAAGGAATCACAATCAAGTTATTAATTAACTTAAAACGAAGCTGTTGTCTTTTTTTATTGGCTCCATTAAAATAAAATCCATTCTGAGAAAAAGAATGCATTGAAAAGCAAATCAGTAATAAAATAATGGAATTTTTTTTCAAATTTGAAAGTATTTTGCAAATACAATATACAACTATAAGAACATATCTTTCTGTTTTTTAGCAAAATTTTAACCATTAAACTTTATACAATAAAATGCTATAAATAAAATATATTTCGGAAATTTGCATCGAGAAATACTTAAAATATTATTATGCCTTCAATATCTACCAAAGGAAAACATATGCCAGAATCGCCAATAAGAAAATTGGTGCCCTATGCAGAAGATGCAAAAAAAAGAGGAACTAAAGTTTTTCATTTAAATATTGGACAACCCGATATAAAAACGCCACAAATTGCTTTAGATGCTGTAAAAAATAATACTATAGAGACTTTGGCTTATGCGCGTTCTGAAGGTTCTGAAGAATACAGAAATAAATTAACCCATTATTACAAAAAAAATAATATTCATATTTCTGCAAATAATATAGTTGCAACAACAGGTGGTTCTGAAGCATTATTATTTACTATTGGAAGTATCACAGATCCTGGTGATGAAATTATAATTCCTGAGCCTTTTTACGCAAATTATAATGGTTTTTCTACTGCATCTGGTGTAAAAGTGGTTCCTGTAATTTCTAAAATTGAAGATAATTTTTCGCTTCCAAAAATTGAAGATTTCGAAAAACTAATTACCCCAAAAACCAAGGCAATTTTAATTTGTAATCCTGGAAATCCTACAGGATATTTATATTCTGAACAAGAAATTAATAAGCTAAAACAAATTGTTTTAAAACACGATTTGTTTTTAATTGCAGATGAAGTTTACAGAGAATTTACCTACGATGGTTTACAACATACATCTATAATGTCTTTAAATGGTTTAGAACAAAATGCAATTGTAATAGACTCTGTTTCTAAACGTTACAGTATGTGTGGTGCAAGAATTGGTTGCATTGTTTCTAAAAATGATACGTTTATTTCTACTGCAATAAAATTTGCACAAGCAAGATTAAGTCCGCCAACATATGCTTTAATTGCTTCTGAAGCTGCTTTAGAAACACCGCAAAGTTATTTTGATGATGTAAAAACAGAATATCTTGAAAGAAGAAATACTTTAATTACAGAGTTACAAAAAATTGATGGCGTAAAAGTTGCCAAACCAAAAGGTGCTTTTTACTGCGTTGTAGAACTACCTGTAAAAGATTCTGATGATTTTGCACAATGGATGTTAGAAAAATTTAATCATAATAACGAGACTGTTATGGTAGCTCCCGCAAGCGGATTTTATTCAACTCCTAGAGAAGGAAAAAATCAGGTAAGAATTGCTTATGTTCTAAATAAAAAAGACCTAATACGTTCTGTAGAAATTTTAGCGGAAGCTTTAAAACAATATCCAAATTAATTGAATATTCGACAAAACATATCCTTAAAAAACTACAATACTTTTGGTATTGATGTTACTACAAAACGTTTTATTTCTGTAGATTCAGTTTATCAATTACAACAACTTTTAAAAGTTGAAAAAGATATTTTTTTACTTTCTGGAGGCAGTAATATATTGCTCACAAAAAATATTAATAAGTTAGTTGTACATATTGATATCAAAGGAATTTCTATTGATAAAGAAGATAATAACAGTGTTTATATAACCGTAAATGCTGGCGAAAATTGGCACGAATTTGTGTTATGGTGTGTTGATAATAATTATGGTGGATTAGAAAATTTGTCTCTAATTCCAGGAAAAGTTGGTACGTGCCCAATTCAAAATATTGGCGCTTATGGAGTTGAAGTAAAAGACGTAATTACAAAAGTTGAAGCTGTAGAAATTAAAACTGGTAAATTGGTTTCTTTTGCTGCAGATGAATGTAAGTTTGGATATAGAAATTCCGTTTTTAAAAATGAAGCTAAAGGCAAATATGTCTTAACTTCTGTAAGTTTTAAATTGACTAAAAACCTGCATCATTTAAATATTTCTTATGGTGCAATTGCCTCTGAGTTAGCATTAAAAAAAATAGACAAACCAAGTTTAAAAGATGTTTCTAATGCAGTAATTTCTATTAGACAAAGTAAATTACCAGACCCAAAAAAGATTGGTAATAGCGGTAGTTTCTTTAAAAATCCTGTCATTTCAAAATCACTTTTTAATAAACTTCAAAAAGAATATGCACAGATTCCAAGTTATCCAGTATCAGAAGAAACTGTAAAAGTTCCTGCGGGTTGGTTAATAGAAAAAGCTGGTTTTAAAGGTAAGCGTTTTTCAGATTATGGAGTTCACAAAAAACAGGCTTTAGTTTTGGTAAACTATGGAAATGCTTCTGGAAAAGAAATTTATCAGCTTGCTATAAGAATTCAAAAATCAATCAAAAAAAAATTTCAAATAGATTTAGAGATTGAGGTTAATATCATACAATAAAAAAACCAGATAAACATTACATTTATCTGGTTTGGCATTAAGTTAGGGGTTAAAATTATTCTTTATCAAATAATACTTTATGTATAAAACCGGCAACTATTGCACCTGCTATTGGAGCAACCCAGAACAACCAAGATTGCGTTAAATATTCTCCGCCAGCAAAAATTGCTTGACTCATAGAACGTGCAGGATTTACAGATGTGTTTGTTATTGGGATACTAATTAAGTGAATTAAGGTTAAACCCAAACCAATTGCAATGGGTGCAAATCCTTTAGGAGCTCTATCATTTGTGCTTCCTAAAATAATTAATAAGAAAAACATTGTTAGTAAAAACTCTGCTATAAATGCAGATTGCATAGAATATTTATCTGGAGATAATTCTCCATATCCATTCGCAGCAAAACCACCAATAGATTCAAAACCAGATTTTCCTGTAACAATTAAATACAAAGCTGCTGCTGCTAAAATTGCGCCCACTAATTGCGATATTATATAAGGTATTAATTCTTTGGCAGAAAACTTACCTCCAGCCCAAAGACCAAAAGAAACTGCGGGGTTAAAATGCCCTCCAGAAATATGCCCAACAGCGTAAGCCATTGTTAAAACGGTTAAACCAAAAGCCAGAGAAACTCCAACAAAACCGATTCCTAATTCTGGATAACCAGCAGCAAAAATTGCGCTACCACATCCACCAAAAACTAACCAGAAAGTTCCAAATAATTCAGCAAAATATTTTTTCATAATGTAAAATGTTTAGTTAATTAATATTCGTTGATATCATTTCTTATGACACCTAAAGATAAAAAAAGTCACTTTATAAAATATTTGATGAAGATTTTTAAAGAGAAAATAAGAATATGTATCTTTGCTATTCAATTATTTTTTATGAAATTATTATTGCTTACTTTAGGTTTGTTAGGTCTTGGTGTTGCTGGAATTGCCATTAAAATTTGGACAAAAAAAGATGGTAAATTTGCAGGAACTTGTGCCAGCCAAAACCCTGTTTTAAACAAAGATGGAGAAGCTTGTGGATTTTGTGGAAAAACACCAGATCAGTTTGAGTCTTGCTCTGAACCTCAACACAATTAATTCCTTTTTTTCTAAATGATGGTTACTGTACTTTTCTACTTTTTTGTAGCATTTACGGTCATTCAAATTTTATATTATTTAGTATTTTCTACTTTTTTGTTTGACAATCAAAAAGATTATAGAAAGTCTTCTGAAATTCCTATTTCTGTTATTATCTGTGCAAAAAATGAAGCTGAGAATTTGCAAAAATTTCTTCCTTTAATCATCAATCAAAAATATACGGATTTTGAAATTGTGTTGATAAGTGATGCTTCTTCTGATGAAACTGCCAATGTTATGCAATCGTTTAAAAAAGAAAATAAGAACATTAGAATTATTGATGTAAAAAATATTGAAGCTTTTTGGGGAAATAAAAAATACGCGCTTACTTTAGGAATTAAGGCTGCCAAAAACCAACATTTATTATTTACAGATGCAGATTGTAAACCTGTTTCTAACAAATGGATATCAGAAATGAGTCAGAATTATTCTGATGAAAAAACCATTATTTTAGGATATGGCAAGTACAAAAAAGAAAATTCACTTGTCAACTTATTGGTAAGATTTGAAACACTATTAACTGCAATTCAATATTTTAGTTATGCAAAAATAGGTTTTCCTTATATGGCTGTTGGCAGAAATTTAGCTTATAAAAAAGAAGAATTTTTTAACGTAAAAGGGTTCATCAATCATATACATATTAAATCTGGAGATGACGATTTATTTATACAAGATGCTGCTAATAAAGAGAATACAGTAATTTGTACCTCAGAAAAAAGTTTTACAGAATCTTTAGCTCCAACATCATTTAAAGAATGGTTTCGTCAGAAAAGAAGACACATTTCTACTGCAAATCATTACAAGTTTACCCATAAATTCTTTTTAGGCTTATTCTTTGTTTCTAAAGTATTTTTTTATGTTTTAGCTTCTCTGCTATTTTTGTTTTATCCTTGGCAAATTATATTACCTGTCTTTTTATCTTATTTTTTAGTTCAATTTCTTGTTGTGGGTTTAGCATCACAAAAATTAAAAGAACCACAAATCATTTATTTTTTACCTTTTTTAGAAATTGGATTGATACTATTTCAGTTTTCGATTTTTATTACTAATTTGTCGTCAAAACCAAATCATTGGAAATAGACAATAATAAACTTAAAATACAAATTTCTAGAGCTAAAAAAGGCAGTCAGTCTGCTTTTAGCTACTTGTTAGATACTTTTTGGAGTGATGTTTATAATTATCAACTAAAAAGAACTCAGAGTGAAAATGATGCTGAAGATATTACAATTCAGACATTTTCTAAGGCTTTTGATAAGATTGATACTTATAATGATAAATACATTTTTAAAACTTGGTTAGTTACCATTTCTAAGAATGTTCATATAGATTTATTGCGCAAAAAAAAGATTTCTATTGCAACCAACACTACAAAAGAACAAGAGGAAAAAGCGTATTTAGTTATTGATGAAAACCCTACTCCAGAAGACAAAATTATAACCGAACAAAATTTAGCAAAATTGTTAAAAGACATTAAACAATTAAAACCTAAATACCAAGAAATCATCCAATTACGTTATTTTCAAGAATTAAGTTATAAAGAAATTTCTGAACATATTAATGAACCAATGAACAATGTAAAAGTAAAATTATTACGTGCAAAAAAGTTGTTGGCAGAGATTATTAAGAGGTCTTAAATGAAAAAATCATTCTTACAATCTTTAGGACCTGGTTTATTATTTGCAGGTGCAGCAATTGGAGTATCACACTTAGTACAATCTACAAGAGCTGGCGCAGAATTTGGTTTTGGATTAATTTGGGCTTTGTTATTGGTTCACTTGTTTAAATATCCTTTCTTTCAATTCGGTCCACGTTATGCAGCTGCAACAGGAGAAACTTTATTAGATGGCTATCGTAAATTAGGCAAAGGAGTTTTAGTTGCTTATTACCTTCTAAATTTTGCCACAATGTTTACCATACAAGCAGCTGTAACTATTGTTACTGCTGGTTTGGCATCTCAACTTTTTGGTTTTACAAACGATTTAGTTTTATGGGCTACACTACTAATGTTTATTAGTTTGATATTTTTAGTAGTTGGTAAATACAAATTGTTAGATAATGTGATGAAATACATTATTGTTATTCTTACCATTAGTACAATTATTGCTGTAGCTGTAGCTTTATTTAGTACCAAAGACACTTTTGATGTCACACAGATAATTCCTTCAGGAGCAGTTGAACTTACTTTTTTAATTGCCTTTTTAGGTTGGATGCCAGCTCCTTTAGATGTTTCTATTTGGCATTCTATTTGGTCTGTAGAAAAGGATAAAACCACGGTTCTAAAAACCAAAAGAAAAGATGCAGTTTTCGATTTTAATGTTGGGTATATTGGCACACTTTTTTTAGGAATTTGTTTTGTGCTTTTAGGTGCATTAGTAATGTATAAATCAGGAGAAACATTCTCTAATAAAGGAGGAGTTTTTGCAAGTCAGTTAATTAAACTATACACTCATAACTTGGGCGAGTTTTCTTACATTTTTATTGCTATTGCTGCATTTACAACTATGTTCAGTACAACTATTACAACAATGGATGCTTCACCTAGAGCAATGAACAGAACTACAAAACTATTGTGGAATAAAGATTTTAAATTCGGATATTGGTTTTGGATTGTTTTTCTTTTTTCTGGAACTTTTTTAATCCTAAAATATTTTATGGATAATATGGGGTTGTTAGTCAAAATAGCTACAATTCTATCTTTTTTAACTGCTCCTTTTTATGCCATTTTAAACTACAAACTAATTACAGGAAAACATACTCCAGAAAAGCACAGACCAGGAATTTATTTATGCATTTTAAGTATTGTTGGTATCATTTTTTTAGTAGGATTTAGCATTTGGTTTTTATTGAGTTTGTAAAATTTTATTTATATTTATACTTTATTACCACATATATATGAACAAAATAAATATTATCCATCAATATGATGCTATTATCAACAAACTAGCAGAAGATATAAAAAATAGCGACTTTAAGGTTCAATATTTTTTAAAGTTATTAAATCTTAAAAGTAGTTTTTTTTACAAAAAAATTAGAGAAAAAAGATTTACAAGCGAAGAAATAAAATTGATTTCTAAATACTTATATCCTAATGATTATCAGGAGTATAAAGAAGAAATAATTCATCAATTATTAGAAAAATCAAAAGAGCAAGTTGCTAAAGGAGAAATTTCTAATTTTGAAAACATCTTGCAAGAAAGCAAAAAAAAGTATGAACTCTTATAAGATTATTTCTTCAAAAATTGCCAATGAAAGTTTTCAAAATAATATTGATTATTTAGAAAAATTTTGGACTTCTAAAGAAGTAATCAATTTTATTAAAAAAGTTGAAGATGTAATTGAGGTTTTAAAAATTTCTCCTTACACTTTTAAAAAATATAAAAAGAATAAAAACATTCATCAAATAGAAATTTTAAAACAAATTACTTTGTTTTATCAAATTAATAGAGAAAACGTAGAGTTACTCCTTTTTTTCAATAATTATCAAAATCCTAGTAAACTAAAAGAATTACTCTTATAATTGTATTATTTATGAAATTAAAAAAAAGAAACTTTTCAAGAAAAGAAAAAAATTCATTAAGACTAAAAATAATTATAGCCATTCTTTCTTTTTTCATTTTTAAAATTATTATTTCTGATTGGGAACATTTTAAAGATGGTTTAACAAGTAATTTATAAAATGCAGAAAAATCAATTTTATAGTTCAGGAAAAAATGCGTACAAATCTAATTTAGAAAAAGAATTTAGGCTACAGAAAAGAGAAATTCAAGAATCTAAAGAATTTACTAATAGAGACAAAAAAGATAGAATTAAAACTTTAGAAAAATCTTTTCAAAGAAAAAAAAGATGTTCAGAATACTTCAATTTTTAATCATTAATTTTCATATTTTCCTTTGTATCTTTGCTTTTCATAATTTGATAGAAAATGGCAAATGAATCTGTTATTCTTCCTGAAAGACCTAAAAAACCAAAATGGTTACGTGTAAAATTACCCGTAGGTAAAAAATACACTGAACTTAGAAGTTTGGTAGATAAGTATAAATTAAATACAATTTGTACAAGTGGAAGTTGCCCAAATATGGGAGAATGCTGGGGAGAAGGAACAGCAACTTTTATGATTCTTGGAAATATTTGTACACGTTCTTGTGGTTTTTGTGGCGTAAAAACAGGAAGACCAGAAACTGTAGAGTGGGATGAACCAGAAAAAGTAGCACGTTCTATTAAATTGATGAAAATAAACCACGCAGTAATTACCTCTGTAGATAGAGATGATTTAAAAGATGGTGGTTCTATTATTTGGGCAGAAACTGTAGAGGCAATCAGAAGAGCAAATCCGAATACAACTTTAGAGACTTTAATTCCTGATTTTCAAGGAAACACAAAACAATTAGATAGAATTATTGAAGTGCATCCAGAAGTAGTTTCTCATAATATGGAAACCGTTAGAAGACTAACTAGAGAAGTTCGAATTCAAGCAAAATATGATAGAAGTTTAGCTGTTTTAAAATATTTAAAACAAAACGGAATGCGTACTAAATCTGGTATTATGCTAGGTTTAGGAGAAACTGAAGAAGAAGTCATTCAAACTATGAAAGATTTACGCCAAGTTGGTTTAGATATCATAACAATAGGTCAGTATTTACAACCTACAAAAAAACACTTACCAGTAAATGATTTCATTACACCAGAGCAATTTAAAAAATACGAAACTTTAGGTTTAGAAATGGGCTTTATGTATGTAGAAAGTGGCGCTTTAGTACGTTCTTCTTATAAAGCACATAAGCACGCCAAATAAATTTTATACTAGACAAATCTTTACTAGACTTCAATAATAACAAAGGAGAATTTACAACAGAGTCAGGAATTTTTAAAGTATTTGTTAGTGATAATTCTGTTGATGTTTTAGATAAAGAGTTCGAAATAATAAAATAATCATTCAAAAAATAACTTTGGCACGCAGATTGCGAAGTATAAAATGGAGACAACGTAGTAAACTGTTTTCATTGTGTAAATTATTTGAATTAGTTGATTAAAAAAACCATCTCACTTGAGATGGTTTTTTTGTATGTTTTTAAAATTATTCTACAACTATTTTCTTAGAAACATTATAAGAGCTACCTTTAAATTGTATATTTAAGAAGTAAATACCCGAAGTAATTTTTTTAAATTTTAAAGCTATTTTAGTAGGCAATATTTTCTTTTGATTAAAAAACTTTAGTTCTTTACCAGTAATATCAAAAAGCTTTATTTTTTCGATTTCTTCTATACTACTTATAAAAATCTCTTTTTCTAATAATATTGGATTCGGAAATATTTTAATATTCACCAACTCTTCCTCTTTAACAGCTAAAGTGGCACCATTTAAAACAGCTTGTTTTAAAAAGATTCCCCAACCTGAAGCAGCAGAACTATTAGGGATACCAGAAAGTTTTCCAGTAAAAATAAGTGGCGAATATGTACCGTTTAAAACACTTAAATCTATAGTTTCTGTTTTAATTCTGTTGGGTTCGTTCCAAGTTTGCATCTTATTACCTCCTTTTCTCCAAATTACAATGGTATCGTTAGCTTTGTTTATGTAAGAAATTAACAAACTATCTTTTACATTTAATAAAGTATTAACATCTGGCAAATAATTGTATTTAATTTCTAACTTAGAATTTTTATAATTTACAAAATCGTATATTTTTTTAGTGACCAAGTGGTCTTTAGCGCCTGCAACATTATTATTAGAATTTCGAGAATTTAAGTACTCAAAAGATTGCCCAACATTAGCTCCTGCAACAGTTACTACTTTTTCCCAACCAATTTTACTAGTGTTTTTTCTTTCGAAATTTTCACTTAAATCTATAAAATCTTCAAAAAACTCAGGTTTGTTTCGTTTCTCTAAAACTACAATAGAATCTGTTTTGGTATGCGAACCATAAATATTTGAAGCTGTTAACTTTATTTTGTGTGTACCTAGCTTGTTAAAAGTAACAATAGGGTTTCTTTGCTCTGAAATTGTTTTTGTTGCACCTTCAAACTCCCAAACTAATTTTGCATTCTTATTTTTTTCAATAAGTGCAGAATAGTCATAAAACTTTGCTTTTGCTGTATAGCCTTCAAGATAAATGGTGTCAGTATCCATCTTTAAATTTGCAACTGGAGCTATATTGGTATTTACTAAATCTCGTTGCCATAGACCTCCTCTTGCAGAAGCGACAATCTTTCCTTCTGGGTAAAATGGCTTTATTCTATCAATACCAACATTAAATATAGGTGAGGTGTATTCTAGGTATTCCCAAGAGTTCATAGTATTATCTCGGTAATGTACACCTACTTCGTTAGATAAATAAACGCCTCCATTAGTACCTATTTGATTTTTTAAAGTATATGGATAAAGGTTTGGCAAATTCGCAGTATAATCTATCCAAGTAGCACCTTTGTCTGTGCTTTTATACACTTTTTTATTGTTGGCAGCAATCCACAATACGTTTTCATCTAAGGCATCTAATTGAATATCGTAAACCACATAGTCGCCACCTAAGTTTGGTAAATTAACATTTTCCCAAGTTTTCATATCATCAAAGCTTCTCAGTATTTTATAGGGGTCTTGTTGAACAATATAAAACACATTAGGCTTGCTGTACATCGTTCTAATATGCAATACAGAAGAGCCTTTTGGACCTTCATAAACAATTTTGTTTGTTGCAGAATGGTTGCTTCTATCTTCAGAAGTATTATCTATGGTCGTTTTTAATATTTGATGCGATGTATTATTAGGTCTTTTAAAACGATATAAAACATTCGATTTCCGCTCATGAAAAACAGCATTTGGTGCCCAACCAAAATTAGTTAAACTATTACTACCTGAAATACTATGCCTTCCGTTATTATCAATATAAGAAACCGTATTAGGGTCCATAGCCATTTCAGGAATAATAGGGTTTATTATTGCTCCTCTAGAATCTGCGCCATGGGTAGCAATAATACCTTTAGTATTGTCTCCCGCATAATGAGCAATTCCTGTATGCCATGTAGCCAATGCTGCATAAGATAATGTTTTAAATGGCCAATCTATACCTGTAATTGTATGATTGTGAATTCCTTCTCCTTTGTTAACATAAGTTTTTGTATCGTCATTTGAATAATAAAGACCACCATCAGAACTTATCCAAATATCATCTCCATTAATAGCTACACCTTGAATATCTGCATGAACCCAACGTTTAGAACCAAAACCAAATGCCCAACTATCAACTGCACAGGTAAATGTTGCGCCTCCATCTCTAGAAATCCAAGGGTTAATACCTGCCATAATCATAACGTTAGAATCGGTGTCCGATATTTCAAATTCAGAACAATATCCTAATTGTCCGCCAGCACTACTTCCTGTATTACTATAACCTTGCGCATTGGGGTTGGTTATACTATAAGGTTCGTCTTCTGCTCCTGGTCCGTTACCACAACATTTTCTATTAAATGTTGCGCCTTCATCTGTAGAAACATATAAGCCAATGGTTCCTTTTAATCCATTTGTAGTTTGCCCAGTAGACATTACATATACATTATTTGGTGCATCTGCACTAACTGCCATAAGGCTATAAAAGGTTGCTTTTATTTTTGGATCATCTGGTCTTGGTAATCCTGCACCAACTTCACTAAAGTTTTGTCCGCCATCTACAGTTTTAAAAAGAGTTTCTCTTTCTGAGAATTTTGCTAAACAATAGAATGTATTTGGTTTTGTTGGATGAAAATCTACATCAATAATACTCGCTCCGCTAATGTTTGATACTTTATATAAGTCTCCTGATGCGTTTAATTTATAGAATCCGCTTCCAGAATATCCTATTAAAGTATTATCTGTATAACGACTTGATTTTATACGAATTGAGCTTGAGTGGATTTTTGACCAACTTTCTCCACCATTTGTAGACTTGTAAACACCTTGTGGGTACACACCTCTAGCTGGAATGGTTGTAAATAAAATGTTTGGACTCCCTTTTAAAACTTCTAAACCATAAGAAGCGCTAATTGTTGGTATATTATTAGTGATGTCTTTCCAAGTAGTTCCTTTATCGGTTGATTTCCATAAGCCACCAGAATTACACCCTACATAAATTGTGTTTGAATTGTTAGGATCTACTTTTACATCCCAAATAACGCCTAAGCCATGATTTTGACCTCTCGTTTTTTCTTCATTAATCTTATATAAATTTGGCGGAGCTAGTTCCCATACAGCACTTGAATTTTCCTTTTTGGCTTGAGATTTTCTTTGGCTAACCAAATTATCAATATGTTTTTTTATGGCAGCTTTAACAGGTTCTTTATTTATAAAACCATTTTTATCTACAAAACGTTTGTTTTCTCTTAGCCATCTATTAAAAATACGGGTGTTTCCATCTTTTTTAAAGGTGCGATTTTTCCAATAGTTTTCGTAACTTTTTTTGGCTTCGAAATAATTTGGATTTTCTTGTTTTATAATATCCATCCATTCTTGAGAAAAAGATATTTGATTACCCAAAAGAATAATTAATACAAGTAAAAATTTTTGAATTTTCATTTTTTAAAATTTAGGGGTTGAGAATATATATTTGTTTAAAATTACTATTTAGATTTAAATAGCGCTAATAATATCATATTTAGTAATAATATGATGATTTCCGTTTTCTAAATCAACTAATACTGCGTCATTTTCTTTGGTTATTAGCTTAGACAGTTCATCTAATTTTGCTGCTTTTTTAACTATTGGATATGGTTTACTCATAATGTCTTTAATAGGTTTATCAGCAATATTTTTGTCGGCAATAAAATTATGTAACAAGACAGACTCATCTATAGAACCCACAAAGCCAGCAACATCTTTTACAGGAATTTGACTTATTTTATATTCCTTCATTCGCTCAATTGCATGCGAAACCAATTCTTCTGTTTGCGCAGTTACCAAAGGTTTTTCTTCGTAGTTTTTTATTAAATCTGCTGCGGTTTTAATTTCTTCTTCTAAAAAACCTCTATCACGCATCCAATCATCATTAAACATTTTACCTACATATCTACTTCCATGGTCATGAAATAAAACCACCACAACATCGTCTTTTGTAAAATGTTCTTTTAGTTGCAACAAACCTTTAATAGCAGAACCCGCAGAATTTCCAACAAAAATACCTTCTTCTTTGGCAATTTTTCTGGTATAAATAGCAGCATCTTTATCGGTTACTTTTGTAAAACCATCTATTAAAGAAAAGTCAACATTTTTTGGTAAAATATCTTCGCCAATTCCTTCTGTAATGTAAGGATAAATTTCATTCTCATCAAAAATACCTGTTTCGTGATATTTTTTAAACACAGAACCATAAGTATCTATTCCCCAAATTTTAATATCAGGATTTTTCTCTTTCAAATATTTTGCGACACCAGAAACGGTTCCTCCAGTACCAACTCCCACCACAAAATGTGTGATTTTACCTTCTGTTTGTTCCCAAATTTCTGGACCCGTTTGTTGGTAATGTGCTATTGAATTACTTGGATTGTCGTACTGATTTACATACCAAGAGTTAGGCGTTTCTGCTCCTAAACGTTTAGAAACCGAATAATAAGATCTTGGATCTTCTGGCTCTACATTTGTTGGACACACAATTACTTCTGCACCAACAGCACGTAAAATATCCATTTTTTCTTTAGACTGTTTGTCCGATATTACAAAAATACATTTGTAGCCTTTTACAATGGCTGCTAATGCCAAGCCCATTCCTGTATTTCCTGAGGTTCCTTCTATAATAGTTCCACCTGGTTTTAATCTACCATCTGCTTCTGCATCTTCAATCATTTTTAACGCCATTCTGTCTTTTACAGAGTTTCCTGGATTAAAAGTTTCTACCTTTGCCAACACCAAAGCCTCTACTTGTTTTGTTACCGAATTTAGTTTTACTAAAGGTGTATTGCCAATAGTTTCTAATATATTTTTTGCGTATTTCATATCTCAAAATTTTGATTGCAAAGATACTTTATTTTTTGGGCGTTCCCTAAAGGTCGTGCTTTCATTACTCGCTTTTTTTAGTTTTGTTTTCGTAACAAATTTGCAAAAAAGCAAATTCTACTCAAACAAAAAACTAAAAAAGAGCTCAAACACGCCATTCAATCACTAACGCAGAATATCTATAAACTTTTAGCTTAGCAGTTGGTTAACAAATTGTTTGCGTTAGTGATTGAAACGGCATCCTTTTTTGAGGCACGAAAAAAAGATATAGTGAAAAGCACGACCTTTAGGGAACGCCCAAATTTTAAGCAAATTTTATAGACTTTGATGGATTAATTTTGGTGATAATATATGAAGGAATAATGAGCATTAAAAAACACATAACAAGTGTACCAATATTTAACAATACAATTGCGGTTAATGAAATATAAACTGGCATTGTAGCCACATGATAGGTTTCTGGATTTAAGGTAATGAGTTTAAAATAATGTTGTATAAAAATAATGGATAATCCTATTAGATTCCCCCAAAAAAGTCCTTTTAAAATTAAATAAGATGCGTTGTATAAAAATACTTTTCTAATACTTGTGTTGGTACTTCCTAACGATTTTAGAATACCAATCATTTGTACGCGTTCTAGAATTAAAACCAATAAAGCTGTGATCATATTTATACCTGCAACCAAAATCATAATGGCAATAATAAACCACACATTGTTGTCGAATAATTTTATCCAATCAAAAATATTTGGGTAGCTATCTACAATTGTTTTGCTATTTAAAGTTGCTCCTATATGACTGTAAATTTCTTCTCCTTTGGCTTCTATATCATCAAAATTATCTAACAATACCTCAAAACCACCTATTTCGTTTTCAGACCATTTATTTAATTTTTGAACTTCTCTCAGGTCGCCAATCATTATAGTTTTATCAAACTCTGCTAAACCAGTACTATAAATTCCAACTATTTTATATTTTCTATTGGATGGTATCTTACTGGTAGCCGTTTTTAAAAACGTGGCTAAAATGGTATCGTTTAATTTTAATTGCAAACGATTTATTACAGTTTTAGATAATAAAACTTCTCTAGTTCTAGGTAAATTTAAGTTAGGTATGCTACCTTCTATTAAATATTCTTTAAAAAAAGTCCAATCGTAATCTGTAGAAACTCCTTTAAAAATGATGCCTTCAAAATCGGTTTTTGTTCTTAAAATTCCGCCTTTATTTGCAAAAACTTGAATGTTTTTTATACCTCCTACTGCATCAAAATTTGGGTAAAATTTTTGATTTTTTTTAATTGGAACTGTAGAAACATCAGAATTATTAGTATCGTAATTTACAATTTGAATATGCCCTTTAAAGCCCGCCATTTTATCGCGAATTTTGTATTGTAAACCAGCGCCAGTTGCCACAGCAATTAGCATAATAATAATACCTAAGGCAATTGCTGTAATTGCAATTTTTATTATTGGCGATGAAATACTATTTTTATACTTTTTACCAGCAATAATACGTTTTGCAATAAATAACTCGTAATTCAAATTGATGATTCTTTTTAACCTTCGTAAAAGTACATATTTATTCTTATTTCTGATGCTGAATTTTCAGTTGATTTCTTGTGGACAACAAGTTAAAAATTCAAAAATCAAACATAAAACATCTAACAAACGATATATTAAAACGGGTGCAGAAAGAACCAGTTTGTATTTAAAATTATTAAAAGGAAAAAATGTTGCAGTTGTAGCGAATCAAACTTCTGTAATAGAGAAAAAAGAAAAGAAAAAAGAAAAAAGAGGGTTTGTACATTTGGTAGATTCTTTACTTAAATTAAACATTAACATAAAAAAAGTATTTGCTCCTGAACACGGTTTTAGAGGAAAAGCGGATGCTGGCGAACACATAAATGATGGCGTAGATGTAAAAACTGGACTACCAATTTTATCATTGCATGGAAAAAATAAAAAGCCCACAACCAAACAATTAAAAGGAATTGATGTAGTCGTTTTTGATATTCAAGATGTGGGGGTGCGTTTTTACACCTACATTTCTACTCTACATTATGTAATGGAAGCTTGCGCAGAAGTGGGAATCCCACTTATAGTTTTAGACAGACCTAACCCAAATGCACATTATATTGATGGTCCTGTTTTAGAATTAGAGCATAAAAGTTTTGTTGGTATGCACAAAGTTCCTGTAGTTTACGGAATGACGATTGGCGAATATGGACAAATGATTAATGGAGAAAAATGGCTTACAAACGGAATTCAATGTAATTTAACGATTGTTCCTTTAAAAAATTATACGCATCATTCAGAATACAGTTTAGCAATAAGACCTTCACCTAATTTGCCAAATGATAAAAGTATAAATCTGTATCCAAGTTTAGGTTTTTTTGAAGGAACTATAATTAATGCTGGTAGAGGAACAGAGTTTCAGTTTCAGAGATATGGTGCATCATTTTTTCCTAAAAGTAACTTTAATTATACTCCAAAACCCAACTTTGGTTCTAAATACCCAAAACAAAAAGGAAAACTTTGTTATGGTGTAGATTTAAGTAACACTAAAAAATTAAGTTCTTTAAACTTAGAATGGTTGATAGATGCTTACCAAAAAACACCCAAAACAGAAAAATTCTTTGGAAAAACTTTTACCATTCATGCAGGGAACACAAAGCTTCAAAAACAAATTGAACAAGGTTTCTCTGAACAAGTAATTAAAAAAACTTGGAAAAAAGATTTAGAAGCATTTAAAATTATTAGAAGCAAATATTTGATTTATTGATAGTTTGTTATTCTTATTTTACTAAGCGTAAGATAAAACTAAACATCTTCAAAATTAGTAGGTTTTCTATAGCCTTGAAAAGGTTGTTTTAATAATTCTTTTAAAGAAGAATTTTTAACTTCATCAGGAAAAGTATCTACACCATACACAATTTTTTCACGGTCTAATTCTTTATAGGTTCCAAAAATTCTATCCCAAATAGAAAAAATGTTTCCGTAATTAGAATCTGTAAATGGCAACTTATAATGATGATGAATTTTGTGCATATCTGGAGATACAATAAAGTAACTTAAAAATTTATCCACCTTTGGTGACATTTTTAAATTTGCGTGTGTAAATTGTGTAAAAATTAACGACATAGATTGATACAACATTACTATTGCAATAGGTGTGCCAACCACAAAAACGCCTATCAAAGTAAATACAAAACGGATAACACTTTCTATTGGATGATGCCTGTTTGCAGTAGTTGTATCTACCTTATGATCAGAGTGATGCACCAAATGCACCATCCATAAAGGCTTTACTTTATGCTCTACAAAATGTGCTAAATACGCACCAAAAAAATCGAGAAATAGTACGCCTAAAACTACATATAACCAAAGTGGCATTTCTGGTAACCAATTAATCAATCCAAAATTATTTACTTGCACCCAATCTGCAGTTTTTAACAACAAAAAAGCCAAAGTAAAATTTATAATTATAGTTGTTAAGGTAAAAAACAAATTAGGAAAAGCGTGTTTCCATTTTTTATAATTGAATTTAAATAAAGGAAATGCCCCTTCTAATAACCAAAAAAAAGTAATACCTCCTACTAAAATTACACTTCTATGCAAAGACGGAATTGTTTCGAAATAATTATAAATAGTTTCCAAATTGATTTTATTTTTTACTAAAATAGAAAAACTTTTTTTAAGTTGAACAAACAGATGTTTCTTAAAACTTAAAAACCGTTTAGAGTGCTCTAAACGGTTTTTAAATATTCTGTATTTACCTGATTATCAATCGAAATCAGTATCCATTTTTAGATAATCTAAAAACTCTCTTTTCGTTTCTTTATTTTTAAACTTACCACCAAATTCTGCTGTAACCGTAGAACTTTCTATGTCTTTAATTCCTCTAGAATTTACACACAAGTGTTTAGCGTCTATAACACAAGCAACATCTTGTGTTCCTAAAGCTTCTTGCATTGCTTGTACAACTTGCATTGTTAAACGTTCTTGAACTTGTGGTCTTTTAGAAAAATATTCTACAATTCTATTCATTTTTGATAAACCAATTACTTTACCGTTAGAAATATAGGCAACGTGTGCTCTACCAACAATGGGCAACAAATGATGCTCGCAAGTAGAATATACAATAATATTTTTCTCAACTAACATTTCACCATAATTGTAATTATTGTCAAACGTAGAAGCTTTTGGCATATTTGCAGGATTTAATCCCATAAATATTTCATTTACAAAAGATTTGGCAACTCTTTTGGGAGTTCCTTGTAAACTATCATCGGTTAAATCCATTCCTAAAGTTTCTAGAATGTCTTTAACACTTTCCGTGATTTTTGCTATTTTTTCTTGATCAGAAATAGCAAAAGCATCTGCTCTTAACGGAGTTTTAGCTGATGTACCAACGTGGTTTTCTCCTATTTCTTCAATTCTTTCGTCATTCATTTTGCTGTTCAATTCAAACATTTCAATCTTAATTAAAGTGCAAATTTACGTGTTTGCAACGTATTATTATAGTTTCTTTATAAATTATAACTATAAAACAATAGTTACTTATTTGTTTAACTGATTTACCAATTCTGATAAAGAGCATTCTGTTTGTTGTCCAGAAACTCTGTTTTTTAATGTAAATACATTGTTTTCTACTTTAGAAACTACAAATTCAATTTCTCTGTTGGTAACGTATTTCCATTGTCGTTTTTGCGCCTTATTACTTTCACCCAAATCAGGATATAATTCACATTTAACACCTTTTTCTCTTAAAACTTTAATGGCTTTCATTTTAGCAATATCTGTAGTTGCCTCAAAATTTAAGAAAATTACTTTTGGTTTTGGGTTATCAACCGTTTTAAACAAACCTAATTCTTCTAAAACCAAATAGATTCTGTCTAAACCAAATGAAATTCCAACTCCACTTAAAGGTTCTTTTACTCCAAATAAAGCTGTTAAATCGTCATAACGTCCACCACCACCAATAGAGCCCATTTTTACGCCTTTTGGTGCAGCAACTTCGTAAATTGCACCTGTGTAATAGTTTAAACCTCTTGCTAAAGTTACATCGAGTTCTAAAGCTGCTGTTTCTAAACCAAGTTCTTCTATTGAATTGATGATAAAACGCAAATCTGAAACACCACTTTTTCCTTCTTCAGAAGTTAATAACATTTCTTCTAAAGAATTCAGTTTATCTAAATTAGAACCTGTAAAATTGAACAATGGTTGTACTTTTTCAATGGCTTGTTCTGTAATTCCTTTGGATAGCATTTCTTTAACAACACCGTCTTTACCAATTTTATCTAACTTATCTAAAGCCACTGTAAAATCGATGAGTTTGTCTTGTGCGCCAATTACTTCTGCAATACCTGATAATATTTTTCTATTATTGATTTTAATAGTTGTTCCTGCTAAACCTAATTTGGTAAAAACAGTATCATACAATTGTACAAACTCAACTTCTTGCCAAAGTGATTTGCTCCCTACAACATCTGCATCACATTGAAAAAACTCTCTAAAACGTCCTTTTTGTGGTCTGTCTGCTCTCCAAACAGGTTGTACTTGATAACGTTTAAAAGGAAATGTAATATCATTTTGATGTTGTACAACATATCTTGCAAAAGGTACAGTTAAATCGTAACGTAGCGCTTTTTCGGAGATTTTTGAAGTAGCTATTTTAGAGTTTAATAATTCCTTTTCTAAAAAATATTCAAAAAAATCTATAAATACAGAATTTCTATAGTGAGCTTTAAGGGCAGTATCATCCAATAACTTATACTCTTTAGACATTTTAATTAAAATGTCTTTCTTGTTATTAAAAAAAGATTTTATTATTTTTAATTGTTCTTCAATTTTAAATTCTAAAGAAATATCTGTTTCATAAATATTATTCCAATATTTTTCTAAATCATTTACAAATAAATGCTCAACCAAATTCATAAAATCACTTGATAAATCACCTATCTCATAGCTTCTATCCTTTAAACTTTTCAAGTAATCCCCAGAATTTAAAATCTTAAAAATAAGCCTATCACCTTCTTCACCATATTTTCCCATTAAAGTCGATGAATTTTCAAAACTCGGAGTTTCTATGGGTTGAAATCCGAAAGTTTCAAACGCAGTTTTAATCGTGTTTATAATGTATGTACGATTGGCAACTTCTGTTGGCGAAAAATCTCTTGTTCCTTTTGGGATGCTTGGTTTCATTATCAGTTTTTAGTTTTTAGTTTTTAGTTTTTAGTATCATCACTCAAAACTAAAAATTTAAAATTCAACACTTGCAATTGTAAATTGCGCGTGCAAATATCGTGAAAAACTTATAAAAGTTAAGTAGTTGTACAATTTTTATTTCGCTGTCTTAAACTGTATAAAGACGCATTTAACTCAAAGCCTAATAAGAGAATTATGGCGTTTAACCAAACAAATAACATCAATATTAAAAGTGTACCAATAGAACCATATAATTGATTGTATTGTGCGAATTTTATGACATAAATTCCGAATAAATAAAAGGTAAACAAAGAGACAACTGTAGTTAGAATTGCGCCAGCAGAAAAGAATTTGGTTTCTTTTCCTTGTTTAGTTCCATATCTAAAAAGTAAAGAAACAATAGTAAAAATCATTACTAAAAATAAAAAGCCTCTACCATAATAAAAGAGGTTTAAATCGCTGGTGTTTAGCCAACCATTTTCATCAATCTTAGATAATGCAACTTGATACAATATGGTTAATGTAATTGTAACAATTAAAAAAACTGACATCAACAAAGAAACTCCTAAAGACACAAAATAGGTTCTAAAAATGTTTCTAATTTCTGTTACGTGATAAGAATATTCAAATCCGCCAAAGATGGCATTTACGCCATTTGTCATCAAAAAAATGGATAATACAAAACCAAAAGAAAGTAAGCCACCATATTGATTGTTAATAATATCGCCTAAAACAACATTCACTGCATCAAAAGTTTGCGGTGGTAAAGCTTCTTTTATTAGCGAAAATAATCCTTCTTGAAAACCTTCTATGGGAATGTAAGGAATTAGCGTTAAAATGAATAACATAAACGGAAAAACCGCCATAAAAAAACTGAAGGCAATTCCGCCTGCTCTTGTAGTTAATGCACCTTCTACGATGCCAATGATGTACATTTCAAAAACATCATATAAAGACATTCCTTCTAAACCTAGAACTTTAATTTTTTTTCCAAATTTTACCAACAAATTTACAATTGGTATTTTTTCTAATTTGTCTTCTATTTCTTTTGACATTATTTTGAGTTACAAAGTGGCAATGTTAAAAATAGTGACAAAGTTTCAGAGTTTACTTTTTTGACTTTGAAACTTTGCAACTATTTTCACAACTCTAAAAAGCTTTTAAGCTTAAATCTAAATTATAAACCGAATGCGTTAAAGCGCCAGAAGAAATATAATCAACCCCACATTCTGCGTATTTTCTAATGGTATCTTCGTTAATTCCGCCAGAAGATTCTGTTAAGCAAGTATCACCAATTAAATCTACAGCTTTTCTGGTATCTTCATAATTAAAGTTATCAATTAGAATTCTATAAACTCCGTCATTAGAAAGAATTTCTTTAATTTCTGTTAAACTTCTTGCCTCTACAATTATCTTAATATCTAATCCTTTTTCTGCTAAATATTTTTTTGTTTTTGTTATTGCTGCAGTAATTCCGCCAGCAAAATCTATATGATTATCTTTTATCATTACCATATCATATAAAGCGAATCTATGGTTTTTTCCTCCACCAATTTTTACCGCCCATTTTTCTAAAGCTCTAATTCCTGGAGTTGTTTTTCTGGTATCTAAAATTTTGGTTTTTGTACCTTTTAACAAATTAGCAAAAAAAGCAGTTTTTGTAGCAATTGCAGACATTCTTTGCATTGCGTTTAACACCAAACGTTCTGCCATTAAAATGGATTGTGATTTACCAGAAACATAAAAAACAACATCTCCATACTTTACTTTTTCACCATCATTTATAAAAGTTTCTACTTTTAAATCTGTATCTACATATTTAAAAACTTGTTTTGCAAATGCTACACCAGCAATAATTCCATCATCTTTTACTAATAATTTAGCTTTTCCTTTTGCATCCGCAGGAATACAAGAAAGTGATGTATGATCTCCATCACCAATATCTTCTCTAATCGCATTTTTTATAATGATGTCTAATTCGTTTTGAAATTGTTCTTTTGATATCATAATTCTTTAATTCTGATGTAAAAATAGTATTTTAATTATGAATTACGAATTATCAATTACACCAATTAATTCATAATTATACATTTGTAATTAGTAATTTTGAGGTATGAAAATTAAATTACTCGCCATTGGTAAAACTGACAATAAAAACTTGATTCAGTTAATTGATGAATATCAAAAACGTTTAAAACATTATATAAAGTTTGAACTAGAGATAATTCCTGATATTAAGAATGTAAAGAATTTAAGTAAATTTCAACAAAAAGAAAAAGAAGGGAGTTTAATTTTATCTAAATTACAAAATACAGATCAATTAATTTTGTTAGATGACAAAGGAAAACACTATACTTCTATCGAGTTTTCTAAGTATTTACAGAAAAAAATGAATTCAGGAATTAAACAGATGGTTTTAGTAATTGGTGGTCCTTATGGTTTTTCTGAAGCTGTTTATAAAAAATCTCAAGGAAAAATATCTTTATCAAAAATGACATTTTCTCATCAAATGATTCGTTTATTTATTGTTGAACAATTGTACAGAGGTTTTACAATTTTAAAAAATGAGCCTTATCATCACGAGTAGAAAAGCCTATCTTAATCTTCCCAAAAGGAAGAAACTCATACTCTTGAAAAAGTTTTTATGAATAAAAACTTTGTAACTTTGAACCTTTAAAAACTTTGCAACTTATAAAAAAATGAAATTAGTCTTTGCAACCAACAATTTAAATAAGTTAAAAGAAGTTCAAGAAATGTTACCAAATTCAATACAATTGTTGAGTTTAAAAGACATTCATTGTTTTGATGAAATTGATGAAACAGAAAACACTTTAGAAGGAAATGCGAAGTTAAAAGCTGCTTATATTACACAAAAATTCGGGTATCATTGTTTTGCTGATGATACAGGTTTAGAAGTAGAAAGTTTAGATGGAAAACCTGGAGTATATTCTGCACGTTTTGCTGGTGAACCTGCAAACTCTGAAAAAAATATGCAAAAATTATTAACCGATTTAGAAAATAAATCTAACAGAAATGCACAGTTTAGAACTGCAATTTGTTTAAATATTGATGAAAAACACTTTTTATTTGAAGGCATTTGCAAAGGTAAAATTTTAACCAAAAAGCAAGGCGAAAAAGGTTTTGGTTACGATCCTATTTTTAAACCCCAAGGTTTTAACAAATCTTTTGCAGAAATGACTTCGGAAGAAAAAAACAGAATTTCGCATAGAGGAATTGCAATTCATAAATTAGTTGATTTTTTAAAGGATTTTAAATAAAAATAACAGACCTCACAGGTTTTAAAAACCTGTGAGGTCTTATTACAGAATGAAACAAACAAACTACACAAAACACTTTATATTCTTATCAGTTTTACTGGTTGTATTGTTTTTTCTAAACATTTGTTTGGGTTCTGTTTCTATTCCTTTTAAAGATATTTTTAAAACTATAACAGGTAGTTTACCAGCCAAAGAAAGTTGGGAAACTATCATTCTTAATTTTAGATTACCAAAAGCAATTACTGCTGTTTTAGTTGGTTCTGGTTTGTCTATTTGTGGATTGCTGATGCAAACATTATTCAGAAACCCATTAGCTGGACCTTTTGTTTTAGGAATCTCTTCAGGCGCAAGTTTAGGAGTTGCTATTTTAATTTTAGGTTCATCCGTTTTTGGAGGTTTTTTACTCACCAATTCCGTTTCTAATTGGTCTTTGCCAATTGCAGCAAGTTTAGGAGCTTTTTTGGTTTTATCAGCAGTAATAATTGCCGCCAATAAAGTTAGAAATACAATGTCTATTCTAATTATTGGACTGATGTTTGGCAGTTTAACATCTGCAATTATTAGTGTTTTGGCATATTTTAGTGAAGCAGATCAAATTCAGCAATACTTATTTTGGAGTTTTGGAAGTTTAGGTAATTTATCTTGGAGTGAAATCTTAGTTTTTGTAATTATTTATGCAATTGGAATTTTAGGAACTATATCAGTAATAAAATCTTTAAACAGTTTTTTGCTAGGTGAAAACTATGCAAAAAGCTTAGGAATTAATGTAAAGAAAAGTAGAAATATTATTTTATTGATAACTAGTATTTTAACAGGAGTTATTACCGCTTTTTCTGGTCCAATTGCTTTTGTAGGCCTAGCTGTTCCTCATATTGCTAGAATGCTGTTTGCCAGTTCTAATCATAAAATATTATTACCTGCAGTGGCAATTATTGGTGCTATAGTTTTATTAATTTGCGACAGTATTGCGCAATTGCCAACAAGTGAGTTTACACTCCCAATAAATGCAATTACTTCTTTGTTTGGTGCGCCAGTTGTAATTTGGTTGTTAGTTAGAAAAAAAAGAATATTTGTGTAGAATTAGTAACAAAGTAAAAAAGAGTTGCAAAGTGGCAAAGTAATTAATCATTACTATAAAATTCTTCAACTCTAAAACTTTGAAACTCTAAAACTTTGAAAATTTGAAAATTTGAAACTAAAAAATAAAAACATTATTCTAAAAACTGAAAATCTATTCATAGGTTATCAGCAAAAAAAGATAGATAAAATTGTTGCTACAAACATCAATTTAGAAATTGAAAAAGGAAAACTAATAACTGTTTTAGGTAAAAACGGAATCGGAAAATCAACCCTTTTAAGAACACTTTCTAAAGTACAAAAACCAATTTCTGGTAACGTTTTTATCAACCAAAAAAAAATAAAAGAACTTACTGAAAAAGAACTTTCTACCCAATTAAGTTTGGTCTTAACAGAACGCTTACCAGAAAGCCAACTAACAGTATATGAGTTAATTGCTCTAGGAAGACAGCCTTACACAAATTGGATTGATAAACTGACCAAAACAGATATTCAAAAAATTGAAACCGCTATAAAACAAACAGAAATTGAACATTTAAAGAACAATCGTTTTTATGAATTGAGCGATGGTCAATTACAAAGAGTTCTCCTTGCAAGAGCATTAGCACAAGACACAGAAATTATTATTTTAGATGAGCCTACTGCGCATTTAGATATGCATCATACTATTAAAATTTTCTCTTTATTAAAAAGGTTGGTATCAGAAACTAAAAAAACAATTATCATTTCTACCCACGAAGTAAATTTAGCCATTCAATTAGCTGATGAGATTGTTCTTTTATCAGAAAAATCTTTTCATTTTGGCAATCCACAAGAACTCATCAATAATAATGCTTTTGATGATTTATTTCCAAAAGAACTCATCAATTTTAACAGAAACTTACAACAGTTTGTCATCAACAAAAGTTAAATTTGATGTTGCTGTAACTTTTTGTTACATTTGAGTACAAATCAATTTAATAAAATACTTTTTTAATCGATGAAAAAAATACTATTTGTTGTTGGAACACTAACTTTTATAGCCTGTGGCTCTAGTCAAAATGTATCAAAAAATAACGATGCAAATGTAGATCAGGCTACAAAATATGCCGCTACAATTACTGCAAAAGATCTAGGAAAACATTTATTTATCTACGCTTCTGATGAGTTTGAAGGTAGAAATACAGGAGAACCAGGACAAAAAAAAGCTGTAAAATATTTAAAGGATTTTTATGTAAACCAAGAAATTGTTTCTCCTATGGAAGGTGATGATTATTTTCAAGAAGTGCCTGCAGAATGGTTAAATAAAAATGCAAGAAGAGGAAAATTAAAAGATTCTGAAAATGTGGTTGCATTTATAAAAGGGACAGAAAAACCAGATGAAATTGTAGTAATTTCTGCACATTTAGATCATGAAGGAATTAAAAACGGAAAAATTTATAATGGCGCAGATGATGATGGCTCAGGAACAGTAGCAATTTTAGAAATTGCTGAAGCTTTTAAAATGGCTGCAAAAAATGGTAAAGGACCTAAAAGATCTGTATTGTTTTTACATATTACAGGAGAAGAAAAAGGTTTGTTAGGTTCTAAATATTATACAGAAAACCCTTTATTTCCGCTCGCAAATACTGTTTGTAATTTAAATATTGATATGATTGGTAGAATTGATGACAGACATAAAGCTGACCCAAATTATGTATATCTTATTGGTTCTGATAAATTAAGTACAGAGTTGCATAATTTATCTGAAGCTACAAACAAAAAATACACCAACATTAGTTTAGATTATAAATATAATGATGAAAATGACCCTAATCGTTTTTACTATAGATCAGATCATTACAACTTTGCAAAACACAACATTCCTGTTATTTTCTATTTTAACGGAACACATATAGATTATCATAAACCAACAGACACTCCAGATAAAATTAATTACGAATTGTTAGAAAACAGAACACGTTTAATTTTTTATACAGCTTGGGAAATTGCTAATAAAGAAACAAGAATTATTGCTGATAAAGCAGCAGTAACTAAGTAATAAATGAACAAAAAAACCTTATTTCTAATTGCTGGGATTTTAGCATCAATAGTATTTATTGGATATTTAACGGAAACAGAACCAAAAACATTTTTTGGTTTTTCAGTGAATATTTGGATAATAAGAATAGTGTGGGTTTTATTTGCTTTTTCAAATTTTGTGAATTATTTCAAAATTAAAAAAGAAGAAAATAAATCAAATTAAAAAGAGACTGTTTTAAAAGTAAAATTTAATTCTATTATTTCTAGAACGCTATCTAAAGTTTTAATTAGCTTTTTTAAAAACTTAAAAGTCATTATATTACTTTTCTTTTTGTTTGATACTGTTCTGCAAATTGATTTGCATTTGATTGACTTCTTGAAGCTACTGCAATTAATTCTACGTTTTCAATAGTTGCTAAATCTGTAGCAAATTTATGGGCAATTTTTCCAAGACCTATTATTCCCAATTTTATGGTTTTATTATTCATTTTTGTAAATTATAGACCTCACAGGTTTTAAAAACCTGTGAGGTCTATATTTCTAAATAATTTTCAGCTAAACTTTACCGAACTTTAAATTCTTTTTTAGCAATAAAATACTGAATCAAAACAGCAATTGCCATAACCAAAACACACCCCAATAAATTCAACCATAAATAAGGCAACCAATCTAAAAAGTAAACTACTACAATGATAGTCTGAGTAATTAAAGCTGCAATAAAAACAGCATTTCCTTTCACAAACTTAATAAAGAAAGCCAAAAGAAAAATCCCCAAAACATTCCCATAAAAAATAGAACCAATAATATTTACCAGCTGAATTAAATTATCGAATAAATTGGCAATACAAGCCACAGAAATTGCAATTAATCCCCAAAGTAACGTAAACCATTTAGAGGCTTTTACAAAATGTGCTTCGCTTTTTACCGACTTTACATTTCGCTTGTACAAATCTATTGCTGTTGTACTTGCCAAAGCATTTAATTCTGATGCTGTAGAAGACATTGCTGCCGATAAAATTACTGCCAATAACAAACCAATTAATCCTCTTGGCAAATTGTTTAGTATAAAGTGAATAAACACATAATCTTTATCATTAGATTCAATTTTTTCAATAGAAGTTTCATCAATCTTATCAATAATTTTTCTGGCGGATTCTTTTATTTCTAAATCTCTTTTATTTAACAATTTTATTTGTGCTTTTTCATCAACTTGAAAACCATCTAACAGCAAAGTTTTTTTCTGATTTTCTATTGCATTATGCTCTTTTTCTAAAGCTTTGTATGCATTTTTAAAATTAGAATTTGCAATAGCATCATCTACCTTTGGATTAAAATTTAATGGCGAATTATTAAATTGGTAAAACACAAAAACCATTACCCCCACTAACAAAATAAAGAATTGCATTGGCACTTTTAGAAGCCCATTAAAAATTAAACCCAGTTGACTTTCTCTAACAGATTTACCTGATAAATAACGTTGCACTTGACTTTGGTCTGTACCAAAATAGGAAAGCATTAAAAATGTTCCGCCAATAAAACCTGTCCAAACTGTGTATCTATTATTTAAATCGAAAGAGAAATCTAAGACTTCCATTTTACCACTTGCGCCAGCAATTTCTAATGCTTTTGTAAAAGTAATATTGGTAGGAAGCTGATTTATAATCATATAAAAGGCGATTAACATTCCAAAAAAAATGATAACCATTTGTTGTTTTTGCGTAACATTTACGGCTTTTGTACCTCCAGAAACTGTGTAAATAATTACTAAAAAACCGATAATGATATTCAAAGTCAATAAATCCCAACCCAATACTGCACTTAAAATAATGGCTGGTGCAAAAATGGTAATTCCTGCTGCCAATCCTCTTTGAATTAAAAATAAAATAGCTGCTAAACTTCTGGTTTTTAAATCGAACCTACCTTCTAAAAACTCATATGCTGTATAGACTTTTAACTTGTGATAAATTGGGATAAAAACCACACAAATAATAACCATTGCTATTGGCAACCCAAAGTAAAATTGCACAAAACCCATTCCGCTATGAAATGCTTGTCCTGGGGTTGATAAAAACGTAATTGCACTTGCCTGTGTTGCCATTACAGACAAACCAATAGTCCACCATTTGGTGTCATTTCTGCCTTTAATGTAATCTGTTACGTTAGTATTTTTGCGAGTTACATAGGTTCCGTAAACAACAATAAAAATGAGTGTTCCCGCTAAAATTATCCAATCTATTATGTGTAATTTACTTGCTATTTCCATCAATTAAATTGTAAAATAATTGGTGATAAAATAAAATATAATTAAGTAAATAGCATTTGCTGCTAAAACCAAAGTGTATTCTTTTTTCCAAGTGTATTTTTGTTGATTCATATATTTTTATTTGAAGATCTGCAATTTTGCCCTATTTTTACTTTCCAACAGACAACATATTTGCAAATAATTTATACGCCCCAGAAACTCCTGCTGGTAATTCTCTAAAGAAACTTAAACCAGTGTAAATGTAATTTCCTTTGCCATATTTTGCGATTAACAAACTTCCTTTTTTTGGTGATTCTCCTTTATCATTCATAGATAATATTGGTGTATATTCTTTACTCCATTTATATGGGAAATACAATCCTCGCTCTTGTACCCAACCTTTAAAATCGTTTTGAGTAATTTTGTTAGGAAAGTTTAAAACCGAGTGATTTTTATCTAAAATTCTTACCTCAGCAAATTCGTCTGTAACTCTATCTCTAGACAATTGTAAATTAAAAGGTGCTGCAATATCTACTCTTCTATTGGTGTTGTATTGCACAATCATATTTCCGCCATTTTTTACATAATCTAACAAGAACTTTTGTTTAAACTTTAATTCAGAAATTGTGTTGTACGCTCTAATACCTAGTACAACAGCATCAAAATGTTTTAAATTGGTTTGGTTAATTTCTTTCGGATTTATTTCTGTAACTTGATATCCAATTTGTCGTAAACTCTCTGCAACTGCATCTCCAGAACCTTGAATATAACCAATAGAATTGCCAACTTTTTCAATATTTAAACGAACAATTTTTGCTTCAGAATTTAATAAAACCGATTGTTTTGGAATATGATTATAATTGATTTCAACCAATTCTTTTCTATATGTTTTTCCTTTTGAAATTGCAATTACCTCTAATTTTCCTTCTGATTGATTTTTAGGTGGAGTTACCAAAAATTCAACTGTCTGTTTATCATTTTTTTGCTTGATATTAAAAGAAATTTCTTTAGGCAAAACATCCCAACTTGTTGGAACTTTTAAAGATACATTTCCGTTTACATTTTTAGCTCCAGCGCTAACTTCAACCAAAACTTTTTGAGCTTTATCATCAGAAAAAATAATGACTTTGTTTTTTAGTTTTGTAGTAATTTTAGGCAGAATTTCAAAAGGTTCATAAATTTCACCTTTATCACGCTCAGCATATCTTCTTACTACATTTTTGGTAATTGAAATTGGTGTTCCATCGATCATTAAATTGAAATGAATTCTTGTTAATTTTGGTGTTTCTGGTTTGCCAATTAACAACTGATTTTCTACTGAATATATGCCTAAACTAGCTTTTTTTCTTAACCAATAAGGGTCAGAAAATACATTTGTTTTTAAGTTGATGGTTTCTTTAAAATTGATTCTTTTGTTGGGTAATAAATCAATTTCTTTTTTAATTGTTTTGTTTTCAATTGTAGAAGTAATTGAAGTTAATTCTATATTAATATTACTTCTATTTAACACTTCAAAATTGACAAGAATAGTAGAATTTGGCGTTGCTGAAGAACTTACAGCAGAAGCTTCTAAATACAAAGCTGCACAAGCTTCTATAATTTCTTTAATCTGTTTTTCTTTTATTTTACGCCAATGATTATCTTTTAATTTTTGAATCTTTTTATACGCTTTCATCAACTTTGGTAAATGTTTTGATGGATTTACAAAATCGAAATTATCTTCAATTTCATATAAAATATCGCCAATATTTCCTCCACCTTTTACACGATTCCAAGTAGTATTGATTCCTGAAAAAATATCATTTTTATCTTTTAAAGGTTCCCCTTTTAAAAATTCTGCATATTCAGTTTGTGCTCCTCTGGTAGTCAATCTTCCAAAACCTTGGCATAAATGTTGGCTACTTGCTATTGATGCTAACTCGTTGTTAGACAAACCTTTTAACGGATAATAAACACCAACATCAAAAGTGATAAAATTTGGATTGCCTTTGGTGGCTTTTTTAAACTTTTCTTGACTTCCGTAAAACCACCAAGAGGTATTAAAAAACAATCTTTTTGGAGCCCAAGTTGCTGTATATTTTAGTTGATTTTTATACACAGAATTATCACCAGCCAAATCAAAAGCTTCTACACTCAACATTGCAGAACTTGTATGATGCCCATGTGTTGTACCTGGAGTTCTGTGATTAAATCTATTGATAATTACATCTGGTTTAAAAGTTCTAATTGCCCAAACAACATCACTCAAAACCTGTTCTTTATTCCAAATTTCTAAGGTTTCTTTAGGATGTTTAGAATACCCAAAATCGTTTGCTCTTGTAAAAAGTTGTTCTCCTCCATCAATTCTTCTTGCGGCTAACAATTCTTGTGTTCTTATTACGCCTAATAATTCTCTAATTTCTGGACCAATTAAATTCTGACCTCCATCTCCTCTTGTTAATGATAAATAACCAGTTCTTGCTTTTACATTATTTGATAAATAAGCAATTAAACGTGTATTTTCATCATCAGGATGTGCAGCAATATATAAAGCTGTTCCTAAAAAGTTTAGTTTTTGAATTTTCTCGTAAATTTGATTTGAGGTTAATTTTTGAGGTTTTTGAGCTAATATTGTAGTAGAAATCAACAAAAGTGCTGATGTATAAAGTAAAAATTTCTTCATATTTATAAATTGTCAATTCTTGTCAGGTCGAGCGCAGTCGAGACCTAAATAAAACCTCTCGACTGCGCTCGAGGAGACATTATTCTTTTAAAAAGAAAATATGTAAGCAAACAAATGTACTTTTTTTATCAACCAAAATATATGAATTAACATAATTATAACGTTTTAAAAATTCATCAACAGAATGCTTATAACCTGTTGATAAAATAATTTTTAAAGTCACTTATTTAGAATATATTTGTAAAACAAATTAAGAAAACATATTACATGAAATTTATTGTATCGAGTTCGCAATTATTAAAACAATTACAGGTTTTAGGTGGCGTTATAAACAGCAACAATACTTTACCAATTTTAGATAACTTTTTATTTGAATTATCTGAAAATCAACTAAAAGTTTCGGCATCAGATTTAGAGACAACTATGAGTTCTGTTGTTGAAGTAGAAAGCGAAAGTTCTGGCTCAATAGCTGTTTCTGCACGTTTATTATTAGATACATTAAAAACGTTTCCAAACCAACCTTTAACCTTTAAAACAGAAGGTGATAATACCATAGAAATTAGTTCTGATCAAGGAAGATATGATATGGCATTTTTTGGTGGAGACGAGTTCCCGAAAGCGGTTTCATTAACATCGCCAAGTACCACTGTTGTACCTGCAAATATTTTAGGAGCTGCCATTTCTAAAACTATTTTTGCTGCCGGAAACGACGATTTACGCCCAGTAATGAGTGGCGTTTTCTTTCAATTTAGTTCCCAAAATTTGACTTTTGTTGCAACAGATGCTCATAAATTGGTAAAATATTCTAGAACTGATGTTACTGCAGACCAAACAGCAGAATTTATTATGCCAAAAAAACCTTTAAACTTGTTAAAAGGAATTTTAAGTGGTTCTGAAAGTGATGTTACTATTGAATATAATGATGCAAATGCTAAATTTACTTTTGACAATGTAGTTTTAGTCTGTCGTTTAATAGATGGAAAATATCCTAATTACGAAGCGGTTATTCCTAAGGAAAACCCAAATAAATTAACTGTAGATAGAGCTTCTTTCTTAAACTCTGTAAGACGTGTTTCTATTTTTTCTAGCAAAACTACACATCAGATCCGTTTAAAAATGGCAGGAACTGAATTAAATATTTCTGCTGAAGATTTAGATTTTTCTAACAAAGCGGATGAACGTTTAAGTTGTGATTATCAAGGTGATGATATGCAAATAGGCTTCAACTCTCGTTTTTTAAGCGAAATGTTAAATAATTTAAGTTCTAACGAAGTGTTAATTGAAATGTCTTTACCAAACAGAGCAGGAATTTTAACTCCAATTGACGGTACAGATGAAGGCGAACAAATTACGATGTTGGTGATGCCTGTGATGTTGAATAATTAGCAACTGTCATTCCGATTGAAACGGAGGAATCTCAAAGAATAGATTTCTCGACAAGTTCGAAATGACAAAATAGTAATCTATAATATTTAGAAAACCACAACTTTTTAGTTGTGGTTTTTGTTTACATTTACTGCTATGAACTTTCTAGCTCACCTCTATTTATCACAAAACAACACCAATATTATGATTGGTAATTTTATTGCAGATTATATTAAAGGCAATAATTATGAAGAATACCCAAAAGAAATTCAACAAGGTATTCTTTTACATAGAGAAATTGACACCTATACAGATGCTCATCCAATTGTTAGAAAAAGCAAAAGACGTTTACACAACCGTTACAGACATTATGATGGTGTAATCATCGATATTTTTTTCGACCATTTTTTAGCTAAAAACTGGAATACTTATTCTGCTATTCCATTAGCCATTTTCACCAAATCAGTTTATCAATTATTTGAAAATAAAAAAGAAGAACTCCCTTTAAAATCGAAGCAATTTATTGGATATATGATTGAATATGATATTCTTTATAATTATCAATTTTTAGAATCTATAGCGCAAGTTTTAAATGGGATGAATAACAGAACCAAAGGAAAATCTCAAATGAATTTAGCCATCGAAGATTTACAAATTTTAGAAACAGAATTTGAAGAAGATTTTAAACTTTTCTTTAAAGATTTAGAAGAATTTACCCATCAAAAATTAAAAGAAATTAAATAGATTTATGAAAAAGACAATACTCCTTTTTACAATTTCTCTATTGATGTTTCAATGTAAAATATCAAATAAAAAAGAAAAAATTACGGGTTTAATTACCAAAAAAGCAATGGTAGTTTCAGCTCGTGAAGAAGCTTCACCTTTATATTTTCTATAAATATCATCTACATCAAACTCATTTTGTAAGATTTGAAGCATTAAAAAAGCCTTATCTATCTGTTGACGAATAAGGCTTAATTTGTTGTTTAAAATGTTGTTTTCTTTGCTATCTGGTAAAGCTTTCTGTTTACCCACTATCCCAATAATCTGGATTGATAAATATTCCTGAAGAGAATTCTTTTCTACTTTTTAAAAATGTAATTCTACACTTTATAGGACATTGACCTTTCTTATTCATTTTGATTTTTTGTAAAACAAATAATACTGATAATTTAAAGTTATTCATAGTTTTAGTTTTTTAAAAAGTGGGTACCTTTTCTAAAAAATGGGTACCTAAAAGTTACCCTTTAATTAAAGGTTTTAGTTAAAATGAAGTATTATGACAAACTGTTGTGAAGTACTGTAAACCCTTACAAAACCTATAGAAAACAAAAAAGCCTCACATTTCTGTGAAGCTTTATGTGAGCCCTAAAGGATTCGAACCTTCTCCCCTTTTGTTAATGTTTTAGTTGTTTAATCGTTATATACTCTATATTGGTGTGCCTAAAAGACTACCGTTTCACATCTTAATTTAATATAACCTAGAGTAATAAATATCTAAATAAATTTATTTTTAGAAAGGTAAATCTCCATCATCATCTTCTAAAAAACTTACAGGTGCAACTTCTGGTAATTCTTTTGACTTTTCATCACTATTACCTAAAAGCTCAATTCTCCAACCTTGAATAGAATTAAAATATTTGGCTACACCTTCTGGATTTATCCATTCTCGTCCTCTTAAATTAATAGCTATTTTTACTTCTTGCCCTATTTTATTATTATTTAGTAACTCAGATTTATCTTGTAAAAACTCTACTAATATATCTTGAGGATATTGGTCAATTGTAGTAATTACAACGTCTCTTTTTCTAAAACCTTTATTACCTATAATTTGAGTATCATATAAAACCTTAATTTTTCCTGTAATTTCCATTTTTATGTTTTTAAAACCAATCTTTATTTTGGTTTGATATAATGTTTTAAACCTGTATTTCCATCTTTTTTTAAGAGTAACATTAATTCAGTATTATCAGATAATACAACTTTAGCTAAACCTTTTCTAAAAGGGTCAACAAACATTTTTTGATTTTTAGGTAGGTATTTATTAATTTCATCTAATAAATAATCAAATTGATTTCCAGAGAACCTATAATAAACAGCACTTAAAATATCTGCATTAAAAAGCAACATAACTCCTCTTGAAATTGATAAACCAAATAGCTCATTATAATCTCCTTTATCATAAAGATACTTTTCATAAGTTATATTATTAATTGTTTGGTTACCCCTTGATTTTAGATTAAACTCATAGTTCTCATATTGTTCTCCAATAGTAAATTTCAACTCTTTTATAAGTTGTTTTTTTCTTTTTGAAATTCCTATGATTGAAAAAAGCCACCTTAAAAGATGGCTCTTAAATATTTTATTTTTCATATTCCTAAGGTTTTCTATATTTTTCTTTTACCGTAAAACTTGTTGATATTGTATTTTGAAAATAGAATATTTGAGTATCTATTGGGATATCATTTGAATTTAATATCTCTTTCACAATTGTTTGATTTCTATTACTATAGTTTTTTAAGGTAAATTGATATGTATTTTCATTTAAAGAAAAAGTATAATTTTCAATATTGTTAATCCTTATTGAATCTGTAAGATTGATATCTTCATTTTTTATTATAACATCAAAATACATTTTTGGTATTTCTCCATTTCGTAATCTATCTCCTTTAATTCTTAATTTATATTTTGAATTTATGTTTTCTAAATCATTATTATTGGAACAAGTTGTAAATAAAATAAACGCTATTAATATTAAAAAAATCTGTTTCATTTTAAATTTGTTTATAAGGTTTAACTGATATTATTTTTGTTTCTTCATCTATAGAAGTGATTTGAATATTTATATTTCTACTTAATAAATGTGCTTTATCTATTTCATCAAACTCAATTTTTTCTGTTTGATATTGATGAGAGAACAATTTACATTTCTTGTAAGCCTTCATTTTTTCTTTAAGAGGCAAGTTCAAATCTTCTGGTATTAGCAGAACTAAATCAAGATATTCATTTTTGACATCCATAATATTAGCTTCCACACACCAATTATTTTGATATGCAGTTTTAATTCCTTCCCAAATAATAGTATCCAAATCAGTAATCCCAAGACCTTGCATAATTTGATTATTTGCTTCATCTACCTCTTCTCTTGTTAATTCAGGTATATAGTCTTGTTGATTGTCAGTTGAATAGTTTTTCTTTTTTTCATACTTCTTTGGAATATAAATATTGTTTTTTCTTTCTTCATATACCTTTCTTAGGTACCAAATAACAGCAAAAAACCATCCTATATAAAATAACCATCTAATAGACCTACCTAATTCATAATCAGACATAGGTTCTTCTAATAATATAAATATTAACATAAAAACAAATTTAATATTTTATCATATATGATAACCAATTATTTTAAATAATTATCATTTTTGATAACTGTAAAATGAAGAATATAATGACTGATAAAGAAGAATTACAAGTAGCAATAGGTAAAAGAATTAAGTCTTTAAGAGAGTCAAAAAACATACCTCAACAAGATTTAGCTGGTGCTTGTAATTTTGAAAAATCTAATATGGCAAGATTAGAGGCTGGTAAAACAAATCCTACTATTTATACGCTTATGAAGATTGCAGAAAACTTGAAAGTTGAATTAGAAACCTTGGTTAAGGATTTACATTCAAAATAAAATTTAGCTATTAATACTAATCTGTATTTCTTTTAAGGTTAAAATTATAGTATAAATAAGGTGGTTTTAGGCTACCTGACATTTTCACTTAAAAATTAAAATATCCAAAATCTACTGCAAAGTCATATATGGAAAATGAGTAAAAAATGGATTTTTAAGTTTATTTCTAAATTATACCTTTAGTAAAAATATCCTCATATAAAACTCAAAACAATTTATATGTAGATTTTATGACTACAGGTTCATTTTTACAACTCACAATTATCTGAAAAACTATAATAACCTCTTTTAGTAACTATAATATGGTCTAATAGTTTTACATCTAAATATTCTCCTGCCGTTTTAATTTTTTGTGTTAATCTTTTATCTACTTCACTTGGTTTTAAGTTACCACTTGGATGATTATGGGCAATAATAATGCTACTTGCATTACATTTTAGAGCAACTGAAAACACAAGTTTAGCATCTACAATTGTAGCAGAGGTAGTACCCTTAGATAAAGAATAAATCCCTAAAACTTGATTACTTCTATTTAAAAGTAATACTTTAAACTCCTCCTGTAATTCGATAATATCTTTATCCCAAGAATTAAAAAAAGCTTTATAAGAAGTTTGACTACTTACTATCTTTAATTTACTTTTATTGCTATTTGTATATGATACTTTGATTTCTGAAATTTCCATAATTTTAATTTAAAATAGAAGTGTTACTTTTCAGCAACACTTCTAAAATTTAATTACTGTGCAGGTTCTAATATTCCATTTTTAGAAAAAACATCAGAATTAGCTATTAAGTCTTTCCCATACTGAACAGGGTCAGTTTTCTTTACAGCTTCATCTGTTGAATATACCCACTTATGATTAAGTGTTATTTCTTCACCTGTTTCTTTAATAACATAATTAAAAGGTTCACAAGTTTCTTTAATAATCTTGCCATCCATTTCTGTTCCTATTAAAGCAGAACAAACCTCTTCATCAAATGTTGAAGGGATAAATGCTTTTTTCGCAGTAGCATAAAAATTCCCTGTTTCTTTGGACTTAACCATTTCTATGCCTCCTTGAAGTTCAAGAACAAAGAATGATGTTCCATCCTCTTTTTCTCTTTCTTTGTAATTAATGATTCTAACCATTGTTTAAGTTTTTAAGTTTATATATTACCACCTAGAAAATAAATTATCTACAGAATTTTAAATTACAGCTATCAACTTGAATTTATTATTTCTGCCAGAAAAATTTCTTCACTATTTAAAGTGGTGGAGGGAGTTCCATCCCTAAGAATGGGTGGGGGTATTATCATAAGGTGCTTTATACGCTAACTTCAGTTATTGATTTTTTTTATTATAAAATTTTTTACCAAAATTTTTGAAACCATTTTCTTACTTTTGAGAAAAATAGCTATTTATATAAATAAAAAATTAACTTTTTATTTATACATTATACTTAAGAGAAATTTAAATGAATAATAATTTTAGTATTGAGACTCTTTGGAAAGAAGTAAATTTCACTCCAAATAAATCACAAGAAAAAGCAATAAATCATATAGATGGTGCTTTATACCTTACTGCTGGTCCAGGTTCAGGTAAAACAAGAGTACTTCTTTGGAGAACATTAAATTTAATAGTTTTTCATGAGGTTAAACCAGATGAAATACTACTTACTACATTTACAGAAAAAGCTGCACATCAATTAAAAGAAGGCTTACAGTCTCTCTTGGGTTTAGCAAGTAATCATACTGGTAAACAATATGATTTAGCCAGTATGTATATTGGTACAGTTCACTCTGCTTGTAACAGAATAATTGGAGATAGAAGATTTTTTGAGAATAGAGGGAGAAACAAACCTGTAAAAACAATTGACCAATTAGAACAATACTTTTTTATAAAAAGACATTCTATTTGGGATAGATTGCTTAATGCTGGAGGCATTGATACTATAGAATTAAATGCTTATTTTCAAAAAAAAGAGCCAAGTTTCCCAAATAAGCATAAAGCTATTTTAGAGTGTACAGCTTTATTTAATAGATTTTCAGAGGAGAGATTAGATATAGAGGATGCACTAAATAAAACTGATGATAATGATGGGCTTTTTGCAATACTTAAAATGTATCAAGAATATAGAAATATATTAGTTGAAGATGAGCTTTTTGACCAAACAGATTTATCTTTAATTCAAGATAAAGCACTACAGGTAGTAGAAAAATTTGAGCCAGCTAAAAAGATTTTTAAATATCTTATTGTAGATGAATATCAAGATACTAACAGCATTCAAGAACAACTCTACTTTGCTTTAGCTGGTAATAATAATATTTGTGTTGTTGGTGATGATGACCAAGCTCTCTATAGATTTAGAGGTAGTACAGTTGAAAATTTTGTGGAATTTCCAATAAGGGTGAAAAAATACTTAGATGTAGAAACTACAAAAATTCCACTCTCTATAAATTATAGGTCAAGAAAAAATATAGTAGATTTTTATTCAAATTTTATTGAGCAAGAAGATTGGACTAAAAATGGAGATATTTACAATCAATACAGGGTTCATGATAAAGGAATAAATGCTTTTTCTACAGATACTGGTACTTCTGTAATTTCAGTTCAAGATGATTGGATTGACCAAACTGCTCAATTCTGTAAAGATTTAATAGATAATAATACAGTAAGTGATGCTAATCAAATTGCATTTTTATTTCCAAGTTTAAATAATGCAGATGCTCAAAGAACTATTAAAGCATTAAGAGATGGTGGTTTAAATGTATATGCTCCAAGAGCAGGTAGATTTTTAGAAGGTAAAGAAGCTTCAGAACTCTTTGGAGTTTTTGCTAATGTATTTGGAACACCAGATGTTTCAGAGTTCTCTGGTTTTGAGTTTAATAAGTATAAAACTTGGTTAAAAGGAATTAAGAATATTGGTAAAGATGTTATTGAAGAAGATACTGACCTAAAAAGGTTTGTAAATCATAAAAGAATTGAATTAGAAAAAGTCACAAAAGACTTTGAAGCCTTACTAAGAGTAGTAGAAAAAAATAAATGGGAATTAGACCAAGAGTTTGATTTAAACCAAATGAGAAGAAAATTAGCAGAAGCTACCAGTCTCTCAGATGGAGCAAGAAATGCAATTTTAAGTCCTTATTTAGCAAGAATTGTAAATGAAAGAAAGAATGATGAAAACCAGCAACCTTTCAAAATTTCTCAAATTATAAATAGAGCTACTTCTTTAGATTGGAGTATTTTAGATTTATTTTATCAGCTTACTGGTTTTACTCATTTTAAACATTATTTTGATTTAGCACAGAATGAAGGTAATGAAGCTCCTATATGTAATCTTTCAAAAATTGTAGAATATATTACCAAGTTTATGGAGATTTATTCATCAATACTTTCTGCAAGTTTTTTAAGGGAAGAAGGTTTTATTAGGCTTTTCTTTTCTTCCTATTTATACACTATTTATAGAATGGGAGAATCTGAATATGAAAATGCAGATGACCCATTTCCAAAAGGAAATATACAAGTACTTACAATACATCAATCTAAAGGGTTAGAATTTCCTGTGGTTTTTATGTATCCAAAAAGAAGAGAATTTTTAGATGCTGATAAGAAAGAAGTTATTATTAGAGAACTTAAACAAGTGGAAGGAGAACCATTAGATAAAATTGGAAGGTTTGATTTAATGAGAATCTTTTATGTAGGCTTATCAAGAGCAGAGAAACTACTTATTTTGCCAAGATTAAAACCTATAAAGTCTAAACTTGGAAAATGTACAATCTCTTATATTAATAATACTTTAGATACTACTGGTGCATTAGATATGCAAAATTTTAGTTTAGATACTTTAAATATAAATAAAGCTAAAGATTCTGCTTTAAGTAAACCTTATTCTTATACAGCAGATTACTTGTCTTATGAGAGATGCCCAAGACAATATATGATTTTTAGAAAATACGGTTTTATTCCATCAAGAAGTCAAACTATGTTTTTTGGTTCTTTAGTGCATAATACTATAGAAGATTTACATGAACTATTAATTTCTAAAAGAGAAGAAAAGTCATGAGAGAACAAGACAAATTAATTAGAAAGGATAAAGCAAGGCTTAAAGAACTTCAATATCTTATAGAAGTAGAAGAATGGATTGAAGAACAGTACAATATTAATTATGAAAGGTTAAGGTTAGAAGGAGGTCATGCACTTTCTCCAGAAGTAAAAAGACAAGGTCTTCTTCAGATTATTATGTACTTCAGAAAAATGAGAGAAATTGCTGAAACTGTTACTGAAACTGAAGTAAAACTAACTTTACCAGAACAAACTTCACCTAAAGGCAATAAGTTTACAATAGAAGGTGTAGTAGATATTATTAGAGAAAATAATATTACTACAATGTATGATATAAAGACTCATGATGCTGATTATGTTAATGCTAATAAAGAAGATTATATAGACCAACTTAATGTATATACTCATATTTGGCAGAACTTAAGAAATGAAAAGTTAGATGGTACAGCTATTATTGCCACTCAATTTCCAAGAGCTTTAAAAAAAGCTTTAGATGCAGATGATGAAGATAAAACAGATAGAGAAATGGATAAATGGAATCCAGTAATTCCAATTCCATTTTCTCAAGAAAAAGTTGAAGAAACTATAAACAAATTTGCTTGTGTTGTAGATAATATTGAGAATAGAGATTTTGAACCTCCAAGTTTACAGAAATTACAAGATAGAATTAGAGGTACAAAACAAAGATTTGCAACCAGAGTTTGCAGAAACTGTGATGCCAGATTTTCTTGTGATGCTTACAGAGAATATGCACAAGTAACTAACTCTTTTAGTGGTGGATTTACAGAATATATAAACGATTTAGGTAATGCAGATGAGGTAGAGAATTTCACAAACACAAATGCCTTTGCAACACCTCCACCAACTGATATTAATGATTTAATTTAAAGAATAGATGAGTAATAATATTACCAATAAAATAGAGGCTAATGATAGATCAATAAGTGATATTTTAGAAAAAAAGAAATATACAATAGACTATTTTCAGAGAGAATACAAATGGCAAGAAAAGCATGTGGTTGAATTATTGTCTGATTTAGAAACTGCTTTTTTTAATAATTACAAAGTTGATGATGAAGATGATGCTGTAGAAAATTATAATAGCTATTATTTAGGTCCAGTTGTTTTTAGTGCTGCTGGTAGTTCAAAATCTATTATAGATGGACAACAAAGAATTACTACTTTAACTCTAATTCTTATTTACCTCCATCATTTACAGAAAGACTTAGATGATGATGAAAAAGTAGATGTATCTAACCTTATCTATTCTACTAAACATAGAAAAAAGTCTTTCAATATGATAGATGCAAACAGAGAAACTTGTTTAGAAGCATTGTTAAAAACTGGAGAATATACACCAAAACAGGGTGAAGATGAAACTGTACATAATTTAGTCAATAGATACAATGACATTAAGGAAGTTTTTTCTGAAGAGTTAAAAGGTAAACCATTACCTTTTTTTATTGATTGGTTAATTGAAAAAGTTGTTATAGTTGAAATAATTGCCTATTCAGAAGATAATGCCTACACTATTTTTGAGACTATGAATGATAGAGGTTTAAGTCTATCTGCAACAGAAATGCTTAAAGGTTTTATATTGTCTAAAATAACAGATATTAAAGATAGAACAAAAGTAAATGACCTTTGGAAAATTCAAATCCAAAAGCTAAATAATGAGATTGGTAAAGATGAAGATTTAAGATTTTTTCAATCTTGGTTGAGAGGTAAATATGCAGAAACCATTAGACAAGGTAAAGTTGGTTCAACCAATGAGGATTTTGAAAAAATTGGTACAAGATTCCATACTTGGGTAAAAGATTCACAAAGAAAAATAAGAATAAGCACATCAAAAGAGTTTTATAATTTTGTAAATATAGATTTTAAGTTCTACTCAGACCTATATCATAAAATTTACAATGCAAAATGGCACTTTAAAGCAGAGTTACCATATCTATTTTATGTGCATAGATACCCAATTGCAAACTCATTATTAGACCCTTTATTATTTGCTCCTATACAAAAAGAAGACACTCCAGAAGTCATCAATCAAAAATTAAATATGGTTGCCAGATATATAGAAACTTTTGTGGTAAGTAGATTAATTAATTTCAAAAGTGTTTCTCAAAGTGGTATCAGGTATACTATGTATGTTTTGGTAAAAGAAATAAGAAACAAAACAGTTTCTGAGCTTGGAGAAATACTAAAATCTAAAATTGAAGCTTTTGATTATACTTTAGAAAGTGGTATTACTAATTTTAGGTTACATGGTATGAATTACAAATTTGTAAAATACTTATTGTGCAGAATCACAGGATATATTGAGCAACAAGTAGGTTTAGATTCTTCTTTCAGAAAATTCTTTCACCCAACTGGTAAAAGATATGAGGTTGAGCATATTTGGGCAGATAAATTTGAACAACACCAAGATGAATTTACACAATTACATGAGTTTAACGAAATAAGAAATAGATTAGGAGATTTAGTATTACTGCCAAATGGCACAAATCAATCTTATAATGATATGCCTTATGAACAAAAATACCAGCATTACATTAAAGAAAATGCTTTAGTACAATCTTTACACCCAAAGTTCTATGAAAACAATCCTAATTTCTTAAATAATGAGATTTTAAAACAAATGGATTTTAAATCTTATACAAATTTCAAAAAAGCTGATATTGCAGAAAGACAAAATTTGTATCTTAAAATTTGTCAAGAAATTTGGAGTACAGATTATTTTACAAATACACAAGAATTATAAGCTATGCCACAAGAATTTAAACCACAATACAACTTTACAGATGATAGACTTAATGAACTCAAACAACTCTTTCCTGAAGCTTGGGAAGATGGAGTTTTTAATGTAGATACTCTCAAAACACTTATTGGGGATTTTAGCACAGACAACACTGTTAAAGAACATTTTGGCTTGAACTGGGTTGGTAAAAAAGATGCCAGAAAAATTGCTGCAAAACCACCTACAGGCACTTTAAAGCCTTGTTTGGGTGAAGGTATAAATGAAGATAACACAGAAAACATTTTTATTGAGGGAGAAAACTTAGAAGTATTAAAAATTTTAAGAAAATCTTATATGGGTAAAATAAAGATGATTTATATTGACCCACCATACAACACAGGTAAAGATTTTATTTATAAAGATAATTTTGCAGATAGTACAGAAGATTATTTAAGAAAAACAGGAGAAAAAAGTGATGAAGGACTTTTAGTTTCTAACCCAAAATCTTCAGGTAAATACCATGCTAATTGGCTCTCTTTTATGTACCCAAGATTGAGGTTAGCAAAAGATTTACTTAAAGATGATGGTGTGATTTTTATATCTATTGATGATAATGAAATTGAAAATTTAAAATCTCTTTGTAATGAAGTATTAGGAGAAGAAAATCATATAATAGATTTAATTTGGAATTTAAAATCAGGAACTCAAGCCGGACATTTTACTAGGTCTCATGAATATGTATTAGCTTATTCTAAAGATAAAAGTAAAATATCTTATTTTAAAGATAGAACTGGAGGTTCAATTATTCATGGTGCATTGAAAAAAATTGGAGTAAAAAACCCATCATCTGAAATAACATTTCCAATAGGATTTGAATGTGAGGGAGATGATAGAATAATAGAAGGTGAAGTTGGTGGCAGTGAAAAACAATTTTTAAAAGATAAAATGATTATTGAAAAGAATGCTTTAAAAGAAGAAGTTACTATTGAAGCAGGTTGGGCAATGAAAAATCAAGTTTTATCTTATATTCAAGGAAAACCTACTTTTGATTCTAAAGGACAGAAAATTATACGATTTTATTTTAATAGTTCTGGTATATTATTTTATGAAAAAGAGAGGGGAACATATCATCCTAAATCTATAACCTCTGAACTTATTGGAAACACTAAAACTGGAGGAACCGAAATAATTGACTTATTTGGAAGTAAAGTATTTGATTATCCTAAACCAACTTCTCTTCTACAATTCATTTCAGATTTAATTATTGAGGAAAATGATATTGTAATGGATTTCTTTGCAGGTAGTGGGTCAATGGGGCAATCTTTAATGGGATTGGAAAGAAGTAGTAAATTTATTTTAGTTCAATTACCTGAAGATATTTTTCCTACTAATGAAATTAATCAAAATGCAATTTCATATTTAGATAAAATTAATAAACCATTAAAAATATCAGAACTTTCTAAAGAAAGATTAAGATTGACAATTAAAAAATATTTTCCAAAAAACGGATTTAAAATATATAAACAAGATAATTCAACTATCTACAAATGGCAGGATTTTAAGTCAGAACAAGATGGAGCTTTACCAGATTTGTTTAGTAAAATGGAGTTGGCATATAAGAATCCTTTACAAGATGGAGTTACCACACAAGATTTTATAACAGAAGTAATATTGCAAGAAGGCTTTCCTTTAACTGCAAAACAAGAAGAAGTAGCAAGTGGTGTTTTTAAAATAACTCATGAATGGTTGCCATATACTTTATATGCTACAATGCTATACAATTTTAGTAATACAGATTTTAGCAAACTTAAATTAAATGACACAGACCATTTTGTATGCTTAGATAAAGCTTTTGAAGGTAATGATGCCTTAAAACAAACTTTAGACAATCAATGTAAACTTTTTACCATTTAAACTATGAAGTTAAAGTTTAATCCAAATCAAGAGTTTCAACTCAATGCCATTAAAAATGTAGTAGATTTATTTGATGGTTTAGGAGAATACCACGTAAAATGGGATTTTAGTAGTGAAATAGCTCCAAACTTACCTGAAGATGAAGATTTAGATGATGATTTCTTGTTAGAAAATTTACAGTTTGTACAAGAAGAGTTTGACATGCAAATGGATACCAGAGATACACCAACAATGAAAATTGGTTCAAGTCCTTCTTTAGGAAAAGAAAGAGGTTTAATGTTAGATGGTGTAAGTAATGATTTTCATGAATACCCAAGTTTTTCAGTAGAAATGGAAACAGGTACAGGTAAAACCTATGTATATCTAAGAACCATTTATGAACTCAACAAAAAGTATGGATTCAGTAAATTTATAATTATTGTGCCTTCTGTAGCAATTTATCAAGGAGTTAAAAAGAGTTGGGAAATAACTAAAAATCACTTTAAAACCATCTATGGAAATAATTTTTTTGCACTAAGACCTTATGATAGTAGTAGAATTCAAGAAGTAAAAACCTTTGCTACTGCAAAAAATGTAGAAATAATGTTAATGACTTTAGCTTCATTTAATTCTGTGGGTAACAACTTGTATAAACCTACAGACAAATTGCCTGGAGAGTTTTTACCTTATGAGTATATTCAAAAAACAAGACCTATTGTTATTATGGATGAACCACAGAACATGAATTCTGCAAAATCTAAGGATGCTATAAGAACTCTTAAACCATTATTCTCATTAAGATATTCTGCTACACATAAAGAAACACCTAACTTAGTTTATAGATTAACACCTGTAGAAGCTTTTAGAAGAAATTTAGTAAAAAGAATACAAGTAGTAGGTGTAGAACAGAGAGAATTAGGTGGTAAAGTACCACTATCATTAAAAAAAGTAAGTGGTAAAGGAAAAACAGCAAAAGCCACTTTAGCAACCTACACAGAAAAAAATGGGGTTCAAAAAATAGAAGAAGTCATTTTAAAAACTGGTCAAAATTTATTCACTAAAACCAACTTAGAAGAACATCAAGGATTAATTGTAGAAAATATTGGTTCTGCCAAAGAAGAAGAGTTTGTCACTTTTCTAGATGGTACAACTTTAACTATGTCTGGTGGTGATGGCATTTCAAGACCTGAAATTTTTAGATACCAAATAAAAGAAACCATTGCTCAACACATTGCACACCAAAAAAGAGTACAAAAGCAAGGTGTTAAAGTAGTATCACTTTTCTTTATAGATAAAGTAGTTAATTTTGTTGGAGATGGAGAAAAAGAAGGCATCATTAAAAAAATATTTAATGAGGAGTTTAGAATCAATAGAGATAAATTAGATTTATTTAAAGATAAAGCACCAGAAGAAGTTCAAGCTTCCTATTTTGCAAGCTATAAGAAAAAAGGAGTAACACAATTTGTAGATGTTGATGAAGCTACAAATAATGACCAAAGAAAAGCACAAAAAGAACAGTTTGAACTGATAATGAAAAAGAAAGAAGAGCTACTTTCTTTTGACAATGATGTTTGCTTCATTTTTGCACATTCTGCCTTAAAAGAAGGTTGGGATAATCCAAATGTCTTTCAAATATGTACACTAAATCAAACAGTTTCTGTTACTAAAAAAAGACAAGAAATTGGTAGAGGTTTAAGATTAGCAGTAAACCAAAAAGGAGAGAGAATACATGATGACCAGGTAAATATCTTAACAGTTGTTGCCAATGAAAGTTATGAATCTTTTGCAAATACTTTACAACAAGAATATATAGAGAATGAAGGTGATGCACCTCCAAAACCTAAACCTAAAAGAACACCTGCTAAAAGGCAAGATAAATATTATACAAGTACAGAATTTAAAGACTTTTGGACTAAACTTACTATGAAGTCTGAATACACTATAAATGTAGACAGTAAAAAGCTTTTAGAAGAAATAAAAGAAAAATTTAGAGATAAAAAAAACAATACTTTTCCAGAACCAAAAGTAGTTATTAGTAAAGGTAATTTTGTTATAACAACTTTTACCTTTAAGATAAAATCTTTCATAGAAGACAATAAAGCTCTTATTAGTATAGTAAAAGAAGATACAAGGGGTAATAAAAATAATTTAGGTGGTAATCTGTTTGATGGAAGTTTAGAAGTTTCTGAAGGAGATGATTTAGAAAGAATACTTAAAGAACCAAAATTAAGAGGTTTTAAAGTAAACTCTATTGAGCCTAACAAATCTAACCCAGATATAGAGTTTAAAAATGGATTTAAAGTATCAAAGTTTAGAACAGAGACTCATACTGTTAGTGATAACAGAGATGTAAAACACAAAGATTCACAAACTGGCTTACAAACCTTTCCTGTATTCAATATTATTGATAAATTAGAAAAAGCAACTTCCTTAACAAAAGACACTTGTTTTAAAATCTTAAAGGCAGTGCCACATAATGAGCAAGGTAAACTGTTTAGAAACCCTGAAGGTTTTACAAATAAACTTATAGAGATAACTAAAAATGCACTTGCAATACATGTAGCAGAAAACATTGAATTTGAAACATCAAAAGAAAATATGCAGCTTGATGTTGAAGAATTGTTTCCTAAAAAAATAAACTATGTACAAACAGAAATTGTAGATTCAGAGAAACATGGTTTGTATAATAAATCTCAAAAAGATTCAGAAATAGAAGACCATTTTGTGACTGCTAAATTAGAGGGAGATAATAATGTTAATTTCTTTTTTAAGTTCCCTTCAAAATATAAAATTGACTTCCCTAAAATTATAGGTAATTATAATCCAGATTGGGGAGTTATAAGAGATAATAAAGAAGGTTTAAAAATACAATTAGTAAGAGAAACCAAAGGTACAGCAGATGTTGAGAAACTTAGATTTGTTCATGAAATAAACAAGGTAAAGGTAGCTCACAAACACTTTACTGCTCTTGGCATTGATTATGATGTAATTAAAGGAGATGAGCCTACTTGGTATCTTAAAAAAAGCACTAAACCTGTAGATAAAATATTATAAATGAGAAAGGATGAGAATTTTAAACTTGACATTGATAATATTGATTTTAATAATGCAGTAGAATTTGTTCAACAAACAGATAAGTTAATATATTTAACTGGTAAAGCTGGTACAGGTAAGACTACTTTTTTAAAATATATTAAGACCATAACAGACAAAAACACAGTTATTTTAGCACCAACAGGAGTAGCTGCAATTAATGCTGGTGGTGTTACTATTAATTCTTTTTTTCAAATTCCTTTTGGTCCTTTTTTGCCAAATGATTTACGTTTAAGGAGAAGTTCCTACAATACAGAGAATAAGGAAACTATTTATACTACATTTAAATATCAAGATGAAAAGAAAAAAATAATTGATGGTTTAGAACTATTAATCATTGATGAAATTTCAATGGTAAGATGTGATGTTTTAGACATTATAGATCAAATTCTAAGGGTATTTCGAAAAAAAGCACACTTACCTTTTGGAGGGGTTCAAGTAATGTTAATTGGAGATACATTTCAATTACCACCAATTACCAAAAGTAATGAATGGAATATACTTGCACAGTTTTACAAAACACCATTTTTTTTTAGCTCTAAAGTAATTGAACAAAACAAACCTTTATTCATTGAGTTAAAAAAGATTTATAGACAAAATGAACAAGAGTTTATTGGATTATTAAACAGAGTAAGAGTAAACAAAGTCAATCAAAATGATTTTGAAATTTTAAATAAAAAATATAATCCTGAATTTTCTTCAAATGATGAAGATTATATAATTTTAGCAACTCATAATGAAAAAGTAAAACAAACCAACCTAACTAAACTAAATGAACTAAATACAGAGATTTATACATTTCAAGCTAATGTTAATAAAGTTTTCCCCGAAAATATAATGCCAACTGATGAATTATTGAAATTAAAGGTTGGTTCACAAATAATGTTTATAAAAAATGATTCAGGAGAAACTAAAAGGTTTTTTAATGGTAAAATTGGTAAAATTAAATTTTTAGAAGATGATAAGATTATAGTAGCATTTGATGATGGACAAGAAGTTATAGTTGAAAGAGCTGAGTGGGAAAATATAAAATACACATATAACAAGAAAGAAAAAAGAATAGAAGAAGAAGTCATTGGAACTTTTGAGCAATACCCCATAAAATTAGCATGGGCAATAACAGTTCATAAAAGTCAAGGATTAACTTTTGAAAAAGTAATTGCAGATTTGAGTAGCGCATTTGCTTCAGGTCAAGTTTATGTTGCATTGAGTAGATGTACTTCTTTAAATGGCTTGGTATTAAATACTAAAATACATCAGGGAGCAATCAAAACAGATTTAAGAGTATTAGAATTTGCTAAAAATGAAACACCAAGCACTTTAATAGCTGAAGAATTAAGCACTGGTAAAGCAGATTTTAATTATAAAAAAGCAAGAGAATATTTTTATAATGGAAAAATTTCTAGTGCTTTTATTCATTTTAAAAAAGCAATAAAGTTTAGAAATGATATAGAAACAGATATTTTTGAAAAATTTATTGTGAATAATGGAAGAAAAATGTTCCACTACAAAAAAGAGTTTATTAAATTAAATGATAAATTAATAACTCAGACCAAAGAACTAAAAAAAAGAGATGATTTAATAAATAGTCAAGTTGATATAATCGAAAAAAATAATAAATCAGTTAGAAATTTAGAACAAAAAATTGATAGTTCTAACCTTGAATTATTAGACCTTAAAAAATCAATAATTGAAAAAGAAAATATAAATAAAGAAATTGTAAAAGGTTTTGAAAATAAAATTAAATTAAAAAAATCAGAAATTAGACAAATAAGTAGTAGAAATAAAGAGTTAAAAAATCTTTTAACTAAAGAAAAAGAATTTAATAAGAATGCAATTGATTCCATATCTAAAGACAATAATAAGTTGAGAGCTGAAATTGTTAGACTCAGTAAATTAAAATGGTATGAAAGAATTTTCAGTAAATAATTTTCTCATATAATCAAATTTAATAAGAGAACAACTAAGATTTTAAAAACCTAACCTCTACTAAAAGAGGTTAGGCAACACTCAACTCAAAAACCAATGGTAGTTAGAATCTCCATTGATGGCATTTGACAAACCTTTTGTAAAATCAAAAGCATTCACATTTCTTGATAGAAAAGAGTCTATATAAGAACTCTTATTAGCACCTGTAAAAAGATTGTAAACATTCCATAAGTTAATATCTCCATTATCGTTTCTACAAAAGCTATCATCTAAATAATAGTCTTTAGCAACTGTAGAAATTTGTCCATCATTAAATAATAATTCTGGAATTAGAGATTTCTCTTGCTTAGGTAAATAATTATATAATTTGGTTCTTCCAATAAGTTGAGCAAATTGTTTTTCAGATAAGTTTTGCTCAGATAAACTTTTCATTTCTTGTAAATGATTTTGAGCATTATAACCTTGAATCAACTCTAATATTTTAGACTGTAATTCTTGGTAATTACCAACTCTCATTTCATCTTGATAGCCATCTGTAGAAACACATAAATTACAACAAACCATATTTTGAAAACCTATAAAAAACTTAAATTTCTCAAAGGATTTTCTATTATAAAGATTTTCTTGATTATAGGCTCTTACACCTCCAACTGTTAAAGCAACTTGATTTCCATTAATATTTTCTGTAATAGAAGGTATTCTAATAATGAAAGCCATTCTCTCAAAATATTGAGTTTTTTCATGGTCTAAGAGTTCTTTAACTGGCTTATAAATTGCTCCAGAAGTTCTGCCTTTAATTTGATGTGAAACCCTAACCTCTGGTAAATCTATAGTATGGTGGGAAAAGACTTTATTTACACAATTCTGTGCTATTTCTATAAACTCTTGATGCGCTAAAGTCTTTTCATTGTCTTTTGAAAATACTGGAATAATACAATCATTCTTTAAAGTAGAAAGGCTAACATTTTTAGTGTTAGCCTCTATAAAAGGATTCTGTTTATATCCTTTATCTTCTAATTGTACCTGTAGGTTTAAATCTACATCACTATTATTTAGAGATTTAATTACTCTAGGTATCTTGTTCTGTGTATTAACTTCTACTAACTCCATTGCTACTATAATTTTGAGGTTTAACTAAATTTTCTAATTGTTCTTTTTTACTTCTAAATTGTGGCTCTAAAGGTTTTTGAAAACTTGGGTTTTCGTTATACAACTTTGTCAATTCTGATATAGATAATGAGCTATTTATCTTATCTAAAATTTCTTTGACAGTTATAGGTTCTGTAGTACACCATTTTAATAATCTTTCACCAGTTTTAGATGTAATAATAAATTCAGGTTTATTCATAAACAAACCAGTTCTATCTTTTGAAGCTTTGGCTAAATGTTGGTCATTTACTAACTCAAAATTTACCGTCAACTCATATTCATAACCATCCCTAGTAATTTCTTTAGTACCATGTTTAACAACTTGGGTTCTATTACCAACTAAATCTAAAGAGTAATCTACTTTTCTTCTTGTAGTTGTTATTATATGACAGGAAGATTGAAGAATTTTATCAATAAATTTTTGATGAAGAGGTGTCACTTTAGCCCAGTCTTGAAACCTACCACCTAATTTAGCTTGAATATCTAAACAACCTCCAGTTCCACTCCATTCATGGGTTATACTGTCAATTACTAAAACTTCAATATTCGCTTTTTCACAAACTTCTATAGCTTGAATATATCTATCTGGACTATAAGGAGCTTTTAGGTCTAAGACATTAAAATTCCCAAGATTACTGTATAATGATGCGCTACTGTTTTCTGTATCTATCACAGCTATTTTAGACCAATCTTGTGTCATTCCAAAGGCTAATAATAAAGCTGAATGAGTTTTACCAAATCCTGATGCTCCAGAGATTCCAAGTCTTAATTTTACATTTTGTCTTTTACTTTTTTTTAATTGCATAATTTAAATGTTTAAAGGTTAATATTTAAGTGAATTGTTTAATTTTAGAAATGAAAAAGGGTTAACCTCTAATTGAGATTAACCTTTTATAATGGTTGTGTTAGTTGTTAAAAAACAACTAATTTTTTAGCTGTTTTTATTAATTTTATCCAAATTCTACTGCTGAGTCATATATAGTTTGCGAGTAAATTTGAGATATTTATGCTTTTTTAGAAATAATACTTATAGATTAATATTCAACAAAACCATCTTGAGATTCAATAAAACCATCTCCAGATTGATTACGCCAAGAATCTTGAATGTCATAGATTAGGTTAACAAACATACTTGGTTCTGGCAGAACTACCACATCTGTAACCAAAAGATATTTACTCTTCTCATTATCTATAGTTTTGGTTGTTTGTTTAATTTTAAAAAATAATGTTCTCAATAGTTTAAATATAGTTTTATTACTTTTCATGTTTCTCATATTAAACGCTTTTAAGACATAATCATTAGCATTAAGGCTAATAAAAACTGCTAATAGATCAATAAGGTGGTTATTAGAAAAATAAAATTTAGAATCAATTTTAAATAATCGATTCCCTTTACCATCATCTATTGAGTATTCGTTTAGTAGAATATTTTTAAAACTAAAAATTTTGCTGTAAGAACTTATAATTTCCCTTTCTTTCTCTGTCAAGAACTTAATATCTTCATTAATATTTAGAGAATGAGCAATAGATATTCTAAAATAAGTATCTTTCTTTATACTAGAATCTAAAGGCTTTTTTGTTTTTATTTTACTATTATCATCTTTGTAAAAAAAATCGCCCTCAGGTGGGTAGATTAATTTTCTAAACTCAAAATTGAAATCTATTTTCTTCCTTTGAATATAAGTTATAAGTTGTTGCTCAAAATTATAGTTCCTGTAAGAACCTATTAATTTAAATTCTCCTTCACTTTCCTTCTTGTAATATAAATTGTTAGAAAACAAAGTATTTCTAATTTGATTATAACAAGTTTTATCTGAGTTTAGAGTATAGAATTCATCATTGTAAAAAGATTTAGCAAAATAAGTATCTAACTCATACTGTATATTTCCTTCGGTAAAATAGTAAGAAGAAACTTTTATAATACTTTCTAACTTACAATTTACAAACTGATTATTCCAAGCTGCCCAGTAAATATAGTTTGACAAATTTTTACCATAACTATCTTGATATGAATATAAATATCTTTCGCCTTCTGAAATTTTAAAAGACTCAAATTTTGGATATTCTGCTTTTATGTTTTCTTCAAGATGATTCATATCTTCAATTTCTTCAGATATGGGATTTTTATTTTTATTATAATGATTTTTTAAAATTCTATCCTGCTCATTTAAAGGTAAATATTGAGATTGATTTTGTTCTTCATCAAACTTCAAATAGCCTAATGATAAATCATTAATATATGATTTATTTGCTCCAGGTGTTAATATTATATTGTCTGGAGATGGAACTATAACATATATTCTTGAGTTATTTCTTGGTCTAGCAAGTGCTTGAACTAAAGAATTAATTCTATCAGTAAAAATACCAGATTGAGAATTATTAGAATCGGAATAAGCAAATTTTAATGGAAGTATAACAAAATAAGCACTATTACTTTTTTCTATACTAATTCCTGTTTTAAATCTAGTTCCGATATTACAACTTTCAGGGTCAAAATATTCATTTCTGCCTCCAATACATAAGTTAACGGAACCAAATTGTGCTAATAAAACATCCTTAATATTTGATTCATAGATAGATTTAGATATAGTTTTTGAAAAGCAAAGTATGTTGACAATTGAAGCTGTTTTAGATTCATCTTTGATTAAATCATATAAATATTGATCATCTTTTTTGTATTGATAGTTGTTGTAAAAACATAAATGCAATTCACTCAATCTTTCTGGATATTGTATCCGCTTACTTTCAATTATTCTTAGATTTTTATCTGTTAAAGAAGCTAAATATTTTATTGCCACTTTAGATGCTTCATTAAAAGTTGCGCTTGATACAATTATCTTCTGGGTAACAAATTTCCATTTGAATAAATTAGGCAATAGTTTCGGTGTAAAGCATTTTAAAGATTCATGTATTTCATCAAAAATTAAAATTACCTTTTCATTATTTATTGCACAATTTTGTATCAAAAATTCATAATATTCCCTTTTAATATCACTTTGACTAAAAGCCTTAGTTCCACCATCACCCATAATACTCATAATCGAGATTAACTGAATAGGTTTTGTGTAAAAATCATTGTAATACTTTCTGGATACTCCCTCTTCTTCCAATTCTTGATAATCAAAACAAATATCATCAAGACCACTTTCTTTCTCAATTTTTGATATATATTCCTTGTTTAAAGTTTTAAATGGAGTAACTATTATTACTTTGTGTTTATTCCCTTTTGCATTTTCTTGATAATACCATTTTATAAAATCAATTATAGCAGTAGTTTTTCCTTGCCCAACACTTGCATTTATTACTGTTGTATCTTTTTCTGTTAAGTCAATTATTTCGTTTAATTCCGCAGATATGTAGCCATTTTCATCAGGAGTAATAATCGTTTTATTTTCATTAATAAAATTATATCCTTCAAAATCACTATGATTTAGTTCTTTAAATTGTATTGGATAATCATATGGTGTTACAAGTTTTTTTTCCATAATATATAACTGTGCTATAAATGTATTACAACACAGCTATTAATTATCATTTTTTCTTTAATTTTTTACTCAATAAATTCATTTGATTACTCACTTTATGCTGAACTACTTTTGCATAACTATCTTGTGTTACACTCATTTTAGAATGCCCTAACAACTCAGAAACTATTTCCATTGGGATATCATTATATAATAAAATAGTAGTTGCAAAAGTTCTTCTGGCAAGATGATGAGACATTTTTTTATGAATGCCAACCAACACACCAATCTCCTTTATATAGGAGTTAAATCTTTGGTTTGAAATAGTAGGTAACACTTTATCAGATTCAATTTCGGAGAATTTACTAATTATTATTTTGGCTTGAGGTAATAATGGAATTGCTATAGGTCTTTCTGTTTTTTGCCTAACCATATTAATCCATAAGTTCCCATCAAAACCTTCACTAATGTGATGCGTTCTCAAACTTATCATTTCTGTGAAAGCTAAACCCGTGTAACAACAGAAAACAAACATGTCTCTAACCTGCTCTAATCTCTTCTGAGAAAATTTATATTCCATTAGATTATTCAACTCTAACTCTGTTAAATATACTATAGTGCCTTTGTACTTCTTGTTCTTATACAAGTTAAATGGATTAGTTTGTAAATAATTCTCATCTATGGCAAACTGAATTATTTTTTTGAACCTCTGCATACTTCTATAAATAGTTGCCTGTTTTAGTTTTATTTCAGTTTTCCAATAAAACTCTAAGTCTTTTATAAACTTTAAATCTAACTGCTTTAACTTCATATCAGACCTGTTGTACTTAACCTTTATAAATTCTGCAACCTTCCTTCTACTTTCTACATATCTGCTCCAAGAAAGCTCATTGAAATCAACTCCAATAAGTTTTTTAGTTTTGTCATTATGTAAATCATAAGCACCAAGAATAGAGATTTCTGTTTTTATGTCTTCCCCCCTATATTTTCTATAAATATCATCTAAATCAAAGCTATTAGGTAAAACTTGAAGCATTAAAAAAGCCTCATTAATTTTTTGATTAATAAGGCTTAATTGTGTATTTAGAATGTCTGAATTTGTCTCTAATTTATTTATGGTTTTATTTTTACCATTCCAATTATCTGGCTTAATATATATTCCAGTTGAGAAGATTTTTCTTTTCCCTAAATAAGTAATTCTACATTTTATAGGACATTTTCCAGCTTTATTTATTTTCACCCTATTGAGTAAAAACAAAATTCTTATTTTATGTAAATTCATGATTTTTTAATTGTTTTAAGGGGTGTGCCTTTTCCTAAAAAGGGTGTGCCTAATTTTATGCATATATTGAAGATTCAGGTACAATAAAATTAAGCTTGTAAATTTGCAATAGTGTTGAAAACACTTACAAACCCTATAAAAAACAAAAAAGCCTCACATTTCTGTGAAGCTTTAAGTGAGCCCTAAAGGATTCGAACCTTTGACCGCCTCCTTAGAAGGGAGGTGCTCTATCCAGCTGAGCTAAGAGCCCGTAGTTTTTATGTTGCTACCGACAACTTTGTCGGGGTGGCAGGATTCGAACCTGCGACCTCCTCGTCCCAAACGAGGCGCGATAACCGGGCTACGCTACACCCCGAATGCAATTTTCTTTGCGGAGAGACAGGGACTCGAACCCTGGCGACCAAAAAGGTCGACAGATTAGCAATCTGCTGCATTACCACTCTGCCACCTCTCCTTTCGACTTCAAACCGAAGCTTGAAACAAAAATTGCGAGTGCAAATGTAAGATTAGAAAAACAATTTCGCAAGATGTTTTTTAACTTTTTTACACTTATTTTTTCTATTCTGGATATTCTACTCTTAAGTGATATATATTCATCAATTTTTTTTTGATCACTTTTTTAATTACTTCTATTTCTCTAAAAGTTATATCTGAATTTAAAAACTGATTGTCTAACATTTGTTTATCAACAATTTTATCAATTAAATTATTTATAGATTGTGCTGTGGGAGTTTTTAAACTTTTTGATGCTGCTTCTGAGGCATCACTCATCATTAAAATAGCTGTTTCTTTAGAAAACGGAATGGGTCCTGGATAGGTAAATTTTTTAATATCAACCTCTGCATCAGGATTTAATTCTTGCTCTTTTTTATAAAAATAATAGGTAGAGCTTGTTCCATGATGCGTTCTAATAAAATCGATAATTCTATCTGGCAACTTGTTCTTTTTGGCCAACTCTACTCCTTTTATTACGTGATCTATAATAATTTTTGAACTATCTCTTGGTGATAAATCGTTGTGAGGATTTACCCCTGTTGATTGATTTTCAATAAAGTATTGTGGATTTATCATTTTACCAATATCATGATACAAAGCACCTGTTCTGACCAACATAGAATTTGCTCCTATTTCGTTTGCTGCAGCTTCTGCTAAATTTGCTACTTGCATCGAATGTTGAAATGTTCCTGGGGCTTTTTCATTTAATTCTCTTAGTAGTTTTGTGTTTGTGTTTGATAATTCTAGCAGTGTAACATCAGAAACTAATCCAAATATTTTTTCGTACATATAAATTAGAATTAATGATAAAAATGATAACAATCCGTTTGCTGCAAAAAGCATAAAATATGTCCAATTTATTTGCGATGCATTTCCTTCTTTTATAATAGAAAAGGCAAAGTATGTTAACATATAAATTAGTGTAATCTGTGCAACAGAAATAAACAAATTTGCTCTTTTATAAAGCTCTGAAACTGTTAGTATGGTTACAATTCCGGCAATTATATGCAGGTAGATAAACTCGAAACTATCTGGAACAATATATCCTAAAAGTAATACTGTTAATACGTGAGTAAATAAGCCTAAACGTGCATCAAAAAAGGCTTTTAGTATGATTGGAAGGACACTCAAAGGAACAACATATAAGTAATCAGAATTGTATTTTATAACCAATGTCTGAATAAATATCATTGAAAAAACATTAAAGAAAATAAAGGTTACTTTGTTGTTATTATCAAAAATTTCTACTCTATATTTTTTAAGAAACAAGAGTAACATCAACAAAGCTAAAGAGACTAAAATTGTATATCCGAAAATAATCCAATTGTAGTTAGAGTCTGTCCAAACTTTAGATTCTGACTCACTTTTTAGTGAATTTAAAATGGCTAATTTTTTACCTTCAACAATTTCTCCTTTTAATATAATTAGCTCGTCTTTAGATATTTTACCTTTTGTGTATGAAATGTTTTTAATTTCGTTTTCAATTACTTTTTCTGTAAATGCTTCATCATAAGAAACATTGGGTTTCATAATTTCGGTTAATATATTTAACAATATTTTTTTGCTATAAGAATAAGGTTCTTTTCCTAAACTTTTTTTTATTAAACTTAAAACCTCTTTAGAATAAAAAAGTTCTTTATATAAAACATCTTCTACCTCATTTCCTTTTTTTATGACAACAATTTCATTTTGATTGGTTACTCTACCTTGGCTAATCACTTCTAAAAAACCAACATCGTAAACCTTATTTATTACATTGTTTCCAATAGTTTTTAATGAATTAATTTCATCAATAGTTAAAGAATCTGACACCGATAAAGTAGCTATTCTTCTTTTAAAGTTAGATTTTACATCAGAAACAACCTGAGCATTGTATATAAAATACTGTTTTGCATTTACTTCAATTTTCTTTTTTTCGATATTTATTTCTTCTTCTGTTTTTTGAATTGCAAAATCAAAAGGAGCATTTAGATTATCATATTTCCAAAGTTGCCCATTATTAAAATCGTATTTAAACTGCCCGCCTTTAGGAAACAAATAAACAATTGCAACTGTTGTAATTAAAAACAAGATGCCCTTGTATATAATTGTATTGTTCTGATATAACTTATTCACTAAATTGCTCATATTTTTTTCTTGTTTTACAAACTTACCATAAAAAAGTTAAGGTCAAAAATTCATCAACCATAATAAATCTTCAATTGATTAAATTTGGTTATTTTAGCAATACAAATCATATTAAAAAAATATTATAAATTATGAAAGAAGTAGTAATTGTTTCTGTTGCAAGAACTCCAATTGGGAGTTTTTTAGGAAGTCTATCTTCTGTACCTGCTACAAAATTAGGGGCTATTGCCATTAAAGGAGCTTTAGAAAAAATTAACGTATCGCCAGAAATGGTACAAGAAGTTTTTATGGGCAATGTTGTTTCTGCAGGTTTAGGTCAAGCTCCTGCAAGACAAGCTGCTATTTATGCTGGCATTCCTAACACAGTTCCTTGTACTACAATTAATAAAGTTTGTGCTTCTGGAATGAAATCTATTATGCTTGCTGCTCAAACAATTGCTTTAGGTGATGCTGATGTTGTAGTTGCTGGTGGTATGGAAAACATGAGTTCTATTCCACATTATCAACACGCAAGAAAAGGCTCAAAATTTGGACCAATAACGATGGAAGATGGTATGCAAAAAGATGGTTTAGTGGATGCTTATGACAAAGTTGCTATGGGAGTTTGCGCAGATGCTTGCGCTACAGAATATAATTTTTCTAGAGAAGATCAAGATAATTTTGCGATACAATCTTACAAACGTTCTGCAAAAGCTTGGAGCGAAGGTAAATATGATGCCGAAATTGTTCCTGTAGAAATTCCTCAAAGACGTGGAGAACCCATCCTTTTTGCTGAAGATGAAGAATATAAGAATGTAAAAATGGAGAAAATTCCTGCGCTAAGAGCAGCTTTTACAAAAGAAGGAACTGTTACTGCAGCAAATGCATCTACAATTAACGATGGTGGTGCAGCTTTGGTTTTAATGTCTGCTGATAAAGCAAAAGAATTAAATCTAACTCCTTTAGCAAAAATTAAGAGTTATGCAGATGCCGCTCATGAACCAGAATGGTTTACAACTGCACCAGCTAAAGCTTTACCAAAAGCTTTAGCTAAAGCAAATATTTCTATAAATGATGTAGATTTTTTTGAATTGAATGAAGCTTTTTCTATTGTTGGTTTGGCTAATATGAAGATTTTAGAAATTTCAGATGATAAGGTAAATGTAAATGGTGGTGCTGTTTCTTTAGGACATCCTTTGGGAGTTTCTGGTGCAAGAATTGTAATTGCTTTAACTTCTATTCTTAAACAAAATAATGCAAAAATTGGAGCTGCTGCAATCTGCAATGGTGGTGGTGGTGCTAGTGCAATAATTATAGAAAATATTTCGTAACTTTTTATATAAAACTTACAACTCAAAACTGATAACTTGGCATACGGAATTTGTAATTTAAGTAGTGTTCCTTTAAGAGCTGAACCAAAAAACTCATCAGAAATGGTGAATCAAGTTCTATTTGGAGAAACTTTTAAAATTATAGAAGAAGATAAAGAATGGAGTAAAATTAAATTGACTTTTGATGATTACGAAGGCTTTATTGATAATAAACAATTCGAAAAAATAACAGAAGACTACTTTAGAAAACTATCAGAAAACACCCCCAAATATTCCGCTGAAATAATAAATTTTATTACTGATGATAAAAATGAGTTAACTACAATTCCTTTTGGAGTTAATCTACCACTCTTTAACAACAATAAACTTCAAATAAATAAGCATTCCTTTTTTTATGAAGGGAATATTTTTTCAGAAAAAAAATCTAAAAGTGAAATTTTAAAAATTGCTTATACTTACTTAAACGCTCCATATTTATGGGGAGGAAAAACTCCTTTTGGAATAGATTGCTCTGGTTTTACGCAAATGGTTTATAAACTTTGTGGTTATCAACTATTTAGAGATGCTAATCAGCAAGCAACACAAGGAGAAGTTTTAAGTTTTATAGAAGAAAGTGAAGCTGGTGATTTAGCTTTTTTTGATGATGATGAAGGCAATATTATTCACGTAGGGATTATCTTAAACGATTATCATATTATTCACGCTTACGGAAAAGTAAGAATTGACACTCTTGATCATAGTGGTATTTTTAATGCCGATTTACAAAAACATACACATAAGCTAAGAATCATTAAAAAAATAATATAAAAAAAAGCTGTCTAAAAAGTATTAAAACTTGTCATTTCGATTGCAATGAGAAATCTTATTTTATTTAAAATCAATATTTTAGATTTTTCGACTCCGCTCAAAATAACATCTAAACTTACTTTTTAGAAAGCCTCTTTTTATGAAAAGAATAAACACTATTGTTTACTTCTCATTTCTTTATAAATAGGTCTTAGTTCATCAGCTTTATCTGTCATTTCTAAAGTATCATAGATATTAAGAAGTGTTCTAACTGTGTCTATATTTCTTTTAAGAGTGTCTGCTTTTTCTAAATAAGGTAAGGCTTCTTTGTATAAGTTTTTTTGTTTTTTCTCTAACTCATTGTATTTTTTTTCGTTAGATAAATTTTCATTCATTTCATCTACAATAGCTTTTTCTCCACTTAAAATAGCAATAGCCATATTTAAATAAGCATCAGCATAATTAGGATCTAACTCAACTGCTTTTTTATAATACCCAATAGCTTCTTTAGTTTTCTTTTGATTTTGATTGATAACTCCTAAATTAAAAAACAAAGAAGGGTTTGTAGGATCTATCTTTACAGCTTCTTGCATTAATTCTCCAAACTTATCCATTTTTTTTAACTTAATGTATAATTGAGCCTCATTCAATAACAAGTTTATATCTTTTGGGCTTGCTTTTCTTGCCTCTTTAATAGCAACAATAGCTTCCTCTGTTTTACCTTGATTGATTAAAACATAGCTAATATTTTTTACAATATCTGCTTGCTTAGACTCTGTTGTTTTTTGGGTAGGATTATTATACTGACCAAACTTAACCATAGTATCTCTATTAGATTTAGAACCTAAATTTTCTACTTCTCCTGTTTTTTTATTTACAGCAAAATACTGAGTAGAAATACCTGTATAGTTAATTTCTTTTAATTTTTTATAATATTTTAAAGAAGTGTCATAATCTTTAACTAAAGAAGCACTAACTGCAGCATTATATAAAAAAGAAGTATCTTTTGGGCTTAACTTATAAGTTAAATAAAAGTTCTTTGCAGCTTCTTTATAATTCTTATCTTTATTATAAAGACTAATTGCTAATTCAGAAACTTTTTTAACCAAATCATTTAGCATTGGCTGAGCATCTTTAGAATATCTTTGTTTGTCTATTTCTTTTTCGAAAGCAAAAAGATTATTAAAAGCATCTGCTGCACCTTCGTAATTATTTTTACCAGCTAAAGCTTGTCCTTTTAAAAAATAATATTTTGATTTGTATTTTGCATCCATATTACTTAACATATCCTCTACAGAATTTATAGAAGTAAGTGCTGCTGCAAATTGTCCTTTTTTTATAGCTTTCTCTGCAGTTCTTAACTCTTTTTTTTGTGCAAAAGTTGCCACTGTAAAAAAGCCAATAGCTAACGCTAATATTTGTTTTTTCATTTTAGTTAATATTAATTTATTGTTATTCTTGATTTTCATTTGTATTGTTTTCAATTTCCGTGCCATTCTCTGATTCATTCTCAGATTCTTCTTCATGAACCACTTTAGCAACTGCAGCAATACTATCAGAATCTTTAATATTTATTAAGCGAACGCCTTGTGTTGCACGCCCCATAACACGTAAATCTTCTACAGCCATTCTAATAGTTAATCCAGATTTATTAATAATCATTAAATCGTTAGAATCATCAACATTTTTAATAGCTACTAAATTACCTGTTTTTTCAGAGATATTCAAAGTTTTAACACCTTTACCTCCTCTATTCGTAATTCTGTAATCTTCTAAATTAGAGCGTTTTCCATATCCTTTTTCAGAAACTACCAAAATATTACTCTCCATATCATTTACAGCTACCATACCAATAACCTCATCATTTTCATGCTGTAAAGTTATACCTCTAACACCTGAAGCTGTTCTACCCATTGGTCTAGTTTTTGCTTCTTCGAAACGAATGGTTTTACCTGATGCTAAAGCTAACATTACTTGGCTATCTCCTGTTGTTAATTTGGCTTCTAACAACTCATCTCCTTCTTTAATCGTAATGGCATTTATTCCATTTGTTCTTGGTCTAGAATACTGTTCTAAAGAAGTCTTTTTAACTTGCCCTTTTTTGGTAGCCATAATTACATAATGGCTATTAATATATTCTTCGTCTTTTAAATCTTGGGTTACTAAGAATGCTTTTACTTTATCATCTTGTTCTATATTGATAAGGTTTTGCATTGCTCTACCTTTGGTGTTTTTACCACCTTCAGGGATTTCATAAACACGCATCCAAAATACTTTTCCTTTTTGGGTAAAGAACATCATATATTGATGATTTGTACCTACAAATAAATGCTCTAAGAAATCTTCATTTCTGGTAGTGGCTCCTTTTTGACCTCTACCTCCTCTATTCTGAACTTTATATTCTTCAAGATTTGTACGTTTTAAATACCCAGCATTAGAGATGGTTACCACGACTTTAGTATCAGGTATCATATCTTCAATACGCATATCTCCACCAGCATATTCTATGGTAGATCTACGTTCATCTCCATATTTATCTTTAATATGTAACAACTCATCTTTAATAATTTGATAACGTCTTGGTTCGTTTGCCAAAATATCTTTTAAGTCAGCAATGGTTAACATAATCTCATCATATTCAGCACGTAATTTATCTTGTTCTAAACCAGTTAACTGACGCAAACGCATTTCTACAATTGCTTTTGCTTGAATTTCGGTTAGCTCAAAACGTTCAATTAATTTCTCGCGAGCTTCATCGGCATTTTTAGAACCACGTATTAAAGCAATTACTTCATCAATATTATCAGATGCAATAATTAATCCTTCTAAAATATGCGCTCTTGCTTCAGCTTTCTTTAGTTCGTATTCAGTTCTTCTAACAATTACTTCGTGTCTGTGCTCAACAAAATAATGAATTAACTGTTTTAAATTTAATTGCTCTGGTCTTCCGTTAACTAAAGCAATATTATTAACACTAAAAGAAGTTTGTAACTGAGTATATTTAAATAATTTATTTAAAATGATATTAGGAATTGCATCTCGTTTTAAGATATATACAATACGCATTCCGTTTCTATCAGATTCATCTCGAATGTTTGAAATACCTTCAATTTTTTTATCATTTACCAATTCAGCAGTTTTTTTAATCATTTCTGCTTTATTTACCTGATAAGGAATTTCTGTAACAATGATACACTCACGACCCTTAACTTCTTCAATATTGGCTTTAGCACGCATTACAATACGTCCACGACCCGTATGAAAAGCATCTCTAACGCCATCATAACCATAAATAATTCCTCCTGTAGGAAAATCTGGCGCAGAAATATGTTGCATTAATTCATCAATCTCTATTTCTCTATTATCAATATATGCAACTGTACCATTAATAACTTCTGTTAAGTTATGAGGCGCCATATTTGTAGCCATACCTACAGCAATACCAGAAGCTCCATTTACTAATAAATTAGGAATCCGAGTTGGAAGCACTGTTGGCTCTTGTAAAGTATCATCAAAATTTAAACGATGATCTACAGTATCTTTTTCAATATCAGCTAACATTTCTTCTGATATTTTCTGCATTCTTACCTCAGTATAACGCATTGCTGCTGGGCTGTCTCCATCTACAGAACCAAAGTTTCCTTGCCCATCTACCATCATATAACGCACACTCCAATCTTGTGCCATACGCACCATAGAATCGTATACAGAAGTATCTCCATGCGGATGATACTTACCTAAAACCTCTCCAACAATTCTTGCAGATTTTTTATACGAACCTGTTGCTTTAATTCCTAACTCGTGCATACCATACAAAACTCTTCTATGTACAGGTTTTAAACCATCTCTTACATCTGGTAATGCTCTTGAAACAATTACTGACATCGAGTAATCGATGTATGCAGATTTCATCTGCTCTTCAATGTTAATCGGAATCAACTTTTCTCCGTCTGCCATATATATATTTTGATTAAAATTTATTCATTTTTTTAAAACAAGGCAAGATACTATTTCTACTTGTTTTTACAAAGATTTTAAGAACTAGAATCACCTAGAGTTATCAACATTTTTTAATAATTTTTGTCACTCAATTATTTGTCTGATTTACAAGTGTTTTCTACCTTAGTCTTATGGTCTGAATAGCCATTTTTTGCGAATGGCATCTTTTTTGTAATTATCTTCAAAAAAAAGGACTAAATTTACATCATATCAATTATAGACAGAAAGAAATATGGACGATAATTTTTCACCAGGAGTTAGAGATGTAATCACTTTTAGTAAAGAAGAAGCGCTACGTTTAGGGCACGAATTTATTGGAACTGAACATCTATTATTAGGTTTGATAAGAAAAGGAGATGGAAAAGCTGTAGAAATATTAACCGCATTTGATATTGACTTAGATTTGTTACGCAAAAAATTAGAGCAGTTAAATCCTGCAAATCCTACTTTTACTGTAAGTACAGAAAAGCCCAATTTACGTTTAACAAGGCAAGCAGAAAAAGCTTTAAAAACTACTTTTTTAGAAGCTAAATTATATCAAAGTGATGCTATAGATACCGCACATTTATTACTTTGTATTTTAAGAAATGAAAACGACCCAACTACAAAGTTAATACATAAATATCATATAAATTATGATGAAGCAAAAGCACTCTACAAACAATTACACGTAGATGATTTAGATGCTGATTTACCAATTAATCCAATAGCAGAAACACCTTCTGATGATGAATTTGCTTCAGAAAAAGCGAATCCTTTTGATCAACCTCAAAAAGGAAAAACAGCAAAAAAATCGAAAACTCCAGTGTTAGATAATTTTGGTCGCGATTTAACTGATTTAGCAGAAAAAGGCAAATTAGATCCTGTAGTGGGTAGGCAAAAAGAAATTGAGCGAGTTTCTCAAATTTTAAGCCGTAGAAAGAAAAACAACCCAATGTTAATTGGAGAACCAGGAGTTGGTAAATCTGCCATTGCAGAAGGTTTGGCTTTAAGAATTGTTGACAGAAAAGTGTCAAGAATTTTATTTGATAAAAGAATTGTTTCTCTAGATTTAGCAAGTTTGGTTGCTGGCACAAAATATCGTGGTCAGTTTGAAGAACGTATGAAAGCCTTAATGAATGAATTAGAAAAAAATGATGACATCATTTTATTTATAGATGAAATTCATACCATTGTTGGCGCAGGTGGCGCAACTGGTTCTTTAGACGCTTCTAATATGTTAAAACCTGCTTTGGCAAGAGGAGAAATACAATGTATTGGCGCAACTACGTTGGATGAATTTAGAACCAACATCGAAAAAGATGGTGCTTTAGAACGCCGTTTTCAAAAGGTAATTGTAGATCCAACAACTGTTGAAGAAACCATACAAATTTTACACAATATTAAAGAAAAATACGAAGAACATCACAATGTAGATTTTACAGATGATGCCATAGAAGCCTGTGTAAAATTAACCAATAGATATATGACTGACAGGTATTTACCAGACAAAGCTATTGATGCTTTAGACGAAGCTGGTTCTAGAATTCATATTACAAACATTGTGGTTCCTAAACAGGTTTTAGAACTAGAATCGCAATTAGAAATTATTCGCGAACGTAAAACAAAAGCTGTTAACGGACAGAAATACGAAGAAGCTGCAAAATTACGTGATGACGAAAAAAATATGGAAGCAGCTCTAAATTCTGCTCAAAATCAATGGGAAGAAGACTCTAAATTAAACAGAGAAATTGTTACCGAAGATAACGTTGCAGAAGTAGTTTCTATGATGACAGGAATTCCTGTAAATAGAGTTGCAGAAGCAGAAAGTCATCGTTTGCACGAATTACCTCAACTAATTAAAGGAAAAGTAATTGGGCAAAATGAAGCCGTTACTAAAGTGGTAAAAGCAATTCAAAGAAATAGAGTTGGTTTAAAAGACCCTAACAAACCTATTGGTTCTTTTATTTTCTTAGGACAAACTGGTGTTGGTAAAACGCAATTAGCTAAAGTTTTAGCACGCGAATTGTTTGACTCAGAAGATTCTTTAATTAGAATTGATATGAGCGAGTATATGGAAAAGTTTGCCATTTCTCGTTTAATTGGTGCACCTCCAGGTTATGTGGGTTATGAAGAAGGAGGACAATTAACCGAAAAAGTAAGAAGAAAACCTTATTCTGTTGTACTTTTAGATGAAATTGAAAAAGCGCATCCAGATGTGTTTAATATGTTGTTACAAATTTTAGATGATGGTTTTATAACTGATAGTTTAGGGCGTAAAATAGATTTTAGAAACACTATAATTATTATGACTTCTAATATTGGTGCGCGCCAATTAAAAGACTTTGGTGGCGGTGTTGGTTTTGGTACAGCATCTAAAAAAGAACAAGCAGATGCACACGCAAAATCAGTTATAGAAGGCGCTTTAAAGAAATCTTTTGCCCCAGAATTTTTAAATAGAATAGATGATGTAATTGTATTTAATGCACTAGAAAGAGAAGATATTCATTCTATTATAGATATTGAGTTAGACAAGTTGCTAAACAGAATCTCAGATTTAGGCTACACTTTAAATTTAAGCGAAAAAGCCAAAGATTATATAGCTGACAAAGGTTTTGATAAAAAATACGGAGCAAGACCATTAAAAAGAGCCATACAAAAATATATTGAAGATGCTTTAGCTGAAGAAATTGTAAATTCTAAACTTACTGAAGGTGATACCATTACTATGGATTTGGATGAAAAAACAAACCAACTTACCATTAAAATAAAAAAAGGCGAAAAGAAAATAGAATCTCGAACAGAAACCGAGAGCAATGATTAAATACAAATCCCAAACTTTCGTTTGGGATTTTTTTATGTTTAAAAAACAAGTGTTTTTCCTATTGATTTTTTAACTGAAAAAAGCTAACTTAGCTAACTACGTTTATAAAACATTAAAACGTTACTTAAATGTGTTTGCATTGTGGTTTATATTTCAATTACTTATGAGTTGAATTGAGAACCAAAAACTAAAGCTTTATGTACAAAAATTGAATATTAATCTTAAATTTAAACTTTATGAAAAAGAAAAAAACAAATTATTTAACTTTCTAAAGGCTGGAATTCTATTCTTTGGAATGTCAGTATTATTCTGGAATTGCGAAAAAGATGAACTAATAATTGAACAAAAAAGCCAAAAGGAAACTTCTAAAATTATTAATTCTGTTAAAAAATGGTTCGAAGAAAACCCAAAACTAAATGATTTTAAAATACTCAACTATGCAAAACCTTTAGATTGGGATAAAGCATTTGTTACTTTTAATCAAGGCAACTATGCTGTTGAATTACCTATTTCTTTACAAGGTAGTTTTAGTGTTGCTTTTAAAACAAAAAAAAGAAAAGACACAAAAACACACTCAAAAAATAGGAATGATTTCAGTAGACTACTATTTTTTCCTTCAAATAATGAAAAGGGAACATTTAAAAGCTATTTAGCAAACTTTCATATGAATAATAAAACTTTTAATTCAGAGAATATTTCCTCTAAAATTAATTATTTTAAAGTAGATGATAGTTTTAAAGGATATATAAACATTCTGAATGTTAAAAATGAAATTGTAGAATTTAAAAAACTTCCAAATCATAATAAAAACAATACAATTTTAGCTAAAAATACTGGTTATGAAATCGTTTGTGTATATTTTGGCTGGTGGTATGAAAATGGCCATTTTGAAGCATTGTATTTAGTTGGTTGTGAAATTAAAGGACCTAATGAAGGAAATAATCCTGTTAATTATGGTGGCGGAGGTAGTGGAAATGGAGGAGGTGGAGGAGGAAACAACTCTACAACTCCCGTAAAAATTATAAATGAGCTTAAAGAAAAAGCTGATTGTGTGTATAAAAAACTGGAAAAATTAAGCACTGGTTTTAAAAATGCTATTAAAAAGTTTGATGGGGATTTTCCAATAAGTCATTTAATTCTTATAATGGAAGATTTAGGAAGTAAAAGAGGGGAAACTAGAGCTCCCGATGGAGCAGGTAGTTCTCCAGATTATGTAATTACAATAGCTATAAATAATAATAAAACTTCAAGTGGTGTAAATTATAGACCAAATTTACTTATTGCGAAAACTATTGCTCATGAAGTAATTCATGCTGAAATGTTTAGAAAATTATTATCTGTACTTGACAATGGAGGAAATATAGCAGGTGTTACTAGACAAAACGTTTTAGATGCTTTGGAAGGGGACTTTCCTGGAATGTACGATTATTATAGACGTCACAAAAATTGGCAACATCAACAAATGGCAACACATTATAGAGAAACTATTGCCGATATTTTGCAAGTATTTGACAACAACCAACACTCTCGCCAATTTTATATGGATATTGCTTGGGAAGGATTAGATAAAAAAAGTATTATTGGATGGCAAGATGGTGTTTCTGATGATGAGAAAATCAGAATAAGAAAAGTAATTTCTGATTATATAGAAGCTAATAAAAATCAAAATTGTAACTAATGAAAAACATTATTTCTTTCTTTATTTATTTTATTTTTTTAAATTTTTATAGTCAAGAAAAAAAAGAAGAAATCTATTTATTTTTTAATAATAGTAATAACAAAAAATGTAAAATAGAAGTTGAATACTCTCATGATAATGATAGTAAATTGGATGGTTATACTATGGTTAAAAAATATCGAAAAGAACATAAAAAGGATAAGATTATTTTTTACATTTGCGACGAAAAACTTTTCTTCAACCCTAAAGAACAAAAAAGAGACACCTGTAGTATAAACTCTTTAAAAAAGTTAAATATTAAAAGTATAGACTATGTAAAAGAGAAATACCAAAAAGGTAATGATTTAAAATATCATTTATTTAAACAAATTAATATTGTAGAAAAAATTTCAGAAGATAAAATTGTAAAATATTTTGATGTATATTGGTGCTGTGAATGGGTTTCAGAGGATTAAAAATACAAACCACAACCACGTATATAAAAAATAGCAGTTAAGAGCTAAATTAAAGTTTAGTTCTTTTCTGCTATTTTTGTTTCTAAATTAAAAGTTATAGTATTTTAAAACGCTACTAACCATACAGTACAACGTTTCCAAAGCAAGCGATAGACAAGCAATAGCAGATATAATATTAAATGAACAAAATGGAAATAACGATGCTCAAGGAACAAAATGTAATTAAGCTTTTATCAACAGTAATCTTTTTCTATTTATCCACTAATCTTTATTGCCAAACAGAAATTATTGGAAGATATAGTAGTTTAATGCCCTACCAAGAGCATTACAACTACTTTGATTTTAATAAAAATGGAATATTTGAATATCATTCAGGTGCAAGCTTAGGAGATGATGAGTATGGCAAAGGTCTGTACACAATTATTAATGACAGTTTAATTTTAAATTATAATTTGACAGAATTAAAAGAAAATAATTTTCATAGATATAAAGTCTATCATAATAATTCAGATTCCATAAAAATAAAAATGAAAATATTTAACTTAAGTAAAAAACCTCTTTCTAATGTTTCTGTATTTAGTATGAAAGGACAGAAAGGAATAATTTCAGATAAAGACGGAGTAGCTGTTTTAAAATTCAAAAAAAGAAAAGGAAGTAGAAAAATAGAAGTATCCAAATTATCCTATTTTAATTATTTATTTTTAATTAATACAGAACAAAATTATGAAATTCAAATATTTTTACAAGATGGGAATTTTTTACCAAAAGCGATAAAAAATCAAATTATAAAATACAAAATAATTGAATATAAAAATGATTATATAAAACTTAAAAGCAACAGTAGAATTATAAAATTAGTTAAACAATCTGAATAAAATACAAACTAAAGGCTATATTAAAAAGCTAGATAAAGGTAAAGACACAATTAAAATAAATAATATGGCATTTCAATAAACGAAAATCTAATCAATACAGGAGTTTGATAACAATAGACTTCCTCGTTCAACTTATGAAGCTGTTGCTTGGGTAGGATTAGGTATACTTGAAGACAATCAAACTACTGTAGCTTGGGACAATTTAACTTCTAATGAGAAACAAGTTATTGAAGCATTAATAAATCAAAACTTCTTAAATGGACCTTCAAATTGTAATTAATTATGAGAAATTTATTTTTAACTTTATTAATGGCATTTAGTATCTTATCTCACTCTCAAGAAAAAGAAAGTGATTATTTTGTTATTGATCATAATAAGTTTTTGAAACCAATTAAATATCTTTTATTTAATTCAAAAAAAAATCAAAAAAAAGTTAACAAAACACATACATTCTTTTATATACAAGGACAAAGATTTCAATTTATTAAAAAAAAACATAGAATAGATACTTGTAGTTATAAGTATTTTAAAAAAATAAAGTTCTCTCAAGCGAATGAATTAACTCAAAAAGAGTTTGAATTTTATAAAAAAACTATTCGAGAAATTAAAGATTGGAAAAAAAAAGCAATAAAGGCTATGCCTGTGAATAAGCTACATACTTATTTTAAAACTTTTGTAATTGAAAAGTATGAGAAAAATAAAATCCTAAAGTATGAGGTCGATTGGGATTATTCTGGAACAAGAGGATTAAGGGTGGAATAAAAAATACAAACCACAACATTCTTTATAGTTAATAGCTACAAAGAGCTAGCTTTAAGGTTAGCTCTTTTTTATAAAGTTTATTACTTACTGAAAGTTATAGCATTTTAAAACGCTACTAACCATACAGTACAACGTTTCCAACGCAAGTCATAGACAAGCAATAGCAGATATAATATTAAATAAACAAAATGGAAATAACGATGGAAAAGGAACAAAATGTAATTAGGTTTTTATTATTAGTTTTTTTGATGTGCTTCTTTAATGTATGTGCTCAAAAAAAAATTATTGGAAAGTATTCTTTTGTTGATGGTACAGGATATTTTTTTGAGAACTACTCTTTTGATAAATCAGGATTATTTAATCACAATAAAGGTGGTGATTTAGGGATTTCATCTTTTGGAAAAGGACATTATCTAATAAGAAAAAATGTCTTGATTTTAAATTATGATTTAACAAAATTAAAGACGAATGATTATCATAAGTTTAAGCACTATTTAAATAACAAAGATTCAGTTAAAGTAAAAATAAATATCTATGACTTAGATAAAAAACCACTTTATGATACTACTGTATCTATTTTTTCAAAAAAAATATTAAAAAGGTCTAATAAAGACGGGATAGTTGAATTTTATTTAAAGAAAGAAAAACAACAACTAGAATTTAATATCAGTAATATTGGTTTTGGTTATGATTTTTCTATTTGGAAAAATAAAAATTATGAGATTGATGTATATCTAAATTTAGATAATTATGGTACAGCTATAAAAAATCAAATTATAAAATATAAAATAGTTGAACAAACCGATGATTATATAAAGCTTAAGAACGATAGAGGAGAGGTTATAAAATTAGTTAAACAATCTGAATAAAATACAAACTAAAGACTATATTAAAAAGCTAGATAAAGGTAAAGACACAATTAAAATAAATAATATGGCATTTCAATAAACGAAAATCTAATGAATACATTATCTTCTATTGAAATGCTATATTAGTTCATAAAATTACTCATGCCTTTTTAGGGAAGCATTATAATGATTTTAATTCAAGTTTCACTGAAATGTATAAAAAATACATTAATGATACGGGTATAGGAAATTATAGCCACGATATAATGAGAGACCAATTTATTAATAGAATGGCTACTGCTCTAAGAAATTATGATGGTTCAATATTTTCAAGTTTAAATGACTATAAAATTTTAGCTTCACAAGGAGTTTTTGAATTAACGAAAGACCAAAAAGATGATTTGCTTGCAGTTAAATTAATATCTAGAAATAATGATACAAATTGTGATTAAAAAATATAAATATTTAATAGGAATATTTATAATTATTTTTATTACCGTAATAGCAATATGGCAATATTATAAAAAAGAAAATATTTATCTTTTGTATAATAGTGAAGTTTCTGACTGCAAATATGTCGCAGAACATAGGAAAAACAAATACACTTTATGTTATAGTGGAATGTATCTATTCGAGAAAAACGACAAAAAACCGATTGTTTTGATAGATAATTTAAAAAATATAAAATTGACCTCTAAAAAAAAGTTTATTAAATGTTTTAATAACAAGAACATAAATATTTTTTTAGTTATTAAAAAAGGAAAAAAATATAAAATTTTACCTGTTAAAGCATTTCAAATTTTGAGTTAATAAAATACAAACCTATCAGGCTTAACTAAAAACTTTTGTAAATAATGAAAAATATATTTTTAATCATATTATTTCTTCCATTCATTTGTTTTTCACAAAAGGCAAAAGATACTTTATTTATAAAGTTAGATGGTAAATATTAAAAAAAAGGATTTGACTACCAAGAGAAAGAACATATTTTTGTTTTTAAAAACAATGATAAAAAAGAAAACTTCACTTCTCTATCTATTACAGACACTTTATATAATTTAAAGCAACAAAAACATATTGTATGAATACAATAATAAAAAAATCTGGAGCCTATTATGGAAATGGAAAAGTTAGAGATTATGATTTGGCTGTATATTTAAATAAGTATATTTTATTTATAATTGAAAAAAAATATTTTATTAAAACAGTTGCAATTACCGAAATAGAATGATATACAAACCACAACAAAGTATGTAAAAAAATAACAGTTAAGAGCTAAATTAAGCTTAGTTCTTAACTGCTATTTTTGTTTCTAAATTAAAAGTTATAGCATTTTAAAACGCTACTAACCATACAGTACAACGTTTCCAAAGCAAGCAATAGACAAGCAATAGCAGATATAATATTAAATGAACAAAATGGAAATAACGATGCTCAAGGAACAAAATGTAATTAAGCTTTTATCAACAGTAATCTTTTTCTATTTATCCACTAATCTTTATTGCCAAACAGAAATTATTGGAAGATATAGTAGTTTAATGCTCTACCAAGAGCATTACAACTACTTTGATTTTAATAAAAATGGAATATTTGAATATCATTCAGGTGCAAGCTTAGGAGATGATGAGTATGGCAAAGGTCTGTACACAATTATTAATGACAGTTTAATTTTAAATTATAATTTGACAGAATTAAAAGAAAATAATTTTCATAGATATAAAGTCTATCATAATAATTCAGATTCCATAAAAATAAAAATGAAAATATTTAACTTAAGTAAAAAACCTCTTTCTAATGTTTCTGTATTTAGTATGAAAGGACAGAAAGGAATAATTTCAGATAAATACGGAGTAGCTGTTTTAAAATTCAAAAAAAGAAAAGGAAGTAGAAAAATAGAAGTATCCAAATTATCCTATTTTAATTATTTATTTTTAATTAATACAGAACAAAATTATGAAATTCAAATATTTTTACAAGATGGGAATTTTTTACCAAAAGCGATAAAAAATCAAATTATAAAATACAAAATAATTGAATATAAAAATGATTATATAAAACTTAAAAGCAACAGTAGAATTATAAAATTAGTTAAACAATCTGAATAAAACACAAACTAAAGACTATATTAAAAAAGAACAGTAAAGGATAAGAAAAGTGATATCCAATTTTAATAAAATCAAAAAGATGAATGCTGTAAATAAAATTATAATGATTTTGATAATATTTAATTCTCTTTTTTGTTTTTCTCAAAAGATAGATAAATATTTCTTACTTAATCAAGAAAGTACAGATTATAAATATACAATAAAAGATAAGTTGATTTCATTTAACAGCATAAATAAAGAAAAAACAAAAAAGCTAGATTGTATTACATTTAAAATTCTAGATAGAAACAAAATCAATAAATGCAAATTTAAAAACTTGAATTTTGTAAACTATGATTAGATTTTAAAGAATAAAAAATTTAATTATGAAGAAATTGGTGTGAAAGTTATTGAATTAAACAACTTTGAAAATTTAAAATTTATTTTGAAAGAAATAGATGAATATTATGAGTACAAAGTTATTAGGAAAGTTTATGCTCGATAATAATACAAACCACAACATTCTGTATATTTAATGGCTACAAAGAGCTAGCTTTAAGGTTAGCTCTTTTTTAAAGTTTATTGCTTAACTGAAAGTTATTGCATTTTAAAACGCAAAGAAATCATTCACAAAAAACCTTAGCTAACTACTCAAACAACTCCTCAGAATCAATATCTAAAGAAGCAATAAATTCTGCGCTTTTTACAATGTCATTATGTAAAACTCTGTCTTCTTCTACAATTGTAACATCTTGTCTCAACAAACCAACAATACTTTCTAAAAACGGAGAACTTTTTCCGTTTCCAAAACTTAAAGCTTGTGAGGCTGTAAATAATTCTATGGCTAAAATATTTTGTAAATTATCTACTACTTTTTTACATTTTGTAGCGGCATTTGCGCCCATAGAAACGTGGTCTTCTTGTCCGTTACTAGACTCTATCGAATCTACACTTGCAGGCGTTGCATATTGTTTATTCTGACTTACAATACTCGCGGCTGTATATTGCGGAATCATAAAACCTGAATTTAAACCTGGGTTTGCCACTAAAAAAGGAGGTAAATGTCTATGACCAGAAACTAATTGATAGATTCTACGCTCAGAAATATTTCCTAATTCTGATAACGCAATTGCTAAAAAATCTAGTCCTAATGCTAATGGTTGGCCATGAAAATTTCCTCCAGAAATAATTTCATCTTCATCAACAAAAATATTAGGATTGTCTGTTACCGAATTTATTTCTGTTAAAAATGTCTTAGTTACAAACCTAATGGTGTCTTTACTTGCTCCATGTACTTGCGGCATACACCTAAAAGAATATGGATCTTGAACGTGTTGTTTTTCTTGCGAAATTAACTCACTTTCTTGTAAAAAATCTTTTATTCTTTGTGCTGTTTTTATTTGCCCAGTATGAGGTCTAGCAAAATGAATCAACTCGTTAAAAGGTTCTATTCTGCCGTCAAAACCTTCTAAAGAAATGGTGCCAATTAAATCTGCTAAATAAGATAATTTGTGAGATTTTAATAAACAATGAATTCCGTAGGCAGCCATAAATTGCGTTCCGTTTAACAAAGCTAAACCTTCTTTAGATTGTAAATTTATTTTATTCCAAGAAAACGTTTTTAATAATTTTTCTGATGATATTTTCTCTCCATTATAATACACTTCTCCCAAGCCAATTAAAGGTAAAGATAGATGCGCTAATGGTGATAAATCTCCTGAGGCGCCTAATGAACCTTGGGTGTACACCACAGGAATAATATCATTATTGTAAAAATCGATCAATCTTTTTACGGTGGCTAATTGTACTCCAGAATGTCCGTAACTTAAAGCTTTAATTTTGAATAAAATCATCAATTTTACAATTTCGGAAGGAACTTCATCACCAGTACCACAAGCGTGACTCATAACCAAATTCTCTTGCAATTTTTGTAAATTTTGATCGTTAATTTTTACGTTATATAAGGCTCCAAAACCTGTATTAATACCATAAATTGGTTTCGAAATCGATTTCGTTTTTGCATCTAAATAAGCTCTACATTTTTCTATTCTCTGAATAGAAGTTTCAGATAAAGCTAACTTTTTATCCGAAGAAATTATCTCTTGAATTTGAGATAAATCTAACGGAAGTGCATCTATGTAATGTATGGTATTCATCTTTTTATTTTTGGTTTTCAAAAGTGCAAATTCGTAGTTGCATATCCAAATCATTTTTAACAAATTTTAAATAGTATATAAACTATATTTGCAAAAAATATTTTAAACATATAAAATGAAGAAATTAAGTTTAGCGCTTTTATTATTATTAATTGTGGTTTCTTGTACAAAAAAACCTAAAGATTATGTTACGCTTTCTGGTAAATTAGAAAACAATAAAGATTCTATAATTAGTATTGTTGGTAGAACTGGTGTTTTAAAAACGATAACAATAAATACTGATGGTTCTTTTAAAGATACTTTAAAAGTAGCAGGTGGTAATATTTACACGTTTCAAACAAGTAATACAAAAAGAGCTCCTGTCTATTTAAAAAATGGATTTAATATTTCTATTACAGGAAATGCAGAAGAATTTATGACGAGTTTTAATTATGATGGTAATGGCGCCTCTAATACTAAATTTATTATTGCTCATTTAGAAAAAAATAAAAATTTAGGAAACCCAGCTATAATCCTAGATTTAGAAGAAGAAGCTTTTAAGAAAAAAATAACTTCCATAAAAAAAGGTTTTGATAGTATTTTAAATTCTTATAACGATTTAGATAGTTCTTTGATAAATATGGCTTCTCAGCAAAACCAAAGAATTGTAGATTATTTTCATCAGATGTATGACAAAAATAAATCTATGGGAAAAGGAAAAGTTTCTCCTAAATTCGAAAATTATGTAAATTATAAAGGCGGAAAAAAATCGTTAGATTCTTTTAAAGGAAAATATGTTTATATAGATGTTTGGGCAACTTGGTGTGGCCCTTGTATTCAGCAAATTCCTTATTTGCAGGCTTTAGAAAAAGAATATCATCATAAAAATATAGAATTTGTAAGTATTTCTACAGATGAAGCTAGAAGAAATGGTGGCTCTTGGGAAGCTGCAGAAAAAAAATGGAGAGATTTTGTAAAAGCAAAACAAATGACAGGCGTACAATTATGGTCTGGAGAAGATTATAGTTTTCAGCAAGCATATCAAATTAATGGTATTCCTAGGTTTATTTTAATTGATCCTGAAGGAAAAATTGTAAATGCAAATGCGCCTAGACCTTCTGAACCTAGATTAAAAGAGTTGTTTAATTCTTTGGGTATTTAATTAGAAAAAAGAGTAAAATAAAAGGGAAATCCAAATTTAAGATTTCCCTTTTTTAGTTCTATTCTGAAAAAAATTACTCTTTATAAACGCCCATATCTGCATATTTATCCATTCTGTTGGCAACTAAATCTACATCATTAAAATCTTTTAATTCTTCAAAAGCAGCAACTATTTGCTCTTGTACTGCTTTAAAAGCTCCTTCTCTATCGCAATGAGCGCCACCAACTGGTTCTTTAATAATACCATCTATTAACTTTAATTTCTTCATATCATTACCCGTTAATTTTAATGCTGATGCAGCTTGTTCTTTAAACTCCCAACTTCTCCATAAAATAGAAGAACAAGATTCTGGAGAAATAACGGTGTACCAAGTATTTTCCATCATATAAACTCTATCACCTACACCAATTCCTAAGGCTCCACCAGAAGCTCCTTCACCAATAACTACAGTTATAATAGGCGTTTTTAAACGAGTCATTTCTATAATATTTCTTGCAATGGCTTCTCCTTGTCCACGTTCTTCTGCTTCTAAACCAGGATAAGCACCAGGCGTATCTAATAATGTAACCACAGGAATTCTAAATTTTTCTGCCATTTTCATTAAACGCAATGCTTTTCTGTAACCTTCAGGATTTGCCATACCAAAGTTTCTGTATTGGCGAGTTTTGGTATTGTATCCTTTTTGTTGACCAATAAACATATAAGACTGATTGCCAATTTTACCTAAACCACCAATCATAGCTTTGTCGTCTTTTACATTTCTGTCTCCATGCAATTCCATAAAAGTGTCGCCACAAATTGCTTGAATATAATCTAATGTGTAAGGTCTGTTAGGATGTCTTGAGAGTTGTACTCTTTGCCAAGGTGTTAAGTTTTTGTAGATATCTTTTCTGGCTTTCTCTAGTTTTTTTTCTATTTTTTTACACGTTGCGCTTACATCAACATTACTTTCTTTACCAATAATTTGACATTTATCTAATTGATCTAGAAGCTCTTTAATTGGCATTTCAAAATCTAAATATTCCATTTTGTAACTATTTTGATTTTAGTTGTTTGTAATAACAAACATACTATAAAATTTGACTTTTTTAACAAAAAACACTTACTTTTTTCTAACAGTTTTATTTAATATTTTCTTTTTTATGGTATCTCTATTTTTTATAATTCCGTTTAATAAAACCACAAACAAAACAATAAAAGCACCAAAATAAAAAGTTGGATTCATTTTTTCTTTATCACCAAAAATAAATAAAGCTAAAATAATTGCATAAATAGGCTCTAAATTAACCGTTAACATAACTGTGTATGGAGATAAGTATTTCATCACTTTTATAGATACAATAAATGCATACGCTGTACAAACACTGCTTAAAAGTATTAAATATAACCAATCTGAATTTGATAATACAAATAATGAGGCAGAGAAACCATTTACTAACAATAAATAAAAAGTAATAAAAAGTGCGCCAAATAATAATTGGTATAATGAGATTGTACTGGCATCATATTTCTTAACAAACAAGCCATTTAACACTGCAAAAAGAGATCCTAAAAACGATGCAATTAATGCATAAATAATTCCGAATTTGTATTGAGTTTCGAATTTGAAAATAATATATAAGCCCACAACAACTAGTAATCCTAATATAATTTCTATCGATTTTATGCTTCTTTTAAAAAAAATGGGTTCTATTAATGATGTAAAAAATGCGCCTGTACTCATTGTTACTAAAGCAACTGAAACGTTTGAAACTTTGATTGCCTTGAAGAAAAAAATCCAATGTAAAGCAATTATAATTCCGGTAAATAAAAACTTTAGCAATCCTTTAGCATCTACTTTAAGTGATTTTTTTTTCACCATAAAAAACAATAAGATAAAAACTACTGCCAAAGACATTCTATACCAAACTAAAGGAGTTGCATCTAAAGAAATTAACGCTCCTAAAATAGCAGTAAACCCCCAAATAAAAACAATAAGATGGAGTAATAAATAATTTTTAAACTTATTTTCTAGCATTAAAATATAAGTAAACAGCAATAATACCAAAAACTATATTTGGCATCCAAACGTACAGAAATGAATTAACTCCTGCAACTGCGCCTAAAACTTCAGAAATTTTCATTAAAAAAACATACATAAACATAATACCAACACCAATTGCAAGATTTATTCCTGTACCTCCCCTTCTTTTCTTAAATGCTAAAGCAACTGCTATAATTGTTAATATATAAGATGCAATTGGCAAACTTGTTCTTTTATGAAATTCTACCAAGTATGCATTTAAGTTTTTTACTCCTCTTTTTTTAGATATACTTATAAATTTAAGCAATTCTCCTGATGGCATTTCTTGAGCAAAAGTCGATTTATAGATTAAGTCTTTAGGAGTAAAATTAAAAACAGTATCTATTTTATTTCCAGAAAAAATATGATCTCTTTTTTTATAAAGGAGTCTTTTTTTCCAATTTAGTAATGTAAAAGTAGAATCCTTTTCATTATAAGTAATTCTATTAGAAACTAATTTTGATTTTAATTTAATTCCATCATAAATTTCTGAAGTAAAATCATACCCTGATTTAGTTTCTGTATTAAAATTTTTAATAAAAATATAAGTACTATCTGTTAATTGTAAACTAAAATCATAAACATATTTTAATTCGTGTTTCTGTCTATTATTTTTAATAAATTCTTTTTCAAAGTTTTCGCGAATTTTACTACTACTAGGCACCACAAAATGATTCATCGCCAAAGAAATAATAGTAACTAAAGTGGCTCCTATAAAATAAGGATACAAAAAGCGAGTAAAAGAAACTTTTGCATTGGTTATGGCAATAATTTCTGTGTTGTTAGAAAGTTTGGAAGTAAACAAAATTACAGCAATAAATAACGCCAAAGGCATAAAAGTATTGGTGTAATAAATAATAAAATTTACATAATATTCATTTACAACTTGATAAAAACCAAGGTTAGGATGCTCTAAAAAATTATCAATTTTTTCAGAAACATCTATAGCTATTGCAATAGGAATTAAAATTAATAAGGTAAACACAAAAGTTACCAAATATCGTTTTAATATGTACCAATCTATTATTTTCAAAATTATTTTTCTTGGGTTTGATTTTTGGTTTGTGGCTGTAACTAAAAATTAACAACTAATAACTATAATCGTTTGTCCATTTGTTTTACCATTTTGTCTTTCCATTCTCTAAAATCTCCTGCTAAAATATGTTTTCTAGCTTCACGAGTTAACCAAACATAAAACCCTAAATTATGAATAGAAGCTATTTGCTTGCCCAACATTTCTTTTGCTGCAAATAGATGACGCAAATAAGCTTTAGAATACACTGTATCTACATAAGTAATTCCCATTTCATCAATAGGAGAAAAATCATTTTCCCACTTTTTATTTTTAATGTTGATGGTTCCATGAGCAGTAAATAACATACCGTTTCTGGCATTTCTAGTTGGCATTACACAATCAAACATATCTATACCTAAAGCAATATTTTCTAAAATATTAATTGGCGTTCCTACACCCATTAAATATCTTGGTTTGTCTTCTGGTAAAATTTCTGTAACAACCTCTGTCATTGCATACATTTCTTCTGCTGGCTCACCTACAGAAAGACCACCAATTGCGTTTCCTTGCGCACCTGCATTGGCTATATATTCTGCAGATTGCTTACGCAAATCTTTATAAGTACTTCCTTGAACAATAGGAAAAAATGTTTGTTCATATCCATATTTAAAAGGCAGTTTTTCTAGATGATTTATACATCTGTTTAACCACCTGTGAGTCATATGCATAGAACGTTTTGCGTAGTTATAATCGCAAGGATAAGGTGTACACTCATCAAAAGCCATAATAATATCTGCGCCAATTGTACGTTGAATTTCCATTACATTTTCTGGAGTAAAAAAATGCATAGAACCATCTATATGACTCTTAAACTTTACACCTTCTTCTTTAATTTTTCTGCGTCCAGAAAGAGAATATACTTGATAACCGCCAGAATCTGTTAAGATATTTCTATCCCAATTCATAAACTTATGCAAACCACCTGCTTGTTCTAAAATATCTGTTTGAGGTCTTAAATATAAGTGATAAGTATTTCCTAAAATAATATCAGGATTTACCTCGTTTTTTAACTCTGTTTGATGCACCCCTTTTACAGTACCAACTGTGCCAACAGGCATAAAAATTGGTGTTTCTATTTCTCCATGATCAGTTGTAATAACGCCTGCTCTTGCTTTACTTTTAGGGTCGGTTGTTTTTAAATCGAATTTCATTGCTGGCAAAGATACTACTATTTAAGATTTGAAAAATTAAAAGATTCTTAAAGATTTTGGTTAAAATCTTCGTTTCTTTTTTGATGAAAAACTAGAATTTCTCTTTTTATTTTTTGGTGATGATTTTCGAAAAGAGGCACTTTTTTTATTAAAATTATTTTTTGTTTTTTTAAAACGTTCAGTTGAGCACTTACCTCCTTTAGAGGGATTAAGGGAGGCTTCCTCTGTTTTAGAAGATGAAGAAATCATTTTATTAATTTCTTTCATTTCATCTAAAGTTAACTCTCGCCAATCTCCTTGTTTTAGATTACCAAGTTCAACATTCATAATTCTAGTGCGTTTTAATTTAGTTACATCATAGCCTAAATATTCGCACATTCTACGAATTTGTCTGTTTAATCCTTGTACCAAAATAATTTTAAAAACTTTTTCTGATACTTTTTCTACTTTACATTTTTTGGTAACGGTTCCTAAAATCGGAATTCCATTGCTCATTTTTTTGATAAAAATTTCATCAATTGTCTTATCAACAGAAACCATATATTCTTTTTCGTGATTGTTTCCTGCTCGTAAAATTTTGTTTACTATATCTCCATCATTAGTAAGAAAAATGAGTCCTTCTGATGGTTTGTCTAATCGCCCAATTGGAAATAATCTTTGCGGATGATTTACTTGTTTTACAATGTTATTTGGTTCTCTTGAATCTGTGGTAGAAACAATTCCAACAGGTTTATTTAGAGCTATGTAAAGTGTTTTTGGCTTTTGTTTTAATTGTCTTCCATCCACTTTTACAACATCATTTTTAAAAACTCTGTTGCCCAGTTGTGTCGGTTTTCCGTTTATTGTTACACGTCCTTCAACAATCAATTTTTCTGCTTCTCTACGAGAACAAATTCCTGTAGAACTAATGAATTTATTAAGATTTGTAGATTGTTGATTCTTGTTGTCCAATGAAAAGTATTTACTGCAAAAATAAGTATAAGATTACAATTCTATGGTTCTAAAAGTTAAATTAATTCTGGGCGAATTTACTTTTTTTGGTTGGTGGCAATCTATGCAACCAATTTGTTTGAGTACCTTGTTTCATTACCAATAAACTGCCATTTTTTAGCACTTCCAATTTACACAAAATACTGGACAGTGTCAATTTAAAAAGGTTTTGATTTATAATCAAAACCTTTTTATTTTCCATAAGTAATAACTACCCACACTTAGAAGAACCACAATCTTTACAAGTTAAACATCCTTCTTGATAAATTAATTCTTTCGAATTACAATTATCGCAAGTTTGCCCTTTTGCTTCTGTACCATCTTCTACATAGCGTTTTAAAGCTCTTTGAACACCACTTTTCCATGTATTAATAGATGCTGAATCTAACTGTAAACTGTGTATTAATTCTACAATTTTATCAATAGGCATTCCATGGCGTAAGGTTCCAGAAATTAGTTTTGCATAATTCCAGAATTCTGGATTAAATTTGTGTGATAAACCTTCTATAGTTGTCTTATAACCTCGCTTATTTTTATATTGAAAATCGTAACGCGATGTTCCGTCTTCATTTCTATTTTTAATAATTAACCCTTTTTCTACCCAACGCGGAATTAAAATTCCGTCTTCATCATCTACTAAACCTGTAAAAATTTCATACGGTTTGTCATCAACCAAACCAACAAAAGCAATCCATTTTTCTTTTTTATTTTGAAAACGAACTACATCTGCTTCTAATGTTTGCGGACGCTTTGTAGGAAAATTAGAATCCGTTGTTTTGTCTTCTTTCTTTTCATCCGAAGAAATTAAAACTCCAGAACGAGAACCATCTCTATAAACAGTTACTCCTTTACAACCAACTTCCCAAGCTTTTAAATACAATTCGCCCACCAAATCTTCTGTAACTTCATTGGGTAAATTAACGGTAACACTAATAGAATGATCTACCCATTTTTGAATAGCTCCTTGCATTGTAACTTTACTCACCCAATTAATATCATTAGAAGTTGCTTTGTAATAAGGTGATTTTTTTACAAGCGCATTCAATTCTTCTTGTGTAAAATTCTTACTAGAATCTATATTATTTACTTCCATCCATTGTTTAAATCTGTGATGAAAAACAACATATTCTTCCCAAGAATCTCCTAACTCATCTACAAAATCTACTCTAACGTCTTTATCATTAGGATTTACTTTTTTTCTACGTTTATAGACAGGCATAAAAACAGGCTCTATACCAGAAGAAGTTTGGGTCATTAAACTTGTGGTTCCTGTTGGAGCAATGGTTAACAATGCAATATTTCTACGACCATATTCTAACATTTCGTAATATAGTTTACTATCTGCTTCTTTTAATCGTAAAATAAACGGATTTTCTTTTTCTCTTTCTGAATCGAAAATTGAAAATGCACCTCTTTCTTTTGCTAAATTTACAGAGGCTCTATAGGTTTCTATTCCTAAAGTTTTATGAACTTTTGTAGAAAAACTATTTCCTTGTTCACTTCCATAACGAATTCCTAAAGCAGCTAACATATCTCCTTCTGCAGTTATTCCTATTCCTGTTCTTCTACCTTCATAGGCTTTTTGTCTGATGTTTAACCACAGATTTTTTTCTGTTGCTTTTACAGTATCTAATTCTGGATCTGCATCAATTTTTGCTAAAATACCATCAATCTTTTCTAGTTCTAAATCAATGATATCGTCCATCATCCTTTGAGCAATAACAATATGTTTTTTAAACAATTTAAAATTGAATTTTGCTTTTTCGGTAAATGGATTTTCTACATAAGAAAACAAGTTTATTGCCAATAATCTACAAGAATCATAAGGACATAAAGGGATTTCTCCGCAAGGATTTGTAGAAACTGTTTTATAACCTAAATCTGCATAACAATCTGGCACAGATTCATTAATTATGGTATCCCAAAATAAGATTCCTGGTTCTGCAGATTTCCACGCATTGTGTACAATTTTTTTCCAAATCTTTGTAGCTTCAATTTCTTTTGTATATAAAGGATTTTTACTAAAAGTAGGATATTGCTGTTTGTATTTACCATTAGCTTTTACAGCTTTCATAAACGCATCGTCAATTCTTACGGAAACATTGGCACCTGTAACTTTACCTTGTTCTAGTTTTGCATCAATAAAATCTTCGGCATCTGGATGATTTATAGAAACCGACAACATTAAAGCACCTCTTCTACCATCTTGTGCAACTTCTCTTGTTGAGTTTGAGTAACGCTCCATAAAAGGTACAATTCCTGTGGATGTTAAGGCTGAATTTTTTACAGGAGAACCTTTTGGACGAATGTGTGATAAATCATGACCAACACCTCCTCTACGCTTCATTAACTGCACTTGCTCTTGGTCTATTTTCATTATTCCTCCGTAAGAATCTGATTCACCATCATTACCTATTACAAAACAATTAGATAAAGAAGCTATTTGAAAAGGATTCCCTATTCCTGCCATTGGACTTCCTTGTGGAACAATATATTTGAAGTTTTTAATGACTTCAAAAATTTCTGATTCTGTTAATGGATTTGAATATTTTTGCTCAATTCTTGCAATTTCTGATGCAATTCTTTGATGCATATCATTGGGGGTTTTCTCATAGATATTATCTTCAGAATCTTTTAAAGCATATTTATTTAGCCATACACTTGCAGCTAATTCATCGCCTTTAAAATAGTTAAGAGCAGCTTTTAAAGCCTCATCTCTAGAATATGTTTTTTTAGAAGATAGTACAGTTTTAGATTTCATTGTGTTTTAGGTAGTTTTAATTTGTTTTTGAGGAAATAAAAATCCTTAAAAAGCAACACCTAAAAGATGATAAATATCATAAAGTTTTCAGTAAAAAAACATAAAAAACTAATTACCAGAAACTTACAAACTTATCAACATAAAAAAGTTAACAAAAAAATTATACCTCCTAAAAATTAAAGTTGAGTTTCTTTTCTTCTAATTTTAATTTTCATAGTACCTTCAATAGGTTTATCTGTTACAAGTATTAGATAACCTGCACCACCTGCTCCTGCCAATTTCCAAGCCAAAGCTCTATTTTTATATTTTTCTATTTCTTTTTCAATTTTTTTGTTTAACATTTTAGGAAACATCGTTGTTTGAGCATTAAAAGATTTCAAAAATCCTTTAGAAAAACTATCTAAATCCTTATTTTTAATTGCTTCCCAAACTTGTTCAGATGCGTTTGTTAATTTTTTAACGTTTTCTTTATTAATATACGTTTCATTTAATAAGTCTAAATCTTTTTCTCTTGGCCATAACATAACCATACAAATATGGTTTTCTAACCAAGTAAGTATATTTTCTGAGTGGATAGATTCAAATTTTTTTGGCCAGTAAGCATTATCATAATAATGTCTTACAAGACCTGGCATACAAATACCTATAGCATCTTGGGCTCCAGATATAATTGTAGATCCTGGCGTGTTTTCAAACCTAAATAAAATTTCTGCTAATTTTTCTGGCTTATCAATTGGTAAATAATATGGCCATATTTTTTTTGCTGCATTTCTAGTAGAAGTAGACATACCACAACGTTCATTGTATTCGAAAATTGGCTCTAGAGATAATGTAATTGCCCATCCAGGATTAAATTTAGACACATAAGGTTGATCTATCCAAGTTCCTGCCAAATCTATTCTGTAAGGCAATGAGCAATTGTCTGCAGATCGAATTTTAGTTGTTGATCTTACAGGTAAATCTAAATCTGGCTCTCTACTTAAAACATACAATTCTATATTTAAATCTTTACATAGTTTTTCTTTTTCGGGAGAGTAGCCATCTTCATTTACTACAAAATAATCGGGCTTTAATTCTATTAAATCTTCTTTAAAATCTAAAATTCCAGAACCAGAATTTACAAAAGTTTTTTTAACATATTTTATAGCATCAATCATATAAATTCTTTCTCTTTCAGAATTTATTGTTTTTCTACCTTTTAAATCATCAATTGTATTATCGGAACCTATACCTACATACAAATCTCCAAATTTGGCGGCCTGCTTAAAAAAGGCAATATGTCCACTATGCAACATATCAAAACACCCTGAAACAAATACTTTTTTCTTCATATTTTTTATTAATACTCAAAAACTCCAAACTCACTTTTTATTGTAAGTTTTTTAGTTTCTGACGTTTTTACGCTACCAATAATTTTAGCTTCAACATTAAAAGATTTTGAGATCTTAATAATTTCTTCTGCAATTTCTGGAGAAACATACAGTTCCATTCTATGGCCACAGTTAAATACTTGATACATTTCTTTCCAATCTGTTTTAGATTGTTCTTGTATCAATTTAAATAAAGGCGGAACAGGAAATAGATTCTCTTTTACAATATGCAAATTATCTACAAAATGAAGAATTTTTGTTTGCGCGCCACCAGAACAATGAATCATTCCGTGTACTTCTTCCGAAGAAAATTTAGATAGAATTTCTTTTATAATTGGCGCATAGGTTCTTGTTGGAGACAATACCAACTTTCCAGCATCAATTGGAGAATTTTCCACCTCATCTGTCAATTTTGTATTTCCTGAATACACTAAATCTGTAGGAACAGCTGCATCAAAACTTTCTGGGTATTTTTCTGCTAAATATTTATGAAACACATCGTGTCTTGCAGACGTTAATCCGTTAGAACCCATTCCGCCGTTATATTCAGTTTCGTAAGTTGCTTGTCCAAAAGATTCTAAACCTACAATTACATCGCCAGCTTTTATATTTGCATTGTCAATTACATCAGTACGTTTCATACGTGCAGTTACCGTAGAATCTACAATAATTGTTCTTACTAAATCGCCAACATCGGCAGTTTCGCCACCAGTGGAATGAATGGTAACTCCAAACTTTTTAAGATCTTCAATCAGTTCTTCAGTTCCGTTTATTATTGCTGATAAAACTTCACCAGGAATTTTACTTTTATTTCTTCCAATTGTTGAAGAAAGCATAATATTATCAGTTGCACCTACACATAACAAATCGTCAATATTCATTATTAATGCGTCTTGTGCAATTCCTTTCCAAACGGAAACATCTCCAGTTTCTTTCCAATACATATAAGCTAAAGAAGATTTTGTTCCTGCGCCATCTGCATGCATAATTAAACAATAATCTTCATCATTTGTTAAATAATCTGGAACAATTTTGCAAAATGCTTTCGGAAATAATCCTTTATCTATATTCTTAATTGCATTGTGTACATCTTCTTTTGATGCAGAAACACCTCTTTGCGCGTATCTTTTAGAAACTTCTTTACTCATATTGTTGTGTTGTGAGGTGCAAATTTAGTCTTTTAGAAAAAAAAATCCCACGCTTGTGGGATTTAATTTTATCTGGTAAAAAGTAATTCTCTATATTTTGTTAATGGCCATAAATTATCATCAACCATTGTTTCTAATTTATCACAATGATAACGGATTTTCTCAAAAAACGGTTTCACTTTTTTACAATAATGTTCTGCCGATTTAAAACCAATTAGCTTTTTTGCTTTTTTTCGTTCATCTATCATTTTTAATGTTAGTGCATTAATTTCTGTAATATGATTAGAAATAATCATAATTAACTCAATTTGTTCTTTAGCAATATTTTTATAATCAGCTCCAAAAATTTCTTTTAAATTCTTGGTATTCTCTAACAAGGTATTTTGATATTTAATAGCCGTAGGAACAATATGATTTCTTGATACATCACCCAAAACTCTACTTTCTATCTGTAATCTTTTTGTATATTCTTCTAATTCAATTTCATAACGAGCTTCAACTTCAATTTTACTCATTACATCCATTTCATCATATAAATCGATTACATTTTTTGATACTTTAATTTTTAGTGCTTCTGGTGTAGTTTTATTATTACTTAAACCTCTTTTCTTTGCTTCTTTTTCCCAAGCTTGATTATAACCATCACCATCAAATCTAATTTTTTTTGATGCTTTAATATACTCTCTCAATACATTAAAAATAGCTTCGTCTTTCTTAAGATTTTTAGCATCTATTAATTCATCAACATCAATCTTAAACTCTTTTAATTGCTTGGCTACTATTGTATTTAAAACTGTCATTGGTGCTGCACAATTTGCCCAAGAACCAACTGCTCTAAATTCAAATTTATTACCCGTAAATGCAAATGGAGAGGTTCTGTTTCTGTCTGTATTGTCTAATAAAATTTCAGGAATTTTACCGATAATATTTAACTTTAAATCTGTTTTTTCTTGCGGTGACAGTCTGCCCTTGGTTACATTTTCTAATTCGTCTAAAACTGACGACAATTGAGAACCAACAAAAACAGAAATTATTGCAGGAGGCGCTTCATTAGCACCCAATCTATGCTCATTACTTGCAGAGGCAATAGATGCCCTGAGTAATTCTTCGTTTTCATATACAGCCTTAATTGTATTTACAAAAAAGGTTAAAAACTGTAAGTTTTTCATTGGTGTTTTTCCTGGGCTCAACAAATTGGTTCCGCTATCTGATGATAAAGACCAATTGTTATGCTTACCAGAACCATTAATTCCTGAAAAAGGTTTTTCATGAAATAATACTTTAAACTTATGTCTACGAGAAATTTTTTGCATTACATCCATCAATAAAGAATTATGATCTACCGCTAAATTAGCTTCTTCAAAAATAGGTGCTACTTCAAATTGATTTGGCGCTACTTCATTATGTCTTGTTTTTACAGGAATCCCCAGTAACATACATTCTTGCTCTAAATCTTGCATAAAACTCATAGCTCTAGATGGAATTGTTCCGAAATAATGATCATCTAATTGCTGTCCTTTTGCAGGCGTATGCCCCAATAAAGTTCTTCCTGTTAATTGAATATCTGGTCTTGAGTTTGCCAAAGCATCATCAATTAAAAAAAACTCTTGCTCCCAACCTAAAGTAGCAGAAACCTTCTTTGCATTTTTATCAAAATACTTACACACAGCTGTTGCGTGTGTATCTACCGCTTGCAAAGCTCTTAATAACGGCGTTTTATTATCTAAAGCCTCACCAGTATAAGCCACAAAAATTGTTGGAATACACAAAGTTGTTTCATAAATAAATGCTGGTGATGTTGGATCCCAAGCTGTGTAACCTCTTGCCTCAAAAGTATTTCTGATGCCTCCATTTGGAAAACTAGAAGCATCTGGTTCTTGCTGCACCAATTGCTCTCCATCAAACTTTTCCATAGCTAAACTACCATTGATAGATTCAAAAAAAGCATCGTGTTTTTCTGCAGTTGCACCTGTAAGTGGCTGAAACCAATGTGTATAATGGGTTGCACCTTTAGCCATTGCCCAATCTTTCATACTTACTGCAACTTGGTCTGCAATTTTTCTATCAATTTTAGTTCCATGTTCAATCGCATTCATTACACTTTCATACGCAGAACGTGTAAGATATTGTTGCATAGCATATTTATTAAATACATTTTTACCAAAAAGTGATGATCTTTTTTCTGTCTGAACAACTTTTAACGGCTCTCTCTTAAGAATTTCCTTTAAAGCATTGAATCTAATTCTTGACATATTACCAAAATTTTCTATTTATTTTTTATTTTATACAAATATACCCTTTCAAAATTAGGGATAAAATTATTTTTAATTGTTTTTTTACATTTACCCCCTTATTTTTTTGATATGTAATGAAATTATTTCATTTTTGCACCGTTAACATCACACATACAATTATTTATTATGGCAAAAATTAAATTAGAGTACATTTGGCTAGATGGTCATTTTCCTACTCAAAATATGAGAAGTAAAACGAAAGTTGAAGAACACGAAAATTTTCATGCAACTGTTGATGAGTTAGATAACTGGTCTTTTGACGGTAGTTCTACTGAACAAGCATCTGGAGGAGCATCTGATTGTTTACTAAAGCCCGTAGCAATTTACCCAGATCCTACAAGAACAAATGGTTACTTAGTAATGTCTGAAGTTTTAAGCGCAGATGGAACACCTCATCCTACTAATGCAAGAGCAAAAATTGACGATGATGATAATGATTTCTGGTTTGGTTTTGAGCAAGAATACTTTTTAATGGATGCTAAAACTGACCTTCCATTAGGTTTCCCACGTGGAGGTTTCCCAGGACCACAAGGTAAATACTACTGTTCTGTAGGCGGTAGATATACTTGGGGTAGAGATTTTGTTGAAGAACATGCTGACCTTTGTATTGAAGCTGGTTTAAACTTTGAAGGAATTAACCAAGAAGTTGCACCAGGACAATGGGAATTCCAATTGTTTGCTAAAGGAGCTAAAAAAGCTGGAGATGAAATTTGGGTAGCTCGTTATTTATTAGACAGATTAACTGAAAAATATGGTTACTATATTGAGTATCATCCAAAACCTGTAAAAGGAGATTGGAATGGCTCTGGAATGCACGCTAACTTCTCTAACACAACCTTAAGAACTTGTGGTTCTAAAGAAACTTATGAGAAAATTTGTGAAGCATTTAGACCTGTTACAGACGAACATATGGATGTTTATGGAGAGTTTAATGATGAGCGTTTAACTGGTTTACATGAAACTGCTCACGTTTCTGATTTCTCTTATGGAGTTTCTGATAGAGGTGCATCAATTAGAATACCAATTATTACTGTAGAAAAAGGATGGAAAGGTTGGTTAGAAGACAGAAGACCTGCTTCTAACGGAGATCCTTACAAAATTGCTGGTAGAATTATTAAGACTGTAAAGTCTGCTAAAATCTAATCAGAAATTAGAAATAAAAAAAGGTTCGCAAATGCGAACCTTTTTTTTTACAAAACTTTATTTGAATAAAAAAATTCTTGAAACGAACTATCCCAGAAGTAGAGCCATAGGGGTATTTCGCTCGTTTAATTTTATATTTAGATTCCCGTTTTCACGGGAATGACAATTTCAATGGAAACCCCAACACAAAGCGTCGAGGAATTCTTTTCAATTAAATAGTTTGATAAATAAACACAACATAAGCCACCAATAAAATAACTCCATCTTTCCAATTTAAGCGATATCCTTTTGGAAAAAATACCAAAGGAAGTACAATAAAAGAAATTCCTAACATCCAAAAAATATCACTTGTTAACAAACCCTCATCCGCAACAGCAACAGGTGTTATCATAGAAGTTATTCCTAAAACAGCCAAAATATTAAACACATTAGAACCAATTAAATTTCCTAATGATATTGCTTTTTCTTTTTTTAAAACCGCAATAACTGATGCCGCCAACTCAGGAATACTTGTACCTATAGAAACCACAGTAACACCAATAACTCTTTCACTTACCCCAAATTCTGTTGCTAAAGAAGTAGCTCCTTTTATCAATAATTCTGAACCACCCCACAACCCTACTCCACCAATTACTAAGAATAAGGCAATTTTATACAAAGGTAAAGGTTCGTCATCTTCAGGCAATTCATCTACAACTGCAGTAGTCTGAAAACGCAACAAATAGATTAAAAAAATAATTAAAAAAGAAAACAAAACTACACCTTCTGTTTGCGTAATTACTTTATCACCACTTAAAAAAAAGAATAGTAATACAGATGCAATCATCATTACAGGCCAATCGGTTTTGTAAAAACTTTTTTGCACTTGCATTGTAGCTAATAGTAAAGTTATACCTAAAACCAAACCTAAATTTGCAATATTAGAACCTATTACATTACCCAAAGCTAAATCTGAAGAACCACTTAAAGCTGCATTTACACTAACAATAAGCTCGGGAGCAGATGTAGCAAAAGAAACCACTGTCATACCAATTACAATTTTTGGAATCTCTAATTTAAGTGATAATGCTACCGCTGATTTTAATAACCAATTACCTCCAAAAATCAACAAGATTAAACCAGCAATTATTAACAAAAAGTTCATCAATTTTAATTTTTGACGAAGATACATTTTTATCACTCTAAGCTAAAGAGAAAAAATCAAAAGGCACAAAAATTAATTCTCAAGAACTAACTTCCTTTTACATTTTAAAAATCACACTTCATCTTCCTTTGTTTAATTACATTTTTAAATAATTACATAAAAACAAATTACAATTTAAAACACTTTAAAAGAAAAATAAGTTTCATTTTAAAACTAATACTGTTTTTATAGTTTCAAATTATAAATCAAATTGATAAATAGTTTAAAAAATATTTGTGGACAATATTCCAATCATCATATATTGATAAAACAATTTCGAAATTGACCTTAATTACTAACTCAAAAAACACATTTATTATGATTATTATCTTACTAAAACTAATTGAAACTGTCTCTGAAATTATATTTCAAATTTTGTTTTAATTCGTAAAAAATAAAACATTAGAAAAGGAAAAAGAAAGTAGTTTACCAAAAAACAACTCAACTATTAAAAGATTGAGTTGTTTATTTTCAGTAAATTTGGTTAATAATTTACAAACAATGAAAAAACAAGTCTACAAGACGCTTGCTAAAATTAACAAATCGATACTACCTTCTTACACCAAGAAAGGATTGGATATTTCTAAAGCATCCAAAATTCAATTAGCAATAATTGGATGGAGAGCTTTTGTAACTTTAAATTCACTTGATTAAAAAAATTAAATTATGACAACAGAACACATTAAAATATTTTCAGGATCTTCTATTATAATTAAAGGTTTACAAAACTTGTTAGATGACCATAAAATTCACTATATAATTAAAAATCAATTTGAATCTGCAAGGTTGGCTGGTTTTGCTGAACAAATGAATTCTGTAGAATTATACATTTTAAGCTCAGACAAAGAAAAAGCACAGCCTATTGTAGATGTTTACAAAGCTAAAATAAATTCATAAAAAAACACATTGAGCTTTCAATTTTAAAAAAAATACTATTATATTTGGAGCCGCTTAAGGCCATGTGGCGCAACTGAATAGCGCATCTGATTACGGCTCAGAAGGTTGCAGGTTTGAATCCTGCCATGGTCACAAAACTCATCTTTTATAGGTGAGTTTTTTTTATTTAAAAGAGCATCTTTTTTTATAAAAAATAAAAAAGACCCTGAATAAAAATCCAAGGCCTTTTTGTCTAACCAAACTTAGTATAAAAACTAACTACTACTATCTTTAAGAATCTTTTTAGATCCGTATATTATCCCAACTAAAAACAGTACCCAAGTAATACCATCTATTGGCAATCCTGGAGGCGGAGGTGGTGGCACTGGTGGTGGCACAGCCTGCGAATATCCTATTAACGGAAACATAATTATTACCCCAATTATTATGATTCTTTTTAACACCTTTTTACTGTTTCTCATTTATATGACTCATATTTTCTATAAAAGTCACTACAAATAAAAATAAAATATAAGGTTTTTTTAAATCTTTTCGGCGAATGGTAGTTTAATGAAGATATTGCTTAATCATTAGTCGATGTTCGGAAATACTTTTATCGTAGTTTTCTACCAATAATTCTAATATTTCTGGCGAGTTTACGCCAATATCTTTTTTATGATGATATCTAGAAACATATAAGCTATAGGATGAAGATTTTTTTTCAAAAATTAAAAAATGAGTTGCATTTAATTCTGAAAAAGAGATTTCATTCCCTGAAAAAGTATTTGATTTATCTAAGAAGAAATCGGAAAATTCGTAATATTTAAAAACATTTTCCATTTATTATACGAGTTCAGCAGATAAACCCAGTTGCAATAACTTAGAACATCTTGGTTCTAAATCTTTATATTCACCAGATTTTACCGTACACTTACCTTTGTAGTGTACTAAAATTGTGCATTGTTCTGCTTGTTCTAAAGTATGATCACAAACATTCATTAAGGATTCTATTACAAAATCAAAAGTATTTACTTCATCATTATGTAAAACAATTTCATATTGATGTGCTTCTTGCTCTAAAACATCAACTTTTTCTTGAATTTTTTCCTTTGTACTCATATGACAAAAATAACGAATATTTTTTATTCTTTATTATACTTTAACGCAACCCAATTATTACGTTCTATATAAGTTTCTAACTTTAAACTGTATTTTAAAACTTCTGCATCAATTATTGGAATGTCTTCTTGATAAAAACCACTCAGTAACAAAACTCCGTTTTCACTTAAACAATTGGTGTAGGTTTTCATATCCATCAATAAAATATTTCTGTTGATGTTGGCAATAATAACATCATACTTTTTATTGATTAAGAGTGATGAATCTCCTTCAAAAACTGAAATATGTTTACAGTTATTTCTCTCAACATTTTCTAAAGAATTCTCATAACACCAATTATCAATATCAATGGCGTCTATAGGATTTGCGCCTTTCATTTCAGCAAAAATTGCTAAAATTCCTGTTCCACAACCCATATCCAAAGTTTTCTTATTTTTTAAATCTAATTGCAATAAATGTTGCACCATCATATGTGTTGTTTCATGATGCCCTGTGCCAAAACTCATTTTTGGTTCGATTACAATATCGTATTTTAAATTTGGATTTTGATGAAATGGTGCTCTTATACTTACTAAATCATCAACTTGAATTGGTGCAAAATTCTTTTCCCACTCTGCATTCCAGTTGGTTTGTGCAACTTCTTTTTGATTGTATTCAATAGAAAACTCATCAGAATTTAAAACAAAAATAGCATCTAAAATATTGTTATTCCACTCCCCTTTTTGAATGTATGCTGTAACTCCATTATCATTTTCAACAAAACTCTCAAAACCCACAGCACCTAATTCAGCAATTAAAATTTCTGTGGCTGGTTCTTTTGGTTTTACTGTAAAATTGTATTCTATATAAATGTTATCCATAAAATTATCATCAAAAAAAATGCATCAAGATTTTAAAATCTCGATGCAAATTTATTGTAAATATCTTTAAAAAGACGTTTAAATAGCTTTAATAATTCCTGTAAAATCATCAACATTTAAAGCTGCTCCACCAATTAAACCACCATCTACATCTGGTTTAGAAAAAATTTCTTCAGCATTTGCTGGTTTTACACTTCCTCCGTATAAAATAGAAACTTCATCAGCAACTTCTTTGTTGTATTGTTTTTCTATAATACTTCTAATAAAAGCGTGCATTTCTTGCGCTTGTTCTGCACTTGCGGTTTCACCTGTACCAATTGCCCAAACTGGCTCGTAAGCCAAAATAATGCTTTTCCAAGCTGCTGATTCTAAATGAAATAACGCATTTTTTAATTGACTTTCTACTACTGCAAAATGGTTTTCTGATTTTCTATCTTCTAACAATTCTCCAAAGCAAAAGATTGTTTCTAATTTATTTGCGATAATTGCATCTACTTTTGCAGCTAAAGATTCATCTGTTTCATTAAAGTAAGTTCTTCTTTCTGAATGCCCTAAAATAACGGTTTTAATTCCGATTGCTTTTAACATATCTGCAGAAATTTCTCCTGTAAAAGCGCCGTTTTTAGCTTGATGCATATTCTGAGCAACAACTTCTATTTTAGATTTTTTTGCCACTTTTATAGAAGATGATAAGTTTACAAAAGTAGGAGCAACAATTACACGCGTATTTTTAAGTTTTTGTTTTTTAATTGCTTTTTTTAAATTTTTGATAAGTTTTCTACTTTCTTTCTTATCATTATTCATTTTCCAGTTTCCTGCTACTATTTTTGTTCTCATAATTCTAATTTTATTACCTAAAATATTGGTATTTATCTATTTTTAAATTCGGTTGTAAATTTAAGAAATGATCTACCAAAAAACCGACAGAAAAGCAAATAGTTACTAAAACGTTTTATATTGATTTTTTTAAAGCTTCTATTATTTTTTTATCAGCAGCATTTGTTGCTTTAAATAGTGCAATTTTTCCGTTTTCATCAACAATAATATATCTAGGAATCCAGCGTAGTTTTAAGAAATTTGCCAAATCACCCTTTTTCATACCTTTTGGCAAACTATAGTGTTCTCCTTTTATATGATAGCGTTTTACAGCTCTTTTCCAAATTGCAACCCTTTCATCAACAGATAAAAACACAAACGCTACTTCTGGAAATTCTTTTTGAAGTTTTTTAACTTTTGGCAAACCTTCTAAACAATCTCTACACCAAGCTGCCCATACATCAATAACTATTTTTTTTCCTTTATGATTTTCTATAACTTGCTTAAAAGTAGTAATTTTTTCATTTAAATCATACATTTTTTCATTTAAAGCTTTTTCCGAAAACTCTACTGGAGTTTCAAAATTACAACTCGTAAATACGAATAGAACAATTAGTGCTATTTTTTTGAACATAAATTAATTTTTATTTTTTGTCTTACATTTTCTACTTTACTTACAATTCTTGGTATAAGAGCAAAAATACCTACTTTTGTATCACTTTTTAGAAAACGAATGACAACACAAGAACTTATTACCCAGATTAGAAAGAAAAAATCATTTTTATGTATAGGGTTAGATGTAGATTTAAATAAAATTCCACCTCATCTTTTAGAAAAGGAAGATCCTATTTTCGAGTTTAACAAAGCCATTATTGATGCTACACAACATTTATGTGTTGCCTACAAACCTAACACTGCTTTTTATGAAGCTTATGGTTTAAAAGGATGGAAATCTTTAGAAAGAACAATTAATTATTTAAACAAAAAGTATCCAGAAATTTTTACAATTGCAGATGCAAAACGTGGTGATATTGGCAACACATCTACAATGTATGCCAAAGCTTTTTTTGAAGATTTAGCTTTTGATTCTGTGACAGTTGCTCCTTATATGGGCAAGGATTCTGTAGAGCCTTTTTTAGCTTTTAATAATAAGCACACTATTATGTTGGCTTTAACTTCTAACGAAGGTGCTTTCGATTTTCAAACTAAAAAAGTGGATGCTAAAGAATTGTATAAACAAGTTTTAGAAACTTCTAAAAACTGGAAAAATTCTGAAAACTTAATGTATGTTGTGGGAGCCACAAAGGCAATGTATTTTAAAAAAATTAGAAAAATTGTTCCAGATAGTTTTTTATTAGTTCCTGGTGTTGGTGCGCAAGGTGGAAATTTACAAGATGTTTGCAAATATGGATTGTCTGAAAATATTGGGTTACTAATTAATTCTTCTAGAGGAATTATTTATGCTTCTAAAAACACTGATTTTGCAGACAAAGCTGCTTTGAAAGCAGCGGAATTACAAAGGCAAATGGAAGAAATATTAAATAAATAGTTTGAAAAATTTCCAAGATCAAATTGGAAGATTTATAGAATTAAAAAAAATTCCTAAACGAATCGTTTCTCTTGTTCCAAGTCAAACAGAATTATTGGTTGATTTAGGCTTAGAAGATAGTATTGTTGGCGTTACTAAATTCTGTGTTCATCCAAATTATATAAGAAAAAATAAAACTATTGTTGGTGGCACAAAAAATATTAAGGTTACTGTTTTAAGAGAACTTCAACCAGATATTATTCTTTGTAACAAAGAAGAAAACTCTAAAGAAGTAGTAGCTATTTGTGAGCAAATTGCTCCCACTCACATATCTAACATTTACACAATTAATGATGCTTTAGCGCTTATTAATGTATATGGAGATATTTTTGATGTAGCAAAAAATGCTTCTGCTATTATTAAAAAAATAAGGTTTCTCTTAAAAGATTTTGAGCAATTTATCAATCAAAAAGAAATAAAAAAAGTTGCTTATTTTATTTGGAAAAACCCTTGGATGGTTGCCGCAAATAACACTTTTATAAATTGCCTATTACAATTAAATAAATTTGAAAATGCTTTTGAGAAAAAAGAACGTTATCCAGAAATTACTATTGATAAAATAAATAAAGTTGATGTAATTTTATTGTCTTCAGAGCCTTATCCTTTCCAAGAAAAACACATCAAAGAGTTAAAACAAATAGCACCAAACAGTAATATTTTATTGGTTGATGGAGAAATGTTTTCTTGGTACGGAAGCAGATTACTAAAAGTTTTCGATTACTTTAAAACATTAAGAAACAATCTCTAAAAGGAACTATTAAATTTTAATAACCTTATAATTAAACACTTTTTTTGATTTAGAAATTTTTAAAAAATAAATTCCTTTTTGTAAGTGAGTAACGTTTTTTGATATCCTCGTTTTTTCTAATAAAAAAATAGCCATTTCTTTTCCTAAAGACGAATAGAGAATTGCTTTGCTACCAATAAAATTATTCGGAATTTTTATTCTTAAATCATTTTTTATTGGATTAGGATAGACTTTAATTTTATCCTCTAAAAGAGGTTTGTTAACATTTAAACTATTATCTGCCTGATAAACTCTAATATAATCTATTAACATAGAACTACTTGTAAAAGTACTTTCTATACTTGGTTGAATTGCAATGTTTAATAAAAAATACTGGTCTTTATTAAAAGGCCAAGTGCTGGCATTTTTTACAGTAGGATTGTAAGTATAATGTACAACATCATCTACACTAAAAACCATTTTTTCTGGCGTCCAAACTAATTTATAAATGTGAAATTCTGTTGATGCTGTGGCTATAGTTTGACCTCCGTGATTTACTGTTCCGCCAAAACTAGAAGGTGTGTGCATAGCACTTTGTACAAAATTTTGATTGTGCCCCCAATGTTCCATAATATCTATTTCGCCACAAGCTGGCCAAGCTGTTGTTCCGTAAGTATTTGCCCAATAACCACCAGGTTCTGTAATGTTTTTTCCTAACATCCAAATGGCGGGCCAAGTGCCAACGCCAGAAGGCAGTTTCGCTCTAACTTCTACTTTACCATAAGTAAAAGCAAACTTAGAATTTAATCTTGCTGATGTATATTGTTTTGTATGTCCTTGATCTGAAAAACTTTCCTTTTTTGCTACAATATTCAATTTACCATTGGCAACATAAGAATTATCTATTCTGTTTGTATAATGCTGAATTTCTCCATTAAACCAACTTCCTCCACTTGGTAATTTTGTTTGATGAAACCATTTTTCGGAATCAATGACACCAGTTGTATCAAACTCATCAGACCAAACCAATTTTGTGAAATTTGTATTAATTTCTGGTTCATCCTCTTTTTTAGAAACTTTTAGCTGAAAATCGTCTATATACGCAACAACTTTATCATTATTGTTTTCACCATTTACTTGTATTAAAACTCTATTAAAATCGGTTCTTTCGGTTGGATTTTTAGAACTTGCATCTAAATTTTTAAAATTATCATTCTTAAAATCAAAACTAATTTCTTGCCAAGCATCTAAAGTTATTAGTTTAATTATTTCTGATTGAGTAGACCAAGGTGCCGCAATAGTATTGTTTTGTAACTTTAATGAAACCTGATTGGTTTGATTACCCGTAATTCCTGATGATGGAACATAAATTTTGATTAAAAAAGTACTTTTTGTTGATAAATCGAAATTTGTAGCAACATCAAATCGAACATTTGCATATTGCCCACCTGTGTCATTATATTTTAAAACTTTTGATGAAGAATTGATTCCTGTTTGATACGGATTTGAAAATGGAACTTCAAAATTACATTCATCTCCTACCCAAGTATTTACTGTAATATTTCCTTCAAAATCATCATCTACATTTTGAGAAAAACTTGTGAAATAAAAAATTGATACTAAAAGAAATACATAATTTTTCATAAACTTAAAAGTGATATCTTTAGACATCAAAGAAAACAAATCCTTTATCCTGCTCCAAAATTAACACCTATACATAAACAATACACGCAAAAAAAAGTCTCTGAAAAAACTCAGAGACTGTAATCTTTTTTATAAATAAATTAGACCTATTTATTGTCTTGCAAAGCAAAAACCTGACGTAATAAAGCTGTATTTCGTAATCCCACTTTTTCACGAATTCCTTTTTCTTCTATCTCTATCATCGTAAAAACTCCTTTTAAAGCTTGGTTGGTAACATACTGTGTTAAATCTGGGTTTACTTTCTTTACAAAAGGAATAGAATTGTATTTAGAAATTAAATTACTCCAAATTTTATCTGCTCCTACTTTAGCAAATGAGTTTTTTATAACTGGGCTAAAACTATTATACAAAGCAGTATTTGTTTTTCCTTGCAAATAAGAAGTTGCCGCATTTTGATCTCCTAAAAGAATATTTTTAGCATCCGTAAAAGTGATCTCTTTTACAGCATTTACAAAAATTGGTGTTGCCGTTTTTACAGCATCTTCTGCTGCTCTGTTTAAAACTTTTATTCCTTCATCGGCTAAATTACTTAAACCTATTTTGCGTAAACCTTTATCTACAGCTTGTAATTCTTGAGGTAACAAAATTTTAACCAACTGATTTCTATAAAATCCATCTTTTGATGTTAATTTAGAAACCTGATTTTTTATACCATTGTCTAAAGCTTGTCGTAAACCATTACCAATTTGTTCTTGACTTAAAACGCCTCCACTTGGTAAATTATTAACAACTTTTTGCAATTCAGCACATCCAGCAAACTGAATTGCCACAACTAAAACTAAAATTCTTTTTATCATTTTTATATTTTATCTATTTATTTAGAAACTTATTTACACTAAAAGTCACTTTATTTTTTTAAACGAATCTGTTTTTTTATCATAACCGTAAGGACAATGTTTACAGCCACTTTTACAACAATATCCTCTTTTTAAATGATACTTTTCTGTAAAAACTCTATAGCCTTGTTCATTAAAATAAAAATCTTCCTTTTCTAAAGGAATTCTTTGATTATACATCTTGCAAAAGTATTATTTTAATCCATAAAAAAAGCGTTCTTATAGAACGCTTTTAAATTTTATTTTTCTTGACCTGGAGGAAATCTTGAAATTATTTCTTTTACAAACTCTTTAATTCTAGCCTCTTTTTTTGCCCTATTCTGAAGCTTTAAAGCTCCTGAGCCAATTCCTTGCCAAACCAATTCTTTTTTTTGTTTGTCTATAAAATCTATAAATAAAGTTCCTTGTGTGTATTGACTAACGTTAATATTGTTATTCATTCCTCCCCACCAAGGATTCCAGCCCCAACCCCAGCCAAAACCTACATTAGCTTGGTTTACATTTACCTTTTGTCTTGATTTTGTAAAAATACCCACAAGCATATCAGGATTGTTAGATTTTGTAAATCCTTTAGCTAACAATTCTGTTTCTATGGCTCTTAAAATTCTTTTTTTATCTAAATCAGAAATTTCTGCTTTGTCTATTTCTGGTTTGTAAAAAGCAAATGTTTTATACTTGTTAAAATCAACTTTAGTATCATAATCAGTAACAACTTTTACAGTACTACAAGATGATAAAACTACAATACTTAATAATAGAAGGATACTTTTTTTCATAATGATAAGTTTTAAATTATTGAATTTATCAAAGCATCATCAACTAAATTAGGAAGTGTAACTTTTAAACTTTTTTCTGATTTCATTGCTCTTTTTATTGCAAAAATAGCTTCATCATTTCTTGCCCAACTTCTTCTTGAAATTCCGTTATTTACATCCCAAAAAAGCATTGATTCTAAACGCTTTGATGCTGCTTTAGTACCATCAAGAAGTATGCCAAATCCGCCATTAATAACTTCACCCCAACCAACGCCACCTCCATTATGAATAGAAACCCAAGTGGCGCCTCTAAAACTATCTCCAATAACATTTTGTATTGCCATATCTGCAGTGTAACGCGAACCATCGTAAATATTAGAAGTCTCTCTGTAAGGTGAATCTGTACCAGAAACATCATGATGATCTCTACCTAAAACAACTGCTCCAATTTTTCCTTTTTTAATGGCTTTGTTAAATGCTTTGGCAATTTTTATACGTCCCTCTGCATCTGCATAAAGTATTCTTGCTTGAGAACCCACAACCAATTTATTTTCTTGTGCGCCTTTTATCCATTGAATATTATCAGCCATTTGTTGCTGAATTTCTTTTGGAGAATTCTTTTTAATTTTCTCTAAAACTTTACAAGCAATAGCGTCTGTTTTTGCTAAATCTTCTGGTTTTCCTGAAGTACAAACCCATCTAAATGGACCAAAACCATAATCAAAACACATAGGCCCCATAATATCTTGCACATAACTTGGGTACTTAAATTCTCTTCCTAAAGTTGGATTTGGATTCATAACATCTGCTCCTGCTCTACTGGCTTCTAACAAAAATGCGTTTCCGTAGTCAAAGAAATACGTTCCTTTTTCGGTGTGTTTATTAATTGCTTTGGCGTGTCTTCTTAATGTTTTTTGAACTTCTTCTTTAAATTTCTTCGGATTTTCTGCCATCATTTCATTAGCATCATCAAAAGAAATATCAACCGGATAATAACCTCCTGCCCAAGGATTGTGCAATGATGTTTGATCTGATCCTAAATCTATATGAATATTCGCTTCATCAAACTTTTCCCATACTTCTACAATATTTCCTAAATAAGCAATTGATACAACTTCTTTATTTTCTTTTGCAACTTTTACACGTGCAACCAATTCGTCTAAATCCGTTATTTTTTCATCAATCCAACCTTGCTCTAAACGAATTTGTGTAATCTTCGGATTTACTTCTGCACAGACAGTAATACAACCTGCAATATTACCAGCTTTTGGTTGCGCACCAGACATTCCGCCTAAACCTGCCGTAACAAATAAGTTACCTTTTGGCTCTTTATTTATTTTCCTAAAACCGTTTAAAACAGTAATGGTGGTTCCGTGTACAATTCCCTGTGGGCCAATGTACATATAACTTCCAGCAGTCATTTGTCCGTATTGAGAAACTCCCAAAGCATTCATTTTTTCCCAATCGTCTGGTTTTGAATAATTCGGAATTACCATTCCGTTGGTAACCACAACTCTTGGTGCGTTTTTGTTGGATGGAAATAATCCCATTGGATGTCCAGAATACATCACCAAAGTTTGTTTATTTGTCATTTCAGACAAATATTTCATAGTTAGTAAATATTGTGCCCAATTTTGAAAAACAGCGCCATTGCCACCATAAGTTATTAATTCGTGTGGATGTTGCGCCACAGCATCATCTAAATTATTTTGAATCATTAACATAATAGATTTTGCTTGTTCAGATTTTCCTGGATACTCAGCAATATCTCTCGCTTTCATTGTATAATCTGGGCGAAAACGATACATATAAATACGACCAAATTTGTCTAATTCTTCAGTAAATTCGGGTAATAATTCTGCGTGATGTTTTTTATCAAAATAACGTAACGCATTTTTTAAAGCTAATTTCTTCTCTTCAGTAGTTAATATTTCTTTTCTTTTTGGAGCGTGATTTACTGATGCATCATACTCTTTTATATTTGGAAGTTTGGTAGGAATACCTTGGCATATTTGTTCTTTAAATGTCATTTTTAGGTGTTTTTGTTTTTTAGATATCACAATTTGTGATAAAAAAGTTTTACTTAATTGCACTAAAAAAAATGAAAAACTATGGATAGCGAATATCTGCTCTATGGTATTGAGCTTCAATTCTCTTTTTATATTTTAAGCAAACAAAATCCATTTTAATGAAGTTTTTACAAATATATTTATTTTGGGGTGATTATTGTTTACTTTTAAATAATGATTTTTATTTCTAAATATATTGTTCCAAAAGGCTTTACAGGAATCACTTTATTTCCTTTTATTTTTCTAAAAAGAAAAGATTTAAAAGAAGATAAGAACCTCATTAACCACGAAAAAATTCATTTAAAACAACAACTAGAACTTTTAATTGTATTTTTTTACCTTTTTTATGGCTTAGAATGGTTAATAAAATATGTAAAGTACAAAAATGGATATCTTGCTTATAAAAACTTAAGTTTTGAACGAGAAGCATATCAAAATGAAAAAGATTATAGATATTTAAAATCTAGAAAAATTTGGGCTTTTATTAAATATTTATAATTTTTAAAGATTTCTTATTTATTTTGAGAAATTCGTAAATTGCACATCTAAAATTAAACATTTATTACGAATGGAACAAATAACTCCTTATAAACCTAAACATAAAGTACGCATTGTAACTGCTGCATCATTATTTGATGGTCATGATGCTGCTATCAATATTATGCGTAGAATTATTCAATCTACAGGAGTTGAAGTCATACATTTAGGTCATGATAGATCTGTAGAAGAGGTGGTTAATTGTGCCATACAAGAAGATGTAAATGCCATTGCAATGACTTCTTATCAAGGAGGCCATAATGAGTATTTTAAATATATGTACGATTTGTTAAAAGAAAAAGGTGCAAGTCATATCAAGATTTTTGGTGGTGGTGGTGGTGTAATTCTTCCTGAAGAAATTAAAGATTTGATGGATTATGGAATTACTCGAATTTATTCTCCTGATGATGGAAGAGAATTGGGTTTGCAAGGAATGATAAATGACCTTGTTAAAAAATCGGAAAGCCCATCTTTAATCCTTCCCAAAGAGAAGGGAAAAGCCTCCCTTAATCCCTCCAAAGGAGAGAAGCACTCTGCAGGAAAAGTTTGCAATGAAGATGGAGATTGGTTACTAGATTTAGGAAAAGAAAAAGTTTTAGAAAATTTAAAAAACAAAGATATCAATACCATTGCAAGATTAATTTCTCTAGCAGAAAATAACCACAAAGATTTTCAGCAACTTTTCCCACAAGAGTATTTCTCCCCTTTGGGGAAATTAAAAGGAGATTCTCCTGTTTTAGGAATTACAGGAACAGGTGGTGCAGGAAAATCTTCTTTGGTTGATGAATTAGTTCGCAGGTTTTTAATCGATTTTCCAAACAAAACTGTTGGAATCATTTCTGTGGATCCATCCAAAAGAAAAACGGGTGGCGCATTATTAGGCGATCGTATTCGTATGAACTCCATCAATAATGAACGTGTTTATATGCGTTCTTTAGCAACGCGTCAATCTAATTTAGCCTTATCAAAATATGTAAATGAAGCTGTACAAGTTTTAAAAGCTGCTGAGTTTGATTTAATTATTTTAGAAACTTCTGGTATTGGACAATCTGATACAGAAATTATTGAGCATTCTGATACTTCTTTGTATGTAATGACTCCAGAATTTGGAGCTGCAACGCAGTTAGAAAAAATCGATATGTTAGATTTTGCAGATTTAGTTGCTATTAATAAATTTGATAAAAGAGGTGCTTTAGATGCAGTAAGAGATGTAAAAAAACAATATATGCGTAACAATAATTTGTGGCATATTCATCAAGATGATTTGCCAGTTTATGGCACAATTGCATCGCAATTTAACGATCCTGGAATGAATACTTTGTACAAAAGTATTATGGATAAGTTGGTTGAAAAAACCAATGCAGATTTAAAATCCTCAATGGAAATTACCAAAGAAATGTCTGAAAAGATATTTGTAATTCCGCCCAATAGAGTGCGTTATTTATCTGAAATAGCTGAAGACAATAGAGCTTACAATAAAAATGTAGACCAACAAGTTGTTGTTGCTCAAAAATTATACGGTATTTATCAAACTATTTTATCTATTCTAAATGTCACGTTGAGCGCAGTCGAGACGTCTTTCCTTTCTAAAAACGGAATTGACCAAGATGAGATTCTGAAACAAGTTCAGAATGACGAACAAGAGTTTGTTAAGCTTTTAATCACTCAATTTGATAAAGTAAAACTAAATCTTGACAACCATAATTGGGAAGTTATTCTAAATTGGCAAGAAAAAGTTCAGAAATACAAAAACCCAATTTACAAGTTTAAAGTACGTGATAAAGAAATTAATATAAAAACGCATTCTGAATCACTTTCACACACACAAATACCTAAAGTTGCGTTGCCAAAATACCAAGCTTGGGGAGATTTATTAAGATGGAATTTACAAGAAAATGTTCCTGGAGAATTTCCTTACGCAGCAGGTTTATATCCGTTTAAAAGAACTGGTGAGGATCCTACAAGAATGTTTGCTGGCGAAGGCGGACCTGAAAGAACAAACCGTAGATTTCATTATGTGAGTTTAGGAATGGACGCAAAACGACTTTCTACTGCTTTTGATTCTGTTACTTTATACGGAAATGACCCTGGACACAGACCTGATATTTATGGTAAAATTGGAAATGCAGGCGTTTCTATTTGTTGTTTAGATGATGCTAAAAAATTGTATTCGGGTTTCGATTTAAGTCACTCAATGACCTCTGTTTCTATGACCATAAATGGACCTGCACCAATGTTGTTAGGTTTTTTTATGAATGCTGCCATTGATCAGAATTGTGAGAAATACATCAAAGAAAATAAACTTGAAAAACTGGTTGAAGCGAAATTCAAAGAAGTATACGATGCTAAAGGTTTAGAAAGACCTGTTTATCAAGGAAAATTACCTGAAGGAAATGATGGTTTAGGCTTGATGTTATTGGGTTTAACGGGTGATTTAGTTTTACCTTCTGAGGTTTATCAACAAATAAAAAAAGACACTTTAGCGCAAGTTAGAGGAACCGTACAAGCAGATATTTTAAAAGAAGACCAAGCACAAAATACCTGTATTTTTTCTACGGAATTTGCGCTTCGTTTAATGGGTGATGTACAAGAATATTTTATAGAAAAACAAGTTCGTAATTTTTATTCAGTTTCTATTTCTGGATATCATATTGCAGAAGCTGGCGCAAATCCAATTACACAATTGGCATTAACATTGTCTAACGGGTTTACCTATGTTGAGTATTATTTAAGTCGCGGAATGGACATCAACAAATTTGGTCCTAACTTGTCATTCTTTTTCTCTAACGGAATTGACCCAGAATATTCAGTAATTGGTAGAGTTGCTCGTAAAATTTGGGCAAAAGCAATGAAAAATAAATACGGGGCAAATTCTAGAGCACAAATGTTAAAATATCATATTCAGACTTCGGGTCGTTCTTTACACGCGCAAGAGATTGATTTTAATGACATTAGAACAACATTGCAAGCTTTATACGCAATTAACGATAATTGTAATTCTTTACATACAAATGCCTATGATGAAGCCATAACAACACCAACTGAAGAATCTGTAAGAAGAGCCATGGCAATTCAATTAATCATCAACAAAGAATTAGGATTGACAAAGAATGAAAACCCAATTCAAGGTGCTTTTATTATAGAAGAATTAACAGATTTAGTGGAAGAAGCTGTTTTACAAGAATTTGATAGAATTACAGAACGTGGAGGCGTTTTAGGAGCTATGGAAACAATGTATCAGCGTTCTAAAATACAAGAAGAAAGTTTGTATTATGAGACTTTAAAACACAATGGAGATTTTCCTATTATTGGTGTAAATACGTTTTTGAGTTCTAAGGGTTCACCTACAGTTCAACCAGCAGAAATTATTCGTGCAACTGAAGATGAGAAGCAATTCCAGATTCAAACCAAAGAATTATTAAACAAAGTAAATCCGAATAAAGTTGTGGAACAAATCGCAATTTTGCAAGAAGCTGCCATTCAAAATAAAAATTTATTTGACAAGTTAATGGAAGCTACTAAAGTCTGTTCTTTAGGACAAATTACAGAAGCTTTGTTTAAAGTTGGAGGGCAATACAGACGAAATATGTAAGCAGAGAACCAATACTACTTTTTAGCGTTATTGCGTGAATCGCTTATTCCAAACTTAATTTAGAATCCATTATAAATAATAAAAATTCACACATTCTGTGTGAATTTTATTTTATTCTAAAGTTTTAATAAACCTTGTACAAAGTTTTTCCTGTCTTTAAATAATTAATCGCGTGATTAATAGATCTTAATTTTGCTTCTTGTAATGTTTTAGTAAAATTAAATAAGAAAACAGATTTTTCTCCTATAGAAACAAATTCTAAAATTTCTAACTTCTTTTTTATATCGTAAACCACAACTTTTACATTAACAATACAAAACTCTACAGAAGTTGTTTGCATTCCTCCAAATCCATTAGGTCCAGAAGCAGAATGTCTAGTTTCTATTCTATTTGTAATTTCGAAATCTGTAAAATAGATGATATAATCTGCAGCGTTTTTATTTATTGATGAAAACTCTTTATTAACAACATCTAACTTAACATCAGAAAAGATATTGTTACTTTTTAATTCTTCAGAAAATTTCTTTACATAACTCTCTGCAAAGATTTTATTAGTTTCAAAATTCTTTTTAAAAGTTTTAGTAAACTCAAGAACTTTAACATTATCTGATGCTATTATTTTAACTTTTTTAGCGGTAGGATTCAAAATATTTTCTTTCTTTTGAATATTCTGAACATAGTGTTTTGAAACTTGACAAGACGCAAGGCTAAAGCCAACAAGTAGTAATAAAACTATTTTTTTCATAATTCTTTTTTATAGTACAAAAGTAATAAAATCTTCAATTTATTACCTTATTTTTTGATTTAAAAAGTCTACTAAAAAACAAAACATTAAGATCTAAAAATCAATTAAAAACAGAATCTTAGAATCAACTAAAATTAGAAAAAAAAGCATTTATTTGTTTACTTTAATTTGGGTTTCACCAGGAAATACTGGAGGAACAAACATATCCCCCATCAAAACAATTCCTATTAGAAAAGAATTAAAAAAATATTTTTAATAGTTGATGCATCTTTTTTAATAACTTTATGTCTTATAAGTGAACATTAAAACAAACAAAATGGAAAATAAAAATTTAGAATGCACTTGTAATTGCGAAGGCTGCAAAACTGGAGATTGTAAAAATTGTACTTGCGAGAACTGTTCTTGCTCAAATTGTAATTGTTAACTAATTGTCACCTTGAGCGCAGTCGAAAGGTTGTATAGTTCTCTACTGCGCTCGAACTGACGTTAAAAGAAACTTAATCAAGTTACGTTTTTCGAATTATAAACAACTCTCAATGACCACAAAACAAGTTTGGACTTCTTACTCTGAAGATTTAAAACGATTTATCATCAGCAAAGTAAAAGATGTTACGATTGCTGATGATATTTTACAAGATACTTTTATCAAAATTCACACAAAACTTCATACTTTAAAAGACATCACTAAACTAAAATCTTGGTGTTTTACAGTAGCCAGAAATTCAATTTTAGATTACTGGAAAGCTACTAACAAAACTTTTGAAATTGCCAATTTTGAAAAAGAAACCACATTCATAGAAAATAAACATACAGAACAAGATTGCTTAAGAGGAATTTTAAAAAGTCTTCCAAAAAAATATAGAAATCCACTGTTTTTATCTGATATAAAAGGTTTAAAACAACAAGAAGTTGCCAATCAATTAAAGCAAAGTTTGCCAACTACTAAATCTCAAATTCAACGTGCAAGAAAACTAATTGCTCAAGGTTTTATGGATTGCTGCGGATTTGTATTGAATAAAGAGGGAAACTTGGTTGGCGAAATTAAAGAAAAAGACGATTGCAAAATTTGTAGTTAATTTTCTTTTGTCATTCCTGTAAAAACAGAAATCATTCTACATTTATTTATTTACTTTTACTTTACAAATAAAGTAGATTAATGAGCATTTTTAAACACTTTAAATTCAAAATAAATCTAAAAGCAATTTATTGTCCTAAATGCGGAAAAGAGCAACCAAAAGTTAGAAAACCAAAAGGTTGGACAGAAATTCTTTTTGGAGGAGCAACTTGCAAAAAATGTGGATGTAAAATGGATAGATTTGGGAATGAAAGAAAAAAATAAAAAATTGATTAGCAAAGAATTAGAAGACTTTTACAACAAAGCCTCTGAAGAAACCAGACTCGAAAAAGGTATGGGTGTTTTTGAATTTGAAAGAATTAAAGAGCTCATTAATCAACATATTTCTAAACCAAATTCAACAATTATTGATATTGGTGGTGGCACAGGAAAATATGCTGAATGGCTTTCTAAAAAAGGACATAAAGTTCATTTAATTGAGCCCGTTTTAAAACATATAAAACTCGCAGAAAAAAGAGCCAAGAAATTAAAAAACCCTTTTTCTGTTACTGTTGGTGAAGCTACAAAATTACCTTACAAAAACAATTCTGCAGACTTGGTAATTTTACACGGCCCTTTATATCACTTGCAAAAAAGAGAAGACAGAGTTGCCGCTATTTTAGAAGCAAAAAGAGTTTTAAAAAAAGATGGAATTATTTTAGGCTTCGCAATTAATTACACAGCTTCTACTCTAGTTGGTTTAATGAATGGAATGATTCACGCAAACTCCTTTTTTGAGATGTGTAAAGAAGAATTGACTACAGGAATTCACAATGCACCAAAAGATTTTCCTTTTTTATTAGCGGATGCTTTTTACCACAAACCTCAACAATTAAAAGAAGAATTTTTAGAACAAGATCTACAATTTATAAATTTGTTTGCCGTAGAAAGTATCATTTGGTTAGACAATGAATATTTTGCCAATATGTTAGATAAAAAGAAATCGAAAACTTTAAAAGAGTTGCAAAAACTAACTCAAAATGATGCCTATTTATTGCCTTTTAGTCCTCATATGATGATTGCTGTTAAGAAGTAATTTAGTTTGTTTTTAAATTTATTTTCTGATAATTCTGATAACTTCGCTAACTGCGGATAAAAACATTTAAACATTGAATACGCTTGATAACATTAACCAAAGTAACAAACTATCTCCTCTTTTTAGCTCTACTCGCTTTCTTCTTCCTCCTGTTAAAAGGCACAGCATCATCAAAAGTATTCTTTGTTTTTTTGGCTTGTTTATTCTTTTTCCAAGAATTATTTTCGGGCAATAATTTTTGTAACAAATCTTGTCTTCCAACTTTGTTTAAAGTATTTCGAATCCAATCTTTGTTTTCCTTTTTGTACCAAAAGAAAAAACGATGTTGGTCTTCACGTTCTCTTTTTGTTTTCGGAGTTTTGGTAGGTTTTAATGTATAAGGATGATAACCTGAATAATAAATAACGGTAGCTACCGTCATTGGCGTAGGCGTAAAACCTTGCACTTGCTCTAACTGAAAGCCCATATCTTTGGTTTCGGCTGCTAGATTTGCCATATCTTCTACTTCACTTGCTGGGTGACTAGAAATAAAATACGGAATTAATTGTAGGTTTAATCTTTTCTTAATATTGATCTTGTCAAAACGCTTTTTAAATAAGTGAAAATATTTAAAAGAAGGTTTACGCATCAACTTTAAAACAGGATCAGAAGTATGTTCTGGCGCAACTTTTAATCGGCCCGAAACGTGTTTTGTCATTACTTCCTCTGTATAAGCATCCAACTCTTTTGGGTCGGCATTTTTATTGAATTCAGGCACTAACATATCGTGTCTAATTCCGCTTCCAATAAAAGATTTTTTAATTTTCGGATGTTTATCTACAGCTTGATATAATTCTGTTAACGGTTTGTGCGAAGTATCTAAATTAGAACAAATTACTGGCGAAATACAACTAGGAGCCACACATTTGTCGCAAATAGATTGTATCTTTCCTTTCATCTGATACATATTTGCAGAAGGTCCACCAATATCAGATAAATAGCCTTTAAAATCGGGCATATTTGCCACTTTATCCACTTCTCTTAAAACCGATTCTTTACTGCGACTTGCAATAAATTTACCTTGATGCGCAGAAATGGTACAAAAGCTACATCCACCAAAACATCCTCTATGAATATTGATAGAGAATTTAATCATTTCAAACGCAGGTATGGGACCACGTTTATTATATTTTGGGTGTGGTAAACGTGTAAAAGGCAAATCGAAAGAACCATCAATTTCTTTTTCTGTCATTGTTGGATAAGGTGGATTTATCACTAAAGTATTCTCAGAAATTCCTTGTAAAACTCTACGCGCTTTTAATTTATTAGATTCCTGTTCTATTACTTTAAAGTTTGCAGCAAATGTTTTTTTATCATCTAAACAAGCTTCGTGAGAATTAATAGTTACATCATCCCAATCATTTACAACTGGAAGCTTCTCTAGTTTCTCATTAATTAAAACTGCAGTCTGCTTAATATTTTTTAAACTCGAAAAAGGCACTCCTTTTTGCAATAACTCTACAATTTCTCGCAAAGGTTGTTCTCCCATTCCATAAACTAACATATCTGCTTTCGAAGTTTCTAAAATTGAAGGTAATAACTTGTCTGACCAATAATCATAATGTGTTACACGCCTTAAAGAAGCTTCAATTCCGCCAATTAAAACAGGGATTTCAGGAAACTTTTCTTTTAAAATTTTCGAATACACAGAGGTTGCATAATCGGGTCTAAAACCTTTATCACCATTTGGTGTGTAGGCGTCTTTATCACGTCTTCTTTTACTAGCAGTATAATTAGAAACCATAGGATCCATACAGCCACCAGTAACTGCAAAAAACAAACGAGGTTTTCCTAATTTTTCAAAGTCTTGTAAATTATCATTTACATTAGGCTGAGGCACAATAGCAACCCGCAAACCATAACTTTCTAAAATTCGTCCAATTACAGCAGGTCCAAAAGAAGGATGATCTACATATGCATCTCCACTAAACAAAATAACATCTAATTGTTCCCAACCACGAATTTTTACCTCTCGGTTTGTAGTTGGTAACCAATCTGTTAATTGATGTTTTTTCGTTTCTTGCATAGTTTGCAAAAGTACGAGAATTTTAATTGAATAAAATAGTATTCTTTTTATCATCTTTAGATAGACATTCTACAGCAATAATCATCAATAAAACAATCTTATTATTTATCTTTTATTTATAAATTCTATAATAGCCAAAATTCATTTTAATACAACATCCTTTTTAATAACTCTTTTTTGTTTTGTAGATTTATCGAATACTAACCCAATCTATATATGAAAAAATATTTAGCGTTTATGATCCTTGGTTTTTTGGCTTTAACCGCCTGTAAACCATCCAAAGAAAAAGAAAATACTTATGTAGCTGATAACTATACAAAACAAGAAGTTTATATTACAATGCGAGATGGTGTAAAATTACATACAACAATCTACTCTCCAAAAGACACAAAAGAAAAATATCCAATCTTAATGCAAAGAACACCTTATAGTTCTAGCCCTTATGGAAAAGGGAAAATGAAAACCAAAATTGCACCCAATAAACATTTAATGAAAGATGGCTATATTGTAGTATATCAAGATGTTCGTGGACGCTGGATGAGTGAAGGTATTTATGACAATATGCGTGCATACAAACCCAATAAAAAAGAAAATGAATCTGATGAAGTTTCTGATACTTATGACACCATAGATTGGTTGGTAAAAAATGTAAAAAACAACAATGGTAGAGTAGGTACTTGGGGAATTTCTTATCCTGGGTATTATGCAACTGTTTCTACAATTAATGCGCATCCTGCTTTAAAAGCAGCTTCTCCACAAGCTTGTATTGGCGATTTTTTCTTTGATGATTTTCATCATAATGGTGCTTTTTTATTGAGTTATTTTAGAGCAATTTCTTTGTTCGGCACTTACAAAGACACACCAACTGATTCTGCTTGGTATTCTTTTCCGAAAATGAACACACAAGATCAATATCAGTTTTTCTTAGACAAAGGTCCTTTAAAAAACTTAAACGAATATTTTCAGTATGATAAATTAGATGTAAAATCACCAAACAAAAAGAATAAAATTGATGACTTTTTCTGGAAAGAAATTGTTGAGCATCCTAATTACGATTCCGTTTGGAAAAGTAAAGGAATTATACAACATTTAGATAAAGTTCCTTCTAATGTTGCAACTATGATTGTTGGTGGTTGGTTTGATGCTGAAGATTTATATGGGCCTTTAGAAACCTATAAAGCCATAGAAAAACATCAACCAAAAAACTATAACACATTGGTTTTTGGTCCTTGGGATCATGGACGTTGGGCTAGTACAGAAGTTAGAAATGCTGTGGGTAATTATTATTTTGGAGATTCTATTTCAGTAAAGTTTCAAAAAAAAATAGAGAATAATTTCTTTCATCATTTTTTAAAAGGAAGTGGAAATCACCACACAAATATACCAGAAGCTTATGTGTATGATTCTGGTAAAAAAGAATGGAAATCGTACAATGCTTGGCCACCAAAAAATGTAGTGAAAGAAAATTGGTTTTTATCTGATAATCAAGAATTAACATCAGAAAAAAAAATAACCAAAGAAATAAAATTTATTAGTGATATAAAACGTCCTGTTCCTTATTCTGAAGATATTAAAACCGTTTTTACGCCAAGAAAATATATGACAGATGACCAACGTTTTGCTGCAAGGAGACCTGATGTTTTGGTTTTTGAAACAGATATTTTAACAGAAGATTATACTTTGGCTGGAGACATTTTAGCCAAATTAAAAGTAGCAACTACAGGAACTGCATCAGATTGGATTGTAAAAGTTATTGATGTGCATCCTGCAGATATAGAAGAAAACAATGACAAACTTCAAAATCATTTAAAAATGAGCAATTATCATTTAATGGTTAGAAGTGAAGTTATGCGTGGACGTTTTAGAAATAGTTTTGAACATCCAGAACCATTTATTCCTAATAAAAAAACAGATGTAAACATAAAGTTACAAGACGTTTTTCATACGTTTAAAAAAGGACACAAGCTACAAATTCAAATACAAAGCACTTGGTTTCCTTTGATAGATTTAAACCCGCAAACCTATGTAGATAATATTTATAAAGCTGACAAAAAAGACTTTAAAACACAAACGCATACCGTTTTTACAAATTCTAGTATAGAATTTTCTGTATTAAAATAAATTTATCAAATTCTTTTTTAAAGTACAAAGTTTAAATCCGCCAAGGCGGATTTTTTCTGTTTTTACCCGCTTTGTAAAGAATAATTTTATTGCCGTCTAAATCGTACAAATACGCTTCTCTCCAAAGCCAAGATTTATTGGTTGGTAATAAATGAAACTCAAAACCTTTTTCTAGAAGTTGCTTTACTATATCATCTAAATTATCGTCTTCAAAATAAACTACAGTTCTATTTTCTTTGGGTAATTCATCTACTTTATGAATAGAAAATGTTGCATCTCCATCTGGCAACTCAAAACGAACATAATTAGGTTTTGCATCAACAATTAAAATCAATCCTAATTTTTGATAAAATTCTGTTGCTTTTTTAACATCTAAAGAAGGTATTGTAACTTGATTTAAATTCATACTATTAAATTTTTTCTCTATTTAAAACTCGTAACAGATACATTAAAATAATTACTCCTAAAAGTGCAAAAATTGTAATTGCGTTCCAAGTAAACTCAAAGCCAAATTCATCAACTAACTGCATACCAACATTATGGCTAAAAATATGTGACAACGAAAAAGCAATGCCATACAAAGCCATATATTCTCCCTGATTTCCTTTTTTTGCGCGCTCTACAACAAATGCGTTCGAAAACGGAAAAGCTATCATTTCTCCAATGGTCATCAATAACATTCCAAAAATTAAGATGCCAATCCAACCCGAAAGGTTTAAAACTATAAAACTTAATGCCACTAAAAATAAGCCCAAAGTAATTAGTTTTATTTTAGATTTTTTAGAATCTTCTAACCACTTTATCAATGGCATTTCAAACAAGAAAATAAAGAATCCGTTAAACCCCATTAACAAACCTATTTCGAATTCAGACAAAAAACGATTGTCTTTATAATACAAAGGCATTGTAGAAAAGTATTGTAAGAATACAAAACCGAAGATGAACATTGCTATAAAGAAGATCCAAAAAGCTTTGTCTTTATAGGCAGAAATTGGGTTTTCAGCTTTTACTTCATCCAACACTTTTACTTTCTTCGGATGCAAAACTATCAACAATAAAAAAGAGGCTAAAACACAAGTTACACCATCTGCCCAAAACAAACCTTGATAACCAATTCCTGTAATTATTAAACCGCCAATTGCGGGTCCTGCAGAAAAACCTAAATTAATTGCCAAGCGAATTAAAGTTACTGAACGTGTTTTATTTTCTGGTGTACTATAAGCACTTAACGCAACAAACATAGCTGGTCTAAAAGCATCTGCCACTAACATTACTAAAAAAATGCCTATACAAAATCCTTGAAAAGTTGTAATATATTGTAATAAAACAAATAGAATTCCTGTAAGAATTAAGCTCACAAACATTACTTTGTAATATCCTATTCTGTCGGTTAATTTTCCGCCAATCCAAGTTCCAACAACAGAGCCTACTCCAAAGAAAGTCATAATCCAACCAACATCAGACAAAGAAAAATTGAGGCTTTTTGTAAGGTATAAAGATAAAAAAGGAATAACCATTGTGCCAGATCTGTTTATAAAAGTGATTAATGATAACCACCAAACTTCTTTAGAAAGCCCTCTAAAAGTGTTTATGTAATTGCTATATAATTTCTTCATTTTTGGTTGTAGTTGATATTTAGATACTGAAACTAGTTCAGTATAAGTGCCACTAATCAATTCTGATAAGAATTGAAGTTTTCTAATAATAAAAAAGTCCGGCTAAATAGCCGGACTTTTACAATTGTTTGATTTTATATTGATATCATCAAAACATATAAATACACCGACTTTTTTGTGAGAAACACGATTGCTTGGTTGTATATGTAATGACTTTTTTCATTCTATTAATTGTTAAATCTGCGGTAAAACTACATAAAATTTTTGAATATTGTATTTTTGATGTGTAAATCTTTATAAAAATGAAATTTAAGAAAAGAATTTTATATTCAATATTCATCCTTTTACTGCTTTTTATTGCCAATATTTTTATTTCTACAGGATATTTTAAAACCATAGAAAATAAGTTTGATGGTAAGATTATTAAAAAAATAAACTTGCCTGGTGCTGAAGATATTGTAGTAAGTAGGGTTGATAGTTTTGCCATTATTTCATCTACTGCAAGAAATAAATTCCCTAACAAAAAACAAGAAATTGGCGGTTTGTATTTTATCGATTTAAAAAACAAAGATTTTACACCAATCCATTTAACTAAAAACTTAAAAAAACCATTTGCACCTCACGGAATTTCTATTTTTAAGAAAGATAGTGTTTATACAATTGCAGCTATAAATCACACAAGAGAAGGAGAACTTATTGAGATTTTTCAACTTAAAAACAAAGAATTAATTCATCAAAAAACATTAAAAAACGAACTTATATTTAGCCCAAATGATGTTGTTTTATTAGACGAAACCAGGCTTTACTTTACAAACGATCATAAATACAAAGAAGGTTTACAACGTTTGGCAGAAGATTATTTAGGCTTATCAATTTCTAATGTTGTTTATTTTGATGGTAAAAATTATACAGAAGTTGCAGACGGAATTGCCTATGCAAACGGAATTAATTTTGATAAAAACCGTAACTTACTTTTTGTAGCATCACCAAGAAAATTTTTGGTAAAAGTGTATCAAAAAAACAAAGATAATTCACTAGATTTTATAGAAGATATTGATTGTAAAACTGGTGTTGACAATATTGAGTTTGATGCTGAAAATAATTTATGGATTGGTGCACATCCTAACTTATTGCATTTTGCAACCTATGCAAAAGGTAAAAAAGAAATAGCTCCATCAGAAATTATAAAGATTAATTACCGCAAAAAAGGTGATTATTCTATAGCGCAAATTTATATGGAAGATGGCACAGCAATGTCTGCATCTACAGTAGCTGCAACTTTTGGCAGTCTTATTTTAACAGGAAATGTGATGGACAATAATTTTCTAATTTTAGAAAGAACCAAAAACTAATTTTATACTTTAGCAACTATGAAAAAAATAGCTACAATAATATTATTCTTATTGATGTTTACTTCTTGCGGAAGTAGAAAATCGTTTCAAAGTTTTTTTAACAATCATAAAAAAGATATGGGCGTTACTGCTTTTCAGGTTCCTAATTTTATGAGAGCTTTGTTAACCAATATTTCTCCAGAAATAAACCGTTTATTTGGCAATGTTAAAGATTTTAAATTCATTACTTTTAAAGATATTTCTACAGAAAAACAGCAAACTTTAATTCAAGAAATAGATTTGATTACTGCAAATAGTTTTACAGATATTTTAAGAACAAATAGTGTAGAAAAAACGAAAATAATCTCTGTAAAAGAAGCAGGAACTGTGGTTACACAAGCCATTATTTTTAATTCTACATTGGCAAAAAGTTCGGTAATTTATTTAAAAGGAAATTTTGATTCTAATAAATTAAAAGAATTATCAGAAACCAATCAGTTTGAAAATTTATCAAATAAGTTAATACAAAACTATAATACCACACCAAAAACGTCAGGTTTTTAATCCAAATTAAAAATGAAAAAAATACTTTTATACTTCGCTTTATTACTAATGATTTCTTGTAATTCTCAAGACAAAAGACCACTTCTTGGAGAAACTCCTTATCAACAAAAAGAAAATGCTCGTTTTAAAGATGCATCAAAATCACCTTTAAAAAAGAAGGATTTAAAAAACTTTAAAAGCTTAGATTTTTTCCCTGTAGATTCAACTTTTATTATAAAAGCCAACTTTACCAAAACAGAAAATGCGCCAACTTTTGAAATGGCAACCACCACAGATAGAAAACCTTTGTACAAAGAATATGGCGTTTTAACTTTTTTATTAAAAGGAAAAAAATGCCAATTAACCATTTACCAAAATCAAGATAATTTGCGCAATGAAAAATACAAAAACCATTTATTTTTACCTTTTACAGATGCAACTTCTGGCAACGAATCTTATGGTGGTGGGCGTTATATGGATGTGCTAACCACAGACATTACCAAAGAAAACACTATAATATTAAATTTTAACAACACCTACAATCCTTATTGTGCTTATAATGACAGATATTCTTGCCCTTTAACGCCAAGAAAAAATCATTTAGAAGTTGCTATAAAAGCTGGTATTAAAGTGTTTAAAAAGCATTAATTTTTAGAAACTATTTCCTGCTTTCACTACTCGCTTTTTTCGTTCCTCAAAAGAGCTCAAACAAACCGTTCAATCAGGGTTAGACCTGTTTGCTAACTTTTACCAATTAAAAAAGGAAATTAAGAATTTATAGAAATATCACTTTTTAAATCTAACTCAATAGCATTTTCTAAATCTAATAAATGTTGCTTTCTAACTTTTAATTTGGTTTCAGAATGTGCTTTTTTATTCACTTTAAAAAACATTTGGACAACTTTAATAGCAGTTGGTAATAACTGATTTTGGGGCACAATTATATCTAAAAATCCAGCATCAATAGCTTGTTTCGGATTATAAATTTCTGCATTATTTACACTTCTGTTTACATAAACTTCAGACAAACGTGCTTTGGCAATGGCAATTCCTGCATTGTGCATTGTCATACCAATCATTACTTCGTTTAAACCAATTTTAAAATCGCCTTCTGTACCAATTCTATAATCTGCAGACAATAATAAAAATGCGCCTTTTGCAATGGCGTGACCAGAACAAGCTATAATAATTGGTTGCGAAAAAGACAGCATTCTGAGTGATAATTTAGAACCTTTTGTAACCAATTCTTTAGCAGATTCAGCTGATTTTGTCATCACTTTTAAATCGAAACCTGCAGAGAAAATTCCGCTCTGACCTGTTAAGATTACAACTTTTTTTTCTTGCTCTGCTTTGTCTAAGCTTGTAGATAATTGGTCTATAACTGCGTGCGAAATTGCGTTAGCTTTTCCGTTATTAATAGTAATTATTGCGTAATTTTCTTCAGATTTATAAGTAACCAATTTATTCATAAGTTGTTCTTTTTATTTAGTTTTCGATATCAATTTATTCATTTTTTATAAATTTATAGAACTGATATTATATAAATTTAACCAAGTACATTCCTGTAAAAACAGCTAAAAAACCAATCACAAAACTTGCTATTGTGTAGAAAGCAAAAGAGGTAAAATCTCCAGATTTTAAGAATATGTGATTTTCATAAGCAAAGGTAGAAAAGGTAGTAAAACCTCCACAAAAACCTGTTGCCAACAATAAAGTATGATTGTGAGAAAGTGCTTCATTTTTTGCAGCATATCCTAAAATAACTCCTATTAAAAGGCTTCCTAAAATATTGGCAGCAAACGTTCCGTAAGGAATTCCATCTTCGGTATTATTTAGTAATTTTCCAATAATATATCGTAAAACACTACCAAAACCTCCTCCAATAAAAACAAATAATAATTGTTTCATTATAATTTAATTTCATCAACATCTACCCAATTTTTCTTTTGAGTAACTGTTCCTTTATTTAAAATCATAACTCCAGGATTTGCACGAATCATTGTTTTTAAAGTGGTTTCATCGCAAAACAAAAAATTGAAAGGTAAGTTGTGTTTTTCTTTTGCAGCAATTAAATCGTCTGAAAAAGAAGCTGAAACTCCGTAAACTGTATACCCTTTATTTTTAGCTTTTGTTGCAATTTCTTTTATAGAAGGATACCCATTTTCATCAATCTTATCTAAATTATAAATAATGATGAGCATCACTTTTTCTTGCTTCAATAATTCTGGTGCTAAATCTGATTGCTCATTTTCTAACATAAAATCGTGTACAGGAGGAATACCACCATCTTCTGGAAATTCCATTCCTTTTTCTAAGTTTTTACCCACTGCATAAGGTCTGAAATCGACAATTGGTAAATGTGTTAAAACGTGTTGTACAATAAACATAAAAACCGCTAACGAAACCAAAGTGATTAACTTCGGAATTTTACCTTTAAAAATGGGTTTTATCAATGCTACTTTTATCAATAAAATGATGATGAATGCAATTAAAATTACATTTTTATAAAAGGTTTCCCAAGGCGAAAGTTTTATAGCATCGCCAAAACAACCACAGTCTGTTACTTTGTTATAATAGGCAGAATACCAAGTTAGAAATAAGAAAATGAGGGTTAGAATTAGCAAACTCCAAACTGTAAATTTTGGTTTGTAGCCAATTAAAATCATTACACCTAATAAAATTTCTGCAACAATTAACACAATGGCAAATGGCAAAGCAAACGGAATTAAAAATTCTATATTTAAAACTGATTCAGAAAAATATTCTTGAAACTTGTATTGAGAACCAATTGGGTCTACCAATTTTACAAAGCCCGAAAAAATAAATAAGGCTCCTACTATTATTCTTGAGAGTTGGACTAGTATTTTCATATTCGATTTTTAATTGAATTTATTTTGAAAACTTACAGATACAATTTTACAAAGAGATTGCTTCATCCTTCGCAATAACAAAACTTTAAAACTTAGTTCCTCTGTAACTTTGCAACTTAATAAACTTTGTAACTTTTTTAACTCAAATGTATCATCGCAAAAACAGCATAGTTAATCATATCTTGATAATTAGCATCTATACCTTCAGAAACTAACGTTTTTCCTTTATTGTCTTCAATTTGCTTAACCCGCAATAATTTTTGTAAAATTAAATCTGTTAAACTAGAAACACGCATATCTCTCCAAGCTTCACCATAATCGTGGTTTTTATCCATCATTAAATCTTTGGTGATTTTAGCGTGTTTATCATACAAAACTGTTGCTTGCTCAGTATTTAAATCAGGGTTTTCTACAACTCCATTTTCTAACTGAATTAACGCCATAATAGAATAGTTGATAATCCCAATAAACTCAGATTTTTCTCCTTCATCTACTTTTCTTACCTCATTTTCTTGTAATTGACGTATTCTTTGTGCTTTAATAAATATTTGATCAGTTAATGATGGTAAACGTAAAATTCTCCAAGCTGAACCATAATCGCTCATCTTTTTTATGAATAAACTTCTACATTCATCTATTGCTGCATCATATTGTTTTGAGGTATCTTGCATTTTTGTAAAAAAGTATTTCTTCAAATGTAGTAAAACTTCAAAGCATTTCATTTATTTTTACAATGAATTTATCAACCATTATTATGAACTCTCTTAGAGAGGTTTCTCTAAAAAAATGAAGAAGATTGTCGTTTTTTGTGGCTCAAGTTTAGGCTTTAATCCTATTTACAAAGAAGCTGCTATAGCATTAGGAAACTATTTTATTAAAAATAAAATTGGATTGGTTTATGGTGGAGGAAAAATTGGAATGATGGGTATTCTTTCTGATACAATTCTAAAACAAAATGGCGAAGTTATTGGTGTAATTCCTAAATTATTAGAAAAAGAAGAAGTGATTCATACTGATGTAGAAGAAATGATTGTTTGCAAAAACATAAGCGAACGCAAAGTAATTATGAGTAAATTAATTGATGGCTACATTACACTTCCTGGTGGTTTTGGTACTTTAGATGAACTCTTTGAAGCCTTAACGCTAAACCAATTACATATAGAACAAAAACCTGTTGGGCTATTAAATGTAAATGGTTTTTTTGATGCAATTTTGTTACAATTAAACAAAATGGTTGCAGAAGGTTATTTAAAACAAACCAACAAAGATTTGCTATTAGTTGGCAATTCTGTAGATGAATTAATGCAAAAAATGAATAATTACAAGGCGCCAGAAATTAGCCACGTAATTAATAAAGTAGTGAGTTAATGACCATAAATTGCAAAGGAACTTTAGTAAATCTATCATCACCAAAAGTTATGGGTATTTTAAATATTACACCCGATTCTTTTTTTGACGGAGGTAAATACAAAAACGAATCTAATATTTTACATCAAACAGAAAAAATGCTTTCAGAAGGCGCAACTTTTATTGATGTTGGTGCCTATTCTTCTAGACCTGGAGCTAAACATATTTCTGAAAATGAAGAACTCAAAAGAATTGTTCCTGTTATTAATTTGTTGATTAAAAACTTTCCTGAAATTATCATTTCTGTAGATACTTTTAGAAGTAAAGTTGCCCAAGAAACCATACAAAATGGAGCAGCAATAGTTAACGATATTTCTGGCGGCAAAATGGACGACAATATGTTTAAAACTGTTGCCAATCTGCAAGTTCCTTATATTTTAATGCATATGTTGGGCACACCACAGAATATGCAAAAAAATCCTGTTTATAAAGATGTTACTAAAGAAATTATTTCATTTTTTGCAGAACAAATTTTTAAATTACATCAACTAAAATTGAATGATATTATTATTGATGTAGGTTTTGGATTTGGAAAAACCATCGACCATAATTTTGAAATTCTAAAAAATTTAGAACTCTTTAAAAGTTTGGATGTACCAATTTTAGCAGGAATTTCAAGAAAATCTATGCTGTACAAAACCTTAGATATTTCTGCACAAGAAGCTCTAAACGCCACCACATCTGCCAATACAATTGCTCTTTTAAATGGCGCAAATATTTTACGAGTTCATGATGTAAAAGAAGCAGTAGAAGCTGTAAAAATTGTAAATCAAATTTCTTTTTAGAAGCTTTTTCCTGCTTTCGCTACTCGCTTTTTTCGTTCCTCAAAAGAACTCAAACAAACCGCTTAATCAGGGCTAAACTTGTTTGCCAACTTTTGGCTAGTAAAATCTGGCATCTTTTTTGTTAAAATTATGTTAACACCAAAACTCAACTTAGTTAAACTTTAAAAGTGATTTTCAATATTTCTTGAAAAGAAAATCAATTTATTAATTTTTAAAACTTACTATTATGAGTAGAAAACATTTGCCAGAAATTAATGCTGGCTCAATGGCAGACATCGCATTTTTATTATTAATCTTCTTTTTGGTAACCACAACATTAAATGTAGATTCTGGAATTATGAGAAAGCTTTCTCAAAAACAAGAAAACCCTCCAGAGGTTTTCATAAAAGATAAAAACATTTTAGAAGTTAATATGAACAAAAACAACGAATTATTTGTAGAAGGTAGTATAATTCAATTAAAAGAATTAAAACAAATTGCAATCGATTTTATAGATAATGGTGGTGGCTTAGACAGTAACAAAAATATGTGCGATTGGTGTACAGGCAAGAAATTAAAAACTTCTTCAGACCATCCATCAAAAGCATTTATATCAGTAAAAACAGATAGAGCAACTAATTACGAAACGTATATTTCTGTATTAAATATTTTAAATGCTTCTTATACGCATTTACGCAATAAACTATCCGTAAAAATGTATGGTAAAAATTATGTGAGTTTGTTAGAGGATGCTAAAAATGATTCTAAAAACAAAGAAATAATTGAACAAAAAATAAGATTGATTCGAGAAAAATATCCACTTTTATTATCGGATGCAGAAATTAAAAACTGATATTGTAATCAGCAAATTTATTAGTACTTTAGCCTAAAATCAAGAAACTTTATGTTCGATTTTATAGAATTTTCTTTATTAGATGTTTTAGATATTTTATTGGTGGCAACACTACTCTATTACATTTATAAATTATTAAAAGGTACTGTTGCCATAAACATTGTTATTGGTATTGCATTTATTTTCTTAATCTGGAAAATTACACAAGCTTTAAAAATGGAAATGCTAAGTGGCATTTTAGGCTATTTACTTTCTGGTGGAGTTATTGCACTCATCATTGTTTTTCAACAAGAAATAAGAAAATTTTTATTAATGATTGGTACCACAAACTTTACCAATAAAAAAAGTTTTTTAAGTCAACTTAAATTTTTACAAACAGAAATTGGTTCTGACATTGACACTGAAACCATTTTAGAAGCTTGTAAAAAAATGTCGAAATCTAAAACGGGCGCATTAATTGTTATTGAACGTACAAATGCATTAGATTTTTTAATTAATTCTGGCGACTCAATAAATGCACAAGTAAATGAAGTGATTTTAGAAAGTATATTCTATAAGAATAGTCCTTTACATGATGGCGCTTTAATTATTAGAGATAATTTTATAGTTGCCACAAGAGTGGTTTTACCAATTTCTGATAGTGCAATCCCTTCAAGATTTGGTTTAAGACACAAAGCTGCCATTGGTGTATCAGAAAAAACAGATGCAGTTTGTTTATTAGTTTCTGAAGAAACAGGAGAGATTTCTTATATAAAAGATGGTGGATTTGTTTTGTTTTCTAATTATGACGAACTTAATGAAAAACTTAAAAAAGATTTGATGTAAATAAAAAAAGGTTCTCAAAATTGAGAACCTTTTTTATTGTAAAATTTATCTAATTATTTAGAGGGTGCCATTTTAGCTTGAATTTGCGACAAAACACTTTTATATTTTGTTAACTCATTTGCATCTAATTTAGAAGCCAACTCTTTACCTTGCTTTAATAAAGAAGCTCCTTTTGCTGCCATTGCAGTAATCTTAGCAACATTACCTTTAGCATCTACATAGTTTTTAGCATACTGTGCATATTCTAATAAGTTTTTGGTTACAGCCTCATTAGAAAAACTAGGAATAGTAATTCCTTCTAAAGCAGAAGTTAAACTTTTCTTAACCTCTGTTTCTACTTCTTTTACAGCATCTTTAACACTTTTCTCTGTTTTTTCAACAGTTTTTTCTACTTCTGTTTTAACTTCTTTTGCATCTTTTTTTTCAGATTTACAAGAAGTAAAAACGAATGCTCCCATTACGAAAATTGATAATACGATTTTTTTCATCTTTTTTGATTTGTTTTTGATTTGTTTTTGATTGAATAACAAATATAATTGAAAAAAATTGTATAAACTAAAAAGTATTTAAGAAGCGTTCTCTAAACTGAACTGTTTTTCGTATAAGTTTTTGTAATAACCGTTTTCTTTCTCAAGCAATTCATTATGAGTTCCTTTCTCTACAATTAAGCCTTTATCCATTACAATAATTTTATCAGCCTGTTTTATAGTTGCCAATCTATGCGCAATAACTATAGAAGTTCTACCTTTTGTTATGGTTTCTGTTGCATACTGAATCATTTGTTCTGCATGCGCATCTACAGAAGATGTTGCTTCGTCTAAAATTAAAATACTGGGTTTACTAACATAAGCTCGTAAAAATGCAATTAACTGTCTTTGACCAGAAGATAACATTGCGCCACGTTCTTTTACATTATAATGATATCCTCCTGGAAGTGTCATAATAAAATTGTGAATACCAATTTGTTTTGCTGCTTTTTGTACTTCTGCTAAAGTGATATTTTTATTCTTTAAAGTGATGTTATTTAAGATAGAATCTGAAAATAAAAATACATCTTGCAAAACCACTGTAACTTGATTTCTTAAACTCTCTAAAGTGTATTTATTGATAGATACATCATCAACACAAATGGTACCACTATCAATTTCATAAAAACGATTGATTAAATTGATAATGGTAGATTTTCCTGCACCAGTTGCACCTACAATTGCAATGGTTTGTCCGCTTTTTACATCTAAAGAAATCCCTTTTAAAACTTCTTCATCTTTTATATAACTAAATCTAACCTCTTTAAAGTTGATGTTTCCTTTTAATTTTTCTGCTTTAATAGTTCCGTTTTTAACAATGCTGCTTTGCGTATCCATCACTTTAAAAACGCGTTCACCAGAAACAATTCCCATTTGTAATTGATTAAATTTATCTGCAATTTGGCGTAAAGGTCTGAATAACATTTGTGCCATTTGTACAAAAGCCATTACTGTTCCTGGTCCTGCAACTTCGTTTCCAATAATTTGTTTGCTACCAAACCAAACTATCAATCCAATTCCTATAGAAGATAAAATTTCTGCAATGGGAAAGAAAATTGAAAAATACCAAATGGTTTTTACATACGCTTCTTTGTGCTTATTATTAATTTCTTTAAAGTTTTTATATTCAATTTTTTCTCTGTTAAAGAGTTGTACAATTTTCATTCCTGTAACTCTTTCTTGCACAAATCCGTTTAAATTTGCTACCTGATTTCTAACTTCCTGAAATGTTGCTTTTATGGCTTTTTGAAAAATTCTTGTGGCATAAATTAAAATAGGCAAAACTGCTAAAGCTATTAAAGCTAATTTCCATTTTAAATAAAACATTAATGCAGCTACTGCAAACATTTGCAACACATCACTTACAATTGTAAAAACGCCACTACTAAAAAATGCCGCAATTGTTTCGATATCAGAAACCACTCTTGTTACAAGTTTACCAACAGAATTGGTATCGAAATAAGACATTTTAAACTGTAAAATATGCCTAAAAATTTTTGCTCTTATATCTCTAATAATATGTTGCCCAACCCAATTTGCAAAATAAATAAATGTAAAGCGTAATAATACTTCTAAAAGTATAACACCAAACATTAACATTACATTATTTATAAGCCCTTGTGTATCTTTTTCTGTAATGTATTTATCTACAGTTTCTTTAATTAAATAAGGGTTTATTAAAGAAACGCAAGCCAACAAAATTGTAGCAGCAGAAGCAATAAAAAAGTTTAATTTATAGCGTTTTGCAAAAGACATTAGTCTTAAAAAAATTTGTAAATCAAATGCTTTTCCTGTTTTATCTGCCAAAATCTAATATTTTATTTTTGTTAAAAATAGTCCTTTTGCAGGAACTGACAATCCTGCATTACTCCTGTTTTTACTTTCAATAATTTTTCTAAAATCTTCTTTGGTTATTTTACCTAAACCAACATCTACTAAAGTACCCACAATGGCTCTTACCATATTTCTTAAAAAACGATTTGCAGAAATATAGAAAGTAAGTTCTTTTCCTTCTAATTTCCAAAAAGCTTCTGTAACATCGCAATTATAGGTATAAACATCTGTTTTTACTTTAGAAAAAGTTTGAAAATTTGTGTAATCTAGCAATAATTTTGCTGCGTCATTCATTAAACTAATGTCTAATTTTTGCGAATGAATTTGCCAAGAAAAATCTAATAAAAAAGGATTTCTGCCTAACCAAATTTTGTATTCGTAACTTCTACTAGTTGCATTAAAGCGAGCGTGTTTTTCATCATCAACTTTAAAAACATTATACACTACAATATCTTTTGGCAACAGTGAATTTAATTTATGCGGAATGTCTCCTTTTAATTCTTTACCAACATCAAAATGCGCAAACATTTGTGAGGCGTGAACGCCAGTATCTGTTCTTCCTGCACCCACAACTTCGATGTTTTTTTGAGTGATGGTACTCACTGCATGATTCAATTTTTCTTGCACAGAAATTACATCTGGTTGAATTTGCCAACCGTGATAATTTTTTCCGTTATAAGAAAGTTCTATAAAATATCTCAAGAAATATTGTTTTTGAAGACTTCAAAATTACGGAATTTATTTTGTTATCCTTACTTTTGACCATTAAGTAACTTTAAGTATTTATACTTTTTTAAAATAAGGTTTCTTTTTTACTACTCAAATGAAAAAAATTCTATTATTATCAGACACTCATAGTTATATAGATGCCCAAATATTAAAATTTGTAAAACAAACAGATGAAGTTTGGCATGCAGGTGATATTGGCGATTTAAAAGTTACAGATTCTATAAAAAAGTTAAAACCTTTGCGTGCTGTTTTTGGTAATATTGATGGTAAAGATGCTAGATCTGAATTTCCTTTAGACGCCAAATTTAAGGTAGAAAATGTTTCAGTTTGGATGACACATATTGGTGGATATCCTAATAACTATTATCAAAGAATTCGTAATGAGATAAAGATAAATCCACCTAAAATATTTATTTCTGGACATTCTCATATTTTAAAAATTCAGTTTGATAAAAAACTAAATTTATTACATTTAAATCCTGGTGCAGCTGGCAAACACGGTTTTCATAAAGTAAGAACAATGTTGCGTTTTGAGTTAGAAAATGGGGATATAAAAAATATGGAAATTATAGAATTAGAAAAAAGATCTTAAGCATTTTGTTGCTCTAAAACTGGCAATTCTACATAAATAATGGTACCGTTATTTTTTGATGAATCTATTTGAAACTTTCCTTTCATTATTTGAATTCTAGCATCTATTTGGTTTATTCCTAAACCGTCTTTAACTGTAATTTTAGTTTTATCGAAACCAACTCCATCATCAGTAATTTTAAAAGACAAATTACCATTTATTTCTTCTAAATTAATAGTTGCATTTTTTGCCTTACTATGTTTTAAAATATTGTTAACAAACTCTTGAATTATATTATAAACCTTTATTTCAAAATTTTGGGGATATCTGCTCACCTCACCAATTTCTGTTTTTATTTCTATTTGAGAATTAGAATACTTGCTAGCCATATCTTTAATTGCAAATGCTAATCCGAATTTTAATAAAACAGAAGAAACAAGTGTATGAGATAAGTCTCTTATTTTTTGTGATGCTTCTGTAATAATCTTCTGAGTTTTATCAATTTCTACAGGAGCTTTTCCGTTAAATTGCCCCCTTGATGCTTGTAAATGTAGATTTGCTGAAGACAATAATGCGCTAACACTATCATGTAAAGTTTCGGCAATTTGTTTTCTTTCTGATTCTTTACCATCTATAGTAGCATTTAAAATTCTTGTTTGAGAATCAGATCTAATTTTTTCTATTTTTTGATTTTGGAGTAATTGAGACTGCGTTAGTTTTAATCCTAAATTTTTTTGCTTTAGTTTATAAAAATTTACCCAAAATAATAATGAAACAATAACAATAAGTCCTCCAATTCCAATAATCCAAAAAGTTCTTTGCGCTTTTAATCTTTTGTTTTCTTCTTCTCTTTTTATTCCTTTAACATCATATTCAGCAGCAACAGTTTCAATCATTGTTCTTATTTCTTTATCTTTTATTCTATCTTCTATTTCAAAAGATAATTCTTGAAAATCATACGCTTTATAATCTTTTAAATTTCTCATTGCCCAAGCTAAATTAGAATACAAATTCGCTTTATACCTTATGGCTATTGCACTTTCGTCATTTTTTATTAATTCAATTCCTTCTATATATAGTTCTTTAGATTTTTTAAAATCTCCTAAAGATAAATATATATTACCCAAATTATTTAATGCAATTGCTTGACTTTTTTTCTTTTTTCTTAATTTATGGATATTAATAGCTTTAATTGCATAGTTCTTTGCTTGATCGAAAAGAGAATCTCTTTCATAAATTCCTGATAAATTACCAAAAGAAATTGCCTTATAACCTAAAATATCAGGATTTAAAGAAGAAATATTTTCAATTTGTTTGTAGTAGGTTTTTGCACTATCTTTTTTAGCTATTTTTTGATAAAAACTACCAATTCTTAAAATAGTTCTTGCATAACTTGGGTTAACAAAAATACTTTCATTATTAATATCTGCTATTTTATATTTTAAAACAGATAAAGCTTTTTTTTGATACTCAATAGCTTTTGAATATTTATTGGTTTTATCGTAAATATCAGCTATTAAAGTTGATACTTTAAACAATGAATTAAAGTTTTGACTTTCTTTTAGTGTATCATAAAGGTTTAAAGCTTTTTTTAAAGCATCAATATAATTTTCTTCCTTATATATTTTAACAATATTATTATAATGATTATCTAATATAGTATCTTTTTGAAATAAGAAAATTGAAGAAGCTTCTTTAAAAGAAGCTTCTTCAATTTTTATTTTACTTGTTTTTGCGTTTATATAATTTAAACTAAAAAAAAAAGTAAAAAAGTATATTATTAATCTAAATTTACTCAAAAAAATATTCTTTTGTAATTATAAACTTATTATTACATTTCTTCGCTTTCGCCTGTACCTATAATCACTCTTGGTTTTCTTCTAACAGCAAAATCTTCTCCTTTAGATTTTGCATTTGAAATATGATTTACAAAATCGAACTTTAAAGCTTTACCATTTTCTTTTTCTAATACTCTCGAAAATTTATTTGCAGCACTTTTACCGCTTTCTAAATGTATTTCGTAAGTATCAATATCTTCATTATAAACAAAATCTACTTTTACATTATTACCTACTTTAAAATCAAGATTAAAAGTTCCATCTCCATTACTAGAAATGCTATAATCTTTTAACTTGTTACTTTCGCTTTTCTTAGCTAATCTTATATCATCATCAGTTAATGTTATTAAAGGTAAATTATCAGATTTTCTATCTACAAAACCAACTTTTAATTGATTCCCTTCAATATTTAAATCTTGAGTTACTTTTTTAACTGACTTATTGTCTGACGAATATAAGTGATATTTATTTGTTTTTGTAGCATCATCAAAAACTTTATTTACTGTTCCTCCTTCGTTTAATACTAAATCTAAAGAATATGCTCCAGATGCATCTCTATTAATTTTAAATGTTTTTAATAAATCTACTGATTGCTCTTCTGGAATAAGAGTTTCATTTGAAGAACAAGAGGAAAGTACAAATGCAATTGAAGTAAATAATACTAGTAAATTTAAATTTTTCATGGTAATAATGTTTAATAATTTTGTTTAGGTTAACTAGGGGTTGGGGATTATTTATATTTATATTTAGTAGATTAACAATGTATGCTTACAATAATTGTATTATTTGGGGGAATAGAATAGCAGGTTTTTTAGGGGGAAGATATTAAAATCAAAACCTGAAATAGTCTTATTTGGGGATAGGACTATACTATATTGTTTTTTACTGCATACATTGCTAAACCTACTGCATTTTTTACATTTAATTTTTTTAATAAACTCTTTCTATATGTTTCTACTGTGTTTACACTAAGGTTCATTTTGTCTGCCATTTCTATTGTGCTATATTCTTTGGTAATTAACCTCAACACGTCTAACTCTCTTTCTGTTAATGTGTCTAAGAGAAAATTATCTGGCATATCTCCTTGGGGTACCATCTGACCTGTGAATGATTTAAGTAAACTGCTTTGAATGTCGTTACTAAAATATTGTTCTCCTCTTGCAACAGCTTTAATAGCGTTAACTATGTGCTCTCCTGCATTATTTTTAGAAATATATCCTCTACAACCAAGGTTTAATACTTCTTGAACAATCTTAACATCATCATAACTAGACAATATAATTACTTTTTGGTCTATTTTTTCCTTCTTAAAATGCTTTAAGACTTGAAAACCATCTAATTCTGGCATTGTAATATCTAATATTAAAACGTCAGCAGAGTTTTCTTTTTTACTAAACCAGTCTACAACTTCTTGTCCTGTTAAAGAGTAACCTCTTATCTCAATTTCTTTGTCAGTATTTATTACAGCTATGATTCCTTCTATTAATATTTTATGATCATCAGCTACGTGAACGTATATCTTTTCTTTCATTTTTACATTACAAATTTAAAGTACATCTAAAGATCTTACAACCCCCATTTTCAGTGAAATTTTCTTCTCACGGAAAACCGTGAGAAGCCTCACGGAAAACCGTGAGAAACACCTTGTAAATAACTGATAATTAAGCTTTTAAAAAAACACAAAAATTAACTCTTTTTACATAAAATCTATAATGTAAAAATACGGCTTTTATCTTTTTCTTCTTAAAGTTTATTAAAAATAAAAAAACCGAGAATAAATTCTCGGTTTTTTTTCGCACTAAATATACTAAGATGTTAGGCTTATCGTAATCTATCTACAGATTTTACAAGATCTTCATCCTTTTTAATAGCTTTATTTGCCAAAACAATAAGCAAAATAGCTAAAATTGGTAAGAACATCCCAATACCTTTCTCCGAAATCGAAACTCCTCCAGGTAGCGTTAGCGATACATAAATCAACAATCCTAATAAAAAAAGGTTTATCAAAATTATTATTCTACCTACTACAAATTGTAGCTTTCTATTTTTAAATAAAAATATTGTTACAATAGAAATAATTGCAGAAAGTAAAAATAGTAATGGAATTACTTTTAAAAGTAAAGATTCTCTAGAAAATAAATCCAAAACAAAAATTTCTTCTTTAAGGTTTTCCCATAAATCGAACACAAAAATTAAGCCTCCAGAAACTGCGGATGCTAATAATAAATAGATACTTTGTATTCTTTGAATCATCTTAAAAAATAGGTTTACAAAAATAGAACTTTCTTTTTTAAAAAGAAAACCTAAAACTTAAAAAAAATGTATATATTTGTATTATAATAACCGCACAAGAAATATTGTATAGTACTATATACAATAATTAAAAATCAAAATAAATTATAATTAATCTTACACAATTTAAGATTTACTTTTTAACTTAATATATAACAAATGTTCGAAATCTCTGAACTAAAAGCAAAAAAACTTGCTGATTTACAGGTAATTGCAAAATCTATTGGTCTTACAAAAACAAGTCAACTTAAAAAATTAGATTTGGTGTATCAAATATTAGATACACAAGCTGCAAACCCTACAAAAGTAGATACTTCTAAAACTGAAGTAAAACCAAAAGCTGAAAAACCAAAAAGAAAACGAGTAGCAAAACCAAAACCTGTTCAAAATAAACCTACTGCAAAAGAAGAAACTGCAAAAGAAGAAACTGCTGAAAGTGTTTCTAAAAATATAAAAGTTGAACAACAACAACAGCCAAGAAAAACTGAGAAAGTTGAGGAAAAACAGGTAGCTAATCCTACTAAAAAAGTTGAGCAACAGCAACAAAAACCTGCTGCTAACAATCAAAATAAACCGCAACACAAAAATAATCAGCAAAACAACAAGAATAAACATAACAATCAAAACAGAGATAAAAAATCTACGGTTAGTAGAGGTAATAAATCTAACAACAGATACAGAGACCCTGATTTTGAATTTGATGGTATTATAGAAAGTGAAGGTGTTTTAGAAATGATGCCAGATGGTTATGGTTTTTTACGATCTTCAGATTATAATTACTTATCATCACCAGATGATATTTATGTATCGCAATCTCAAATTAAATTATTTGGTTTAAAAACAGGCGATACTGTAAGAGGTAATGTTCGTCCGCCAAAAGAAGGCGAAAAATATTTTCCTCTAATTAGAGTATCAAAAATAAACGGATTAAACCCAAATATTGTTAGAGATAGAGTTTCGTTTGAGCATTTAACACCTTTATTTCCACAAGAAAAATTTAATTTAGCCGAAAGAGGAAGTTCTTTATCAACAAGAATTATAGACCTATTTTCTCCTATCGGAAAAGGACAAAGAGGTATGATTGTTGCCCAACCAAAAACGGGTAAAACAATGTTACTTAAAGATGTTGCCAATGCAATTGCACAGAATCATCCAGAAGTGTATCAAATTGTTTTATTAATTGATGAACGACCTGAAGAAGTAACTGATATGCAAAGAAGTGTTCGTGGAGAAGTGGTGGCTTCTACTTTTGATGAACCTGCAGACAAACACGTTAGAGTTGCTAATATTGTTTTAGAAAAAGCAAAACGTTTGGTAGAATGTGGTCATGATGTAGTAATTCTTTTAGATTCGATTACGCGTTTGGCAAGAGCTTATAATACAGTTGCGCCAGCTTCTGGTAAGATACTTTCTGGTGGTATAGATGCAAATGCATTGCACAAACCAAAACGTTTTTTTGGTGCTGCTAGGAACATAGAAAATGGCGGTTCTTTAACTATTATTGCAACTGCACTTACAGAAACTGGTTCTAAAATGGACGAAGTTATTTTCGAAGAATTTAAAGGAACTGGTAATATGGAGCTTCAATTAGACAGAAATATTTCTAATAGAAGAATTTATCCTGCCATCGATTTAATTAAATCTTCTACAAGACGTGATGATTTATTATTAGATGATAAAACCGTACAAAGAATGTGGATTTTACGCAAGTATTTGGCAGATATGAATCCTATAGAAGCAATGGAATTTATTAATGAAAGAATTAAATTCTCTAAAAATAATGATGAGTTTTTAATTTCTATGAACGGATAAATAAATTGAATCTTTTTTAAATATAGACAAAACCTTTTTGAGCAATCAGAAAGGTTTTTTATTTTGAAGCTTTTTCCTGCTATACGTTTTATCTTTTCTTTATTCTTCAGTCTTCAGAAAAGGAGATCACTTCTATCTGGGCTCAATATCTTTGTTAACTAATAGAGCTATTTAACGTGAGTTCGACATACTATTTGCTGATAATCAATTAGTTATTTGTTTTTTGATGCGCAGATGTCATTCAGACGAAGAATGAGGAAGAATCTCATTAAGATTGAGATTTCTCATCACTCGTATCTCGTTCTTTCGAAATAACAAAACACTGATAATAAGAAATATAGTACCTCAACATAATTCTATGTTATATCGAATTCACGTTATTTAAAGCCTATTATTTTTAAACAATGTATAAGCATTAAATATTGAACAAAAAAAATCCGTTCAGAAAAAACTGAACGGATTTAATATTTTTTAATTGTACATCTAATTAATTAGACACATACATATTTGCTCTATAATCTTCAATTTTAGAAGCTTCTTTTATAGCTTCATAGATTTTGTATGTTAATCTTTTTCTTGCATCAGCAATCTTTTTTCTTGCTGCATCGTAGTTTGGTAATGCTGTAGGTAATTCTTTCTTAGTTACAACAAATGCATACACACCTCTATTACCTTCAATATTATTATACAATTTATTTAATTCTGCATAATACATTGCTCCTACAACTTTTGGTTCTGAGCCTGCACCCGAAAGTGTAGGACTTTGTAAAGTTACTCCATTACCATTTCTAACAGTAGTATTGTTGGCTTTAGCAATTTCTTGTAAAGTAGCTCCGTTTAATTTTTTAGAAATTATTGCAGCTTTCTTTTTATTTACTAAAATTGGTCTAACTTTATTAATTGCCGTTTTTACTGGCATTAAACCTTTTTCTGTTTTTTCTTTTAGAGAAGCAATTACATAACTACCTTCTAAATCAAACTGTTTAAAATCTGCAACATTAGTATTGCTACCAAAAGCCCAACTTACAATTTGTCTTTGATTACCCAAACCAGGTATGTTTTCGTCTAAAACTTTTAAACCAATTGCAGGCTGGATTGCATATTTATTTTCTTTAGCAGCTTCAGCAAAACTTTTTCCGTTGGTAATTGCTAAAGCAAATTGCTGTGCTTTTTGAAAAGTTGCATTCTCAGTAGCTTCTGAAGGAACAATTTTTCTTGCAAAAGTAGCTAACTTAATTACTTTTTGAGTGTTTTTTGTATCATCAACTTTAATAATATGATAACCAAAAGGAGTTTCTACAACATCTATAGTTCCTTTTTTATTTGTAAAACAAAAGTCTCTAAAAGCAGGCGTCATTCTGTTGTAGTTAAACCAGTCTAAATCTCCGCCTTTGGCAGCAGAACCTTTATCTGAAGAAAAATCTTTTGCTAAATCTGCAAATTTACTTCTTCTTCTTTTTACAACGTTAAGAATACTATCTGCTAATTTTTTTGCTTGTTCTTTAGTTCTTGTTACATCTGGAGCGACTCTTTGCGAACCTACAAAAGGAATTAAAATATGACTCGCTTTTACTGAATCTGGCATTTGAGCAATTTCTGTAACTTTAGATATTTTAAAGAATCCTTGGTCTTTATATGGGCCGTAAACATCTCCTTTTGCAGTTTCAAAAATTTTGTCTGCTACAGTTTGATTGATGCTGTTTTTGTATTTAAAACCTTCATCCAAATTAATATCAGAATCGTTTTCTGCTAAAAACTCTTTATAATTAGTAGCATTTTTTAATCCTAAAACTGTTTGATTATTTCTATCTGTTGAGTTTTCTATGAATTTAGCAACTTCATTTTTTATATTTGTTTCATCTTCTGGAGTTGCAGTAATATTAAACTTTACATAAGAAATGTCTCTAGAAGCTTCTACTTTAAAATCAGACTTATGATCTTTAATATACGCTTCTACTTCAGATTTTTTTATTTTAACTAAACTATCTGCAACAGAAGTATAAGGAATAAAAACAAACTGACTGTTTAACTTTGTGTTGTTAATAAAATACTCATTTTCTCCTTCTTTTAAAGATGCTCCTAAACCAGCAGTTATTAAGTTGTTATAGGTATTTCTTTCTGCATTGTCTTTAATCTGATTCATATAATTAGACCAAGCACTCCACATTTGTTTATTGTTCTCTTTAGTGTCTGCTAAAAATTGTTTAAATTTTGCTTCATCAAACAAACCTGCTTCGTTTTGAAACTGAGGATTATTACTTACAGATGGTGCATTTACAATTTCGCTCCAAACATCGGCTTCACCAACAGAAATACCAGCTTCTTCTAATTGATTTTTATATATTTTTTGTCTTAAAATATTGTCCCAAACTGTTTTTACAGCTTGCATTTCAGACACTCTATTGCCTGTTTGTTGTTTGTAAGCTTCTAAAGCAGAAACAAATTCTTGTCTAGAAATAGATTCTCCATTTACTTCACCAATTTCATTAACTTTATTAGAGTTAAAAAAATCTCCTAAAGTAGAAGGGTCTAACACAAAAGCAAATAATGCTAAACCAATTATAATGATTAAGAACATTGAACGTTCTCTAATTTTTGATAAAACTGCCATACGTCATTTATTTAATTTCAGTTGGCGAATATACGATTTGGCTTTTAAAACTGCAACCGATTTTACAGTTAATAATAGGAAGTTTTAGACGATTTCTTTGATGTAAACGTTTTAAAGCAAATTAATCTTCTTTGTCTTTAATTTCTAGACAAATTTCATCAATTTTTGCGCCACTCATTTTTAAGATTTTAATTTCATAATCTGCTACATTTATGACTTCTTTTTCTTCTGGAATATTCTCTGTGTGTTCTATAATAAAACCTCCTAAAGTTTCGTAAGCTTCAGATTTTGGAATCTCTAAATTATATTCTTCATTTAAATAATTTATTTCTAATCTAGCCGAAAAGTTAAATGTATTTTCATTTACTTTTTCTTCTAAATAAACTTGTGTATCGTGTTCATCTTCAATTTCGCCAAACAGCTCTTCTACAATATCTTCTACAGTTATCATACCAGATGTGCCTCCATATTCATCAACAACTACAGCAACACTTTTACGTTTTTTCATTAAGATATTTAAAACATCATTAATCATCATAGATTCTGGCACAATTTCTATAGGCAATAAAATTGATTTAATGGTTTTTGGTTTTTTAAACAACTCAAAAGCATTTACATAACCAATAACATCGTCTAAAGAAGTTTTATAAATTAACACTTTTGATAAACCTGTTTCTATAAATAAATTTTTTAGGTTGTTTACTTTTTCGTGAATTTCTAAAGCTACAATTTCGGTTCTTGGAACCATAATTTCTCTAGCTTTTACATTATGAAACTCTAATGCATTCTGAAAAATCTGTATTTCAGAATCCATTTGATCATCTTCATTACCTGTTTCTAATTGTTCAGAAATGTAATTACCCAGTTCTTCTTTGCTAAATTCTGTTTGTTGTTCATCTGAATTTGTTTTGAAGAAAACTCGTAAAAAAAAGTCTGAAATTGATGTTATAAATTCTGAGAAAAAATGAAACAACACATAAAAAATATAGGCTGGTACAGCAAATATTTTTAATACTTCGTTTGCATAAATTCTAAAAATAGTTTTGGGCAAAAACTCTGCTGTTATTAAAATAACTATGGTAGAAATAATTGTTTGAATTAAAAGAATCGAAAAATCATTATAACCATCTAAAGGTAAAATATCTACCAAAAATTTACCCATATAATAACTATACACAACTAAAGAAATGTTATTACCTACCAACATTGTGGTAATAAATTTTGATGATTTTTGTGTAATTCTATTAAGTATTTTTGGTATAAAACCTTCTCTCTTTTTTTCTAATTCTATATGCAATTTATTGGCAGAAACAAAGGCAATTTCCATACCCGAAAAAAAGGCGGAAAGTATAATTGAGATACCAATAATGATGACTTCAATTTCCATTAAGAAAACTTGGTTCTATTTATTTTGACTATTTCTTTTTTCTACTTTTTTCCTAAAATTTCTTTTAAAGAAAAAGACTAAGATAATAAAAAAGGAAAATCCAAGAAATATATAGCTTCTATTTCTATCTGTGTTCCATCTTATTACACCTTCAATTAAACAAATAATGGCAACAATTAAGTAGCCATACTGAAAAAATTTCCAAACTTTATTCATCTTTTTTATTCTTCTGTTGTTTCTAATATTCCTGTAGTTTTCTTTGCCAAATGCTTACTTAAATCCTCTTTACATTCAAAGCCAACACCAGAAATTGTATCTTTTTGCGTAGTTAAAGTAAAAGCTTTATCAGAAAAAAAATACTTTGTATTTTGATCCCAATACAATTGTTCTGTTGTTAACTTAGATTTTTCTGTGTGATTAATTACAACTACGTTTCCTTTAATTTCTGAAACTAAGGTTTTTGAATAAGAAAGCGCATAATTACCAGTAATAGTAACAGAATCTAGCCCTTTATTTTCAAAATTTATAATTTTTATTCCTTTAGGAAACTCATTATATGGATGTTCTTTTCTGTTACTAAAATCATACAATAAAGGAGTTATCAATTTAGAAGTTATTCTGCCTGAATCTTTATAAACGTGATATGCATTTGTGGCTTTACCAATTGGCAAGTTTTTTGAAGCTAAAAAATCTCTAACTTCTTTTGTATTATTTGTACAAGAAAAAAGCATTACTGTTGCAATAAGAACAGTAATGCTTTTAACTATTATTTGTTTGTATAATTTCACAAGGTTATTTAACTGGTACTCTTACAGTTAAGCCAATCCAACATTTAATTGTGTAACTACTTCCTGGTTTTACACCAGCTGTAAAAATATCTTTTTTACTTGGCATATTTGCTCTGTAATTTCTAATGTATTTACCAGCAACTCCAGAAATACTAGGGTCTACTCTTGCAGCTCTTTGAGCTTCATTATATGCAGCTACATAAACCATTCTTTTTTCAAAAAGCTTTTTACCACATGAGTTGGCACTAGATTGATACAATCTTGCAATAAACAAATGTGCTTTACCATAATTTGGATTAAATCTAAGAGCTTCTCTAGCTAAACTTCTTGCTCTAGACTTTTGACCTCTTGCTTTTGCAGCTTGCGCAAACTTTAATTTATACTTCGCTTTCTTTAATGGATCAGTTTCTAAGTCGAAAGATCTTTGTCTCATTTCTCTTGCTCCAGAAGTGTCTCCATTATCTTCTAAAACATTTGCTAAGAAAGAATATGCCTCTGGCGATGGTGAAGATTCAGCAAAAGCTCTTGCCAATTTTTCGAATAATGGGTCTGTTTGACATCCTTTATTAAACATTCTAGAAACAGCTCTTTTTAACCACTGAGGATTTGCTTTGTTTGCTTCAAAATCTCTTTGATATAAAGGTACTAATCTTTCACAAGTTGCAATTTCAGAAATAATAGCATCTAAACCACTTTCTACAGTACCTAAAGCTTTAGAGTTTATTTTATAAGCTCTCAATTTTTTTAATCCTTTTTTATCTAAAGTAAGAGAGTCTTTTCTTAACTTAACAATATTAGCAGCATATCCATCTAATTTCTTATTTACATTATCTAAAACATCATCATAAGTATCAAATACTTTTTGAGGATTCGTATTTTTATTTCTATCGGTAACTCCTTGAAAATATTTATATAAGTTTTTAACCCCCATTTTAGTAGGATCTATGCTATATCCTTTTTCTAAAATTAAAAAAATATCTTCATCTGAAGCTAATTTGTTTTTTGCTAAATAAGTCGCATAATCACTATGAACTTTGGCTGGGTTTTTTTTAGGAAAATATTGTAATCTTTGCTCGTAAACTCTTTTGGCTAAAACAGGATCTTTTCTAACATCTTGTGCTAATTCTGCACCAAACTTATAAATATTTACAGATAAATTTTTACAGTTATCCATTAAATATATCCAATTGATGTATGCGTCATCGTATTTTTTTGATTTGAAATCTCCTTTAAAAAGGTTATACTTAATTGTACATTCTCTTTTAGCATCATCCTGAGCATTTGTTTTTACTGTAACCATAAAAAAAGCTGCAGCTAATAAAAACGTAATTTTCTTCATTTTGTCTGTTTTTTGTTAATCAATCTTTCTTTTTTTGAACCAATTGGTATCTGTCAAAGATAAACTTAATCTAAAATTAAAATAATTTTCTTGAATTAAATTATTAGAAGGGGTTCCTCTTTTACCAAATTCGAACCCTAAATTAACATTAGATAATTGTTTCAATGGTAAACCTAAACCAAAAGATATGCCAAAATCGTTTACAGACGAAAAATTTGTAATCGAATCTGGAGTTCCATCAATTAAAAGTCCTGTTTTTTCAATTCTAACTCCTGCTCTGTAGGTAACTCTTTCCCAATAACTAGAAATAGAGTTTATTTTTGGAATAATAAATCCTCCAAAAGAAAACCTATTAGATTTTCCGTATTTAAAAGAAGCATTCGTTGCATTAGCCAAACCAATGGTTTTAAAAGCATCTTGAGTTTCATATTCTGCACCAACATACCATTTATCAAACTTACCAAAACCTGCTCCTAAAATTGTTTTTAGAGGTAATTTATATTTTCCAGAAACACTAACATTCGAAATTGTATTTTTTATCACTTCTGTACCGTTATTAAAAATAAGTGAGTATAAATGATCATTTCCTGTAACTTTTAAATCATTTCCTAATTTAAGAGTAGTACCTGCATTAACAATAATATTATTCTTTAGCAGTTTTTGGTATTGAGCACCTAAAGTTACAGAACCTCCTCTAATATTTAAAGATTCTTTATTTTTGGTATCTCTACTAACATTTAATCTTTTCTTTATTATACTATTTTCTAAGTTACCAAAACTATAATCTGCCTCAATACCTAAAGAAAGTTCTTTTAATATTTTAATTCCAAAACTCCCATAAATTCTATTAATGCCCCCTTCTCCAATATAAAAAGTTTTTTCTTTTACTTTACCACTAACATCATCTAAAATACTTTTAGACAAAGAATAACCTACAGAAGAAATTGGTTGCAATCCTACAGAAAAACCTGCTTTTTTTCCAATAGGAAAAGCCAAAGCTATATAACTTAATCTTGTTGAGTTAACACTTTGTTTAGTGTTTCCGTTTTTTATAGTTAAATCATTATTTAGCAAACCAAAAGCATACGTGGTATATCTTAAATCTGAATATGCTGCTGGGTTTGTAAAATTTAAGTACTTATAATGATTAAAAGCAACTCCTATACCTCCCATACTACTTTGTTCAACTGTTTTTGAGCTAAACTCATCACCAATACCAAAAAAAGAATATGGAGATGAACTTGTTCTTTGCGCTAATAAATTTGCAGAAGTAATCAGTAAAAAAGCTACTAAAATATTTCTTATCATTTGTTTTTATTAAAAATCAATATTTTATTTAATCCTTCTAGGAGAAAATTTTGATTGGCAAATATGCTAATTTTTAATTGTTTTGACAAGAATTTTGTGTCTCCTCCTGTTAAAACAACTGTTAAATCTCGAAATTCTTGTTTATAATCTTCTATAACGCCATTTATCTCTTTTAAAACACCATTAATAACACCAGAGTTCATACTTTCAATAGTGCTTTTTCCAACAAAATCTAATAACTCATTTTTTTTTAATAAGGGTAAATTAGCTGTAAAATGCTTTAAAGATTTAAATCTCATTTCTATACCAGGAGAAATTGCACCACCTAAATACTCTTTTTTATAATTTACAAAATCGAAAGTAATACATGTACCTGCATCTATAACCAAAACATTTTTGTTTGGAAACTTTTTTACTGCACCTGATACCAAAGCAATTCTGTCTACACCTAATGTTTTTGGTGTTTTATACAAATTGATAAATGGAACTTTTGTGGTATCTGAAACTATTAGAAGTTTTACTATTTTTTGCAACTTCTGCAACTTACTTTCTGAAATTGCTGCGACATTTGCTATGATTGCATCTGAATTAGGATATTTTTTTATTATTTTTTTTAATGTTGATAAAATTCTTTTTTTATCAAAAACATAAGTTTCAATAAATGTATCATTCTCAAAAACAGCAACTTTACCTCTTGTATTGCCTATATCTATTGTTAAATTCATCTATTTTTTAGTTATAATTCAAATGTACGTTAGATTTTTTTTAAATTTTATTTAGTAGATATCAAAAAACATTTTATATTTGCATCCGCTAAGGCAATGGTACCTTAGCTCAGTTGGTAGAGCAAAGGACTGAAAATCCTTGTGTCCCTGGTTCGATTCCTGGAGGTACCACTTAAAAACCCTTTAAACGTAATGTTTATAGGGTTTTTTGTTTTTAGGATGTTAAATAGGGTGCAAATAAAAACCGTTACAAGTTAATGCAACGGTTTTAAAAGTGATATTTATTTTCTAATAATTAAGCCACCGTACCAGAACCTAAATAAACACTATTTGATACTATGTTTCCATTTTCAGAAACAAATGCCATAAACAACTCTACTGTTTCCCCTGTGTACGATGCAGGAAGTATTAATGTTTGCGTTGTTACTGTTCTTATTGCTCCATCTAATAAATAGATTGATTCTTTTTTTGATGGATTGTAAGCCAACACCATCGCTTTATCTGTTGCATTTGCATTACCATCTGTAGAATTATCATCCCATCCAAAAGTTACTTGACCAGCAGTTGCTAAATCACTTGTTGGATTTAAAGGTGTAGATAAACTACCTCTACTTAAAAGAGCTAAAGAATAATCAACATTAAAGTTTGGTGCTGTGCCTGTAATCGCATTTCCTAAAATGTATGACATTGCAGAGTTAAAAGCAGTTTTCTTTACCGCAAATGATTTATAACCTACATTTAAAAAGTCTTTATTCGGTTGCAAGAATTGAATAGTTGCAGAAAACTTATTTCTTTGATTTACTTGACCTACTGTTCTTGGATTTGCAACACTTGACGGTTTGATTCTTAAATAATCAATCCCTTTCCAATTTCCACCGATTACGTTTCCTACTTTACCAGATAATCCTCCTAAAATTCCTTGAGATATTTTCCCCATTACTATATAAATTTAAAATTAATACTCCTTTGGACTTGGTACGGATTTGTTATAGCTTTAATATGTATCAATAATACGTAAATCATCTTTTGAAGATGCTTTTTACACTTACTTTGCTCTTTTTTGTCCTACTTTACTTGTTTTTTGTTAGCGAAATGAGGCAAACAAAGAATTTTGATAAAGAAACTAAATGAATTTAGCAGAATTTTTGTGCAGATGAATGAGATAAGAAAAAATGAGATTTATCGTTTTTAAAGATTGATAAACAGAGGCTGGTTTGAGCGTGGGGTTTATCAATTTTTAAAAATGTTAGCCTAATGGCGATTGAATGCCGGAGTATGAGTGAAAATTTTGAGTTATCTAAAAAAATAGTATATTTAATTTCTTTTTCAAAAGAGTCTTTTATTAGACTTTTTCATAGCAATTTTCCAACCTCTCTACGATGTGGGTTTTTCTTTTAAATAATTTCATTTAAAATAATTAAAGTACGTAGTGCGCTGGAAGAAGTGGCTGCAAAAAGCGTTGGAAGAGCGGCTATTTTACATAATAGCAGTTATAACTACGAAAAAATAAACATTTAGCGTAGCGTACCTTTGAAAAGTTTTTTGCTATTATAACTTCTATTATGTAAATATAGCTTTGGGGAGTTTAATGTTTTATGAAAAAATAATAACGGATTGCTTTTTATAGTTGTGAATGAGGTTACGAATGAGCAAGCTATAAAATGCAATAACCTTTAGAATATTAAAACTTTAAACTTGTGGCTGGAAAGCGGAATAACACAAAAGACAGAGGTTTTTGAGGTACGAAAATTCTGGGTTTTGTGTTGTGGGGATTTTATAAAAAAGAAAAACCCAGAGCAAGTCTGGGTTTATAATTATTTTTTTTACTTGCAGCATTAAAGCAAATGAATAATGGTGCAATTGAAGTACAAAGGTACTAAACATTATTTAATTAGCAATATCTGTGCCTAATTAATATTTATGACCAATTTTATTTTCAATTATTTCTTTTATAGAATTATTGTCTTTGTAATTGTCAAAAAGCCTTTTAATTTCACTCTCTAATTCTAATTTTCTATCATTAGAAATTTTATCAAGGATAAATAGAATGATTTTTATCGAGGAATCTAAAGTACTCCTGTTATTGTTATTAAATTCTATACCTGGTACAATAGAAATACCTCTTGGTGTATTTAAATCAAAAATAACTCCACTATGTGCGCAAGTATTTCTTATAAAAACTATTGTTTCCATTAGGTTAGTAAATTTCTTCAAGTTCCTAATTCCATATATGTTTGATATACGTTCTTTAATTGAGTTGTCATTTAAGGACTTAAATATTTTTAATATAGCTCCAAAAGTAAAAAATTCAAGAGTTTTCCAAGATGGAGCATATTTATCGTTTATATATTTTCTATGGTGTAATTTTATTTGCTTGTTTTTACTTTTAAATTCCGAATTGTAATGGACGTCAAAAGAATCTATTAAGTTTTGGTTAACTACTTTTGAATCTATAAACCAAGTTGGAGAGTCTTTGTATTTATTGGAGACATAATAAACTACTTTTGTTCTAAAATTTATTTCAATTCTTTTAATGTATTTTAAAAGTAGATTTCTTAAATCTACATCTAAATAATATAAATTAACAACATCAGAAAATTTAGTACCTTCTTTAAATTCGTGTTTTTCATTTATTTCAAAAGGATTCCAATAAAAACCAAGTCTATAATAACCAATATCTAATAAGATTTCTTTAACTTTCTTTTCAGGAAAGTCCAATATCATACCTCTTTCCGTTAGTTTTTCTAATTGTTGATTAGAGTTTGTTGCAATGTTACCCATTTTTATTTTTGTGTTACTTTTTCTTTAAACTTACTAAATATTTCATCTGCAATAATATGATTTTCTCTTAAACCATTTTTATCTAAAATATTTATAAAACCCAATTTACATTGATTAGTTTCTTTTTCATTTGGAATATGATGGTAACTTCCAAAGATACTATCTTCTTGACTTATTTTAGGATACAATAGTATACTCTTTTCTGCTTTCCAGAATAGATTATAAGCAAACATTTGTTTTAAATCATCATCAGATGGTTTGTAAGAACTTACTATTTTCCATTTAGTATCTATGATATACGTTTCTTCTTTATGTTTAATTACTATATCTGGTTTTATTCTTTTTGTTTCCCAAAATTTTGTTGAATTTTGAGGAGATACATAATAATCTTTAGGTTTGTGCTTTTGTAATATTCTATACACATACTCTTCCCATAATTTATTCATATCAAATAATAGCGTTAGCATATTATCATTACCAGAATTAAGGTTAGGAGAATAATTTAATATTATCATTTTAGCAATATCAATAGCCTTGTTATAAGGTTGTGTTTTTCTATTTGGTATTATTTTTGAAAAATGAGAACTATTAATATTTACTTCTTTAAAATCAGAAAAGTGAAATAGAATTCTATTCAATTTATCTTTAAGATTAGAACTTATAAAACCATCTAAAATCTTTAAGCCTTTATATAATATTTGATGTAATAAGTGATCTTTATCATAGACTTGATGTTCACAATAAAAACGTTCTTTATGTATACTATTCTTTTGAATATTTTTTGTAAAAACTAACTTACCTTTTAAAGCTAATTGATTTTCTTGAACTCTTCTATATTTTTTAATCAGTCCTTTTTGAATGAGTTCTTCAATTTCATTTAAATACATTTCAAAATACACCTCTAAAATTGAATTGTATCTCTTCTTTAAAGCTGTTTCAGATATATTATCTACATTGATATGCTTACAAACTTTAAGCATATTTAATAAGACATTTTGCCACGTCTTTTTTTGTGCTTCAATATCAGAATTGTCCTTATCTGCTTTTGGAAGAATTTCAATGGTTAAACCGTTAATTTGAATTACACCGACATAACTATTTAATTTTATTCCTTTATGAATTATTGTATAATATTTGTTATCGTTCTTCTCATTAAATTTTACCATAGCATTAAAATGACTTTCTGTAAAATCATTCTCTTTGCTATCAAATTTTAATTTTTGATATTCAAATACTTGTATAAGGTTTTTCTTACCCACAATTATTGTTCATAAATTGAAATAAAAGAACTTGCTTCCCAACTATCTTCATCTGTAAAAGTATATACTGCTTTTTCTCTTAAATTTTCTGCATCTTCATATTTTTCTTTAAAGTTTTTGGCAAATGAAACTTTAACTTCATCTTCTTTTAGTTTTATAAAATCACTACCTAAAACCAATCCTATTTTACCATAATCGCCAAAGAAATACTCCTCTAATAATGGTATTACTTTGTTTTTAAAGGTTTGTTTTAAGTCTTCAAGAGTTTCAATATTTAAGAAATAGGAATGCCCAATTTTATGGTCTTTGTCAATTAATAATTCTATTCTATCATTAATAGTTTGTAATAGTGTTTTTAATTCTATTTCTTCAACTTCATTATCTTCTAATAATGTTGAATCTGGAGCAACTTCCGTAAATGAAAACCTTCTTCTTAAAGCGGTGTCTAATGCTTCTACACTTCTGTCTGCTGTATTCATAGTCCCAATTATATATAGGTTTGAGGGAACTTTAAAAGGTTCTTTAGAATATGGTAAAATAACTTCAATCTCTTCAGCTTGACCACTTCGTTTATCTTCCTCGAGTAATGTTATTAGTTCACCAAAAATTGATGAAATATTACCTCTATTAATTTCATCAATAATTAGAACATAATTAGGAGTCTTTTTAATTTCTTCTGCTTCAGAAAAATATTCTTTAAAACTTTCTATCTTAATATCTTGCTTATTAAATTCATAAATAGACTGTTGAGAAATTCCTTTATCAATGAAAATTTCAGGTGATGCGCTCATATTAGTACCTAACCATTTCACTTTTCTGTAGTGATGAAAACCAAATTCATTTTCTGAATCGTATTCATAACTTCCTTCAATTATACCAACAGCGTCAAGAATATGATTGCCTAATGAGACTAAAACAATATCGCCAATTTTCATTTTTTGAAATGTGAACATTGCTTGAATATTGTATTTAGAACTCTCTACCAAGTAAGGGAATTCTTTTTTAAATTTATCTCTAAATTCATTCCAATTATTAATGTTATTATATTCAGAATAATCCTCATTATCGCCCCATCCTAAAGCTACTAAATTATTTGCCACACACCAATTATGGACGTCTATTCTATGCTTACCCCCAATACTCATTTTAAAATAGTTTGATTTTGAAAAATCAATAGAATTAACTTTCTGTTTAGAACCTGAAATGCCTTTTGACCTATCAGCAATCTTTTTAAAAATTCCTTTTTCAATCTGATATTTTAAGGTTTCATCATCATCTTCCATTTTAGGCTTTATACCTTCAACAAAATCTTCATAGCTCATACTTTGGTGAAAAGTTGTAAAACTTATTTGCTCTTTACTTAACAGTTCATCATATAAGTTTAGAATTTCGGCTCTACTTCTTTCTTCTTTACCTAATATAATATCAACAGCTAATTTTTTAGTTGTGTAAGTTTTTCCTGTACCAGGAGGACCATAAAGAATTTGGTTTAAAGGTGTTGAATTTGTAGGGAATTCTTCGATTAATTCATAAATAAAAGGTCTAAAAGAAGTGTAACCCGAAAAGCCTTTTTCAATAAGTGGTTCTAATTTTTTTAAACTATCTAAACTAAATTCAAATTGTTCAAAATCTTCACTATATGTCTTTTTCCATCTTTTAGGAATTTCATAAAGGGCAGTTTGAACGTAGCCATCTATTGTGGTATCTGCAATTTCATTTCTTCTTGTTTCGTATAAGTAATCTTGGTAAAGGTCAAATATGTTTTCTTCTAAAGAGTCTGTCATTTCATTTTCTGTTAAATCGTTTTTCTTGCTTTTTTTAAACTCAATAAATCTGCTAAAACTATTTATTATTTTGTTATTCCCTGTGTTGTTTTTAATTACAACCTCTTCTATATTAAAATAATCTCTATGTAAAGCTTCTAATACCTCTATATCATTAATAATAAAAAGCTGATTTTTTTCTAATAAATCTCTTTTATATAAATCTCTTGCAATTGACTTTACACCCGATAAATAATTAGTAATACTACCTTTACCTAAAGGTGTACCATCTTTTTTACGATAGACTTTTTTTAACCACTTTTCAAATTTTGAGAGTATGTTATTTATATCCTCTTCTTTATCTCCATAAGTTTCTCTAATTCTGTTAGAAAAATCGAAGAAATCTTCATTAATTGGTTTTTTAGCTAAAATTAAATTGTTTAATTCAGAAACTTCTAAATTTTCCTTACCAACATCTAAACCATAAACAATATTAACTAACCAAGATTTTTTAAAAATATTTAAACAATTAAAATCACTATATAAAAATGCAATTTTCCATTTATATGCATCTCCAAGATCTATACTATCAATTTGTGAAAGACTATCTTGTATAGCATAATTTGCAATATTCAAAATTAGGCTTCTGATAGATTTAAAAGCATCTTCTTTAGTTTGACCATATTTTGTGTGCCACGCATAAAGTCCATCATTTGTTCGGTTGGTTGCAGATTCCGTTTTAGAAGTAGCACCCATTTTATAAATACCAAACTTATATGAACTACCACCAACAATACTTCCTAAATCTCTTGTAAGATGCTCCAACCAATAACAAAAAGAATTTTCTCTTTTTGTATCTGTGTATTCTTCCAGAGTCATATTTTGCAATCTGTCTAAAGTCCAATAGTCTAAAAAGTCTTGCTTTAGTTTGTGTAAATTTTCGTTCATTGCGTTCTTTTTCTTTTCAATTTTAAAATTATTTCTTTCAAATGCTTTAAAGCAATCTGTATCTAAACCACCTTTAAAATAGCGTTCTATTTTTCTGTCAGAAGCATAAAAATTAGCATAAGCCATAATTGCTTTTGGTGGATATGTTTTATTTTCAAAGATTAAATCATAAGTTGAAGATGCACCAAAACCATTTGGCAATCCTTTTTCTTCAAAATCTTTAATACCTTTTAATATGTGTTCTTCTTTTACCTTTTCAAATAGCATATTTATTCTTTTTAAACAATTAAATCTTTATACCACAAAGCCAATACAACATCCATCTGTGAGTTATGAGATTTATTACCAATATTTATTTTACTCCATAGCTCTTTTGAAGATATTAATTCTACATTATTTTCTTTTAAAAATGCTACAGCTTCAATAGCGTGGGTTTTGTTTATGGTTGAATTACTGCTGTATTCTCCTTTAGAAATGCCTTTAATTAAACCTTCTTCACACAAACCTAGAAATGTACTTCTTGGGCATCCTTTGTTTTGAGAACTTTCACTATCAAAAAAATCTGTAATTGCTGTATTCCAAGAAACTCTTAAAGGGTTATCTGCTTTATGAATTTCTAATGTTCTAATAGCCGTTTGTCCATATTTGTTATACTTTTTCATAATTGTATATTATCTATTTCATCTTTGTAAGTTGTCATAAACCAATCTAAATTTTTATTCTTTTTCCCAAGTTCTCTTTGCAAGAAATTTTCGTGCTCTTTTATAACTCTCTTCTTTGCGTTGAGCATCTTGGAAATCGTGTCCCACTCTTTGTACTTCCAATAGATTTGTAAATTCTTTGGAAAGTCCTCTGGCATTGTTTTTAATTTCTCTATCAAATTCTTTTCCAGCTGATTCTTCAATATTTTCTTCTTCTCTTCTAATTCTTTTAATTTCAGATTCTTCAATTTGGATTTCTCTGCTAAACTCACTGAATATTTTATCCTCAATCCCTCTTTCTTCTTCGTCAAGCTGTTCAATTTCTCTGTTTTCAAGTTCTTTAGGGAACTCAAATTCATCTGCTGTTGCTCTTGGTATATCATCGTATAATATTCCAAGTGATTCGATAGTGCTATTTGTAGTAACCAATTCTCTATCAATGGTGGTTCGTATTTTTTCTTCAAGGTTGTCAATTTCTCTTCTTTCTCTTTCAATAGTAAAGCTAAATTCATTTTGTGCTCTTTCTCTAATTTCAACTTCAAAGCCAATTGATTCTTGTCTAATTCTTTCAATTTCTTCTTCTTCTCTTTTGATACTTTCGATAATTTCTGCTCTAAACTCTTGGTCGACACTTGCGTTGTAGATAGCATCTTCAAGTTCTCCATTTTTTGCAATATATCTTTTTTCCAAATCTGTGTATTCTCTATCCTCTTGGTCTTCTTCGTTTTGATTTCTTGCAAGTGCGTCTCTTCTATTTGATTCTTCCAAATCTCCCAATCTCTGGTTTGCAGTTTCTGTATTTCTCTCAACCTTTTGTATTTGCTGGTTAAGTCCGAGTTCAATTGCTCTGTGTTGTTCTGATTGTAAACTTCTTTTAATGCTACGTATGAGCCAATTAATTTCTGCTTGTCTGCATTTGAAATCTTCTTCAAAAAAGATTCTCTCGTTATCATTAATCTGTGGTAAGTCTTCTGTATTTTTTCTGAATACTGGAATGTACTCTGTGTTGGCTTCTTTTTCATTATAGACCCATTTATATGTTCTTGATGATTTTAATGCTTTTTCAATGTCTGCTTCAGATTTTCTTGGAATATTTATTTGAAGTGTATCAATACCTAATCTTGATAACTTTAAAAATTTATCTGGTTTTATTTTACTGTAAACAATAAATTCAATAAATAATATTGGTTTATTATCTTTATTAAAGAATGTAACATCTGGTCTAATTAATAAATCTTTATCAGGAATCGTAGGGTTTTTGCCCCATTTAATTACTCCATCTTCATTTTCATAAAAGGATAATTCTGCTTTTGTATAAGCTGCTTCAATTTTCCTTCTACTTTCAATTTTCATTGGAAATAAATTTTCATCAGCACCTATAGGAGGGTTTTTATATATAGCAGGTGCATTTACATATTTTAGTCTGTTTAAAATTGTTCTTGCAATTCTTTCTCTATAAACCTTACTTGCTCTTACACATTCAACTTTTTCTTTATTAACATCTGATGCGTGATGTCTGAAATAAGAAAGCCAATTTGGGTTTTTCTTTTGAATGTTTGCAACCATTAAAGAATGACATCCTAAACATCTATATCCTTTTAAACCACTTTCAGCTTCAGATATATGAATGTTTTTACCAAGCTTTTCAGAATAAGCCCAATCACTTTTAAAATCTTCTTTTTTTTCTTTTGCCATAGCAGTAGCAATTTTTCAAATTAGCTCTTTAGTTCAATTTTTAAATATAGTTTCATATCAATTACGTACGTTCTATTTCCTTCTCGAAATAAATTTGTAGACCTTCTATTAAATTCATAACTTACATTGAAATTGTTATAAAAGTCATTATTCTCTTGGATTATAATTCTAATTTCTTTTAAGAATCTGCTTTCATTTTCATTTAGGGTATTAATACCTATTTGTTCTGTTATTTTATTTTTTGGTCTAAATGACACCCAAAAAAGTTGACCAGAGTTTGTTTTATTAATTTTTTCAACTGGAGTTTCGGCATCATTATATTCGATTGTAAACTTTAATTCATTAATAGTAATCTCTTTTTGCTTTTTCATATTTATTATCTCTTATGCTTTTTCGACAATCGCAATTTCCTCTTCTGTTAAACCATACAATTCATACACTATTGCATCTATTTTTTTATCAGTTTGGTTAATTTGGGCTTGTAAGTCTTGTGCTTTTTGTTTGTTATCTTCAAAGAGGTCTAACCACTCAAACTCATCTTTTTTAGTTAAGATTGGTATTGTTTCTAAACTTTCTTTAGTACGGTTTTTATTATTGGCTTTTATGGCTTTATTGAGTTCTTTAATAAACTCACCAAATTCTAACTCGTGCCAATTTTGTAGTTTTTTTGATAACTTCTCCAAACTGAATTTTTGTTTGAGATAGTTTTGGAATTTAGATGTTAGTAATTGGTAATTATTATTAAAAGTTAAATTTTTATCAGCATTATCAACTAAAGACTTGTCTTTATTAGTTTTTGAAATTTTAATTGGAATTTTTTCCATATATGGTCTTCTAAAATCATAATAACCACCTTGTAGTGTTGAGGATATATTTTTTAAAAAGAAAAAGACTAAACGTGAATTAAGTAAACCTAATAATTCTTTACTATCTGAACTAATAAAGAAATTGTTATCAGATAAAGAATACTCTCCTTTAGAGTCTATAAAAAAATTTGATTGATTATTAATTCTTGGGTAAATAATTTTAGGTTGTTGTAAAAGGTGTGAGTTTTTACTACCATACCTACTTAAACACCACCAATTAAATCGACCTTGTTTTACTTCTGGTCTTTTTTCTAATTTTGTTTTATTTTCTATTAAGTATTCTTTGATATTTTGATTTGAATCTATATCATAATCCCAAGGAATAAATAATAAATAGGTGTTTTGAAAATCTACTGTGTTTCTTTTGACTTCTTTTCCCATTAATATCTTGACAATATTATTAGATTCTCCAAGTCTATTTTTTGTTTCTTGATTAATGATAAAAACCTCATTGCAACCTGTAGAAACTCCTCTGTAAATTTTATTGGAAACAAATGTTTTAAGAGTTAAAGAGTTTTTTTGAATCTTTTCAATTATATCATTAATATTTTCATTAATAAAGATCCAATTATCTTCATTAAGTGAAGATTTATTTACTTTATATTTTTTTAACTCTAAAGTATTTATTGGGTCATCTGTATTATCTCTTTTATTTATTTCAGAATATAAAAAGGTTTTAGCCTTATAGTTATTTTTTTTATTTAAAACATAGATTATTGGATATGTTGTAGCATCAGCAAAAACAGGGTAATCATCAAAGTCTAATAATAGCTCTAAATTAGATTCTTCTTTTATTACTTTCCTTATGTTTTTACCATAAGTAGCTTTTAAAAATTTATTAGGTAGAATGAAAGAAAATAAACCTTTTTCATTCATTAAATTAATTCCTTTTTCAATAAAGTAAGTATATAAATCTGCGATACTATTATAACATTTATAATTCTTTTCTAAATAAGGTTTTATGTCTTTAAATAATTCTTGCCTAACATAAGGAGGATTCCCGATAATAACATCAAAACCACCTTTTTCAAATACTTTCGGGAAGTTTTCTTCCCAATTAAAAGCTTTGTTACCTGCAACTGCTTTACTATCAATTAAGGAATTACCACATTTAATATTGCTACTTAAATCATTTAATTTTCTTCGTGGTTGTGCTGTACGTAGCCATAAAGAGAGTTTGGCGATTTCTACAGATTCTTCGTTTAAATCTACACCAAAAATGTTGTTTTCTAAAATGGTGTTTTCTATATCAGAAAATTGAAATCCACCTCCTAAAACCTTTGTTTTTAGTTCATCTATATAATTATGTTCTTTAATTAAAAAATCTAATGCTTGGTTTAAAAATGCACCAGAACCACAGGCTGGGTCGCAAATTGTTAGTTGTAAAAGCCAATCTCTGTAAGCGTCTAATAAATCTACTAATTTGGTAATAGTAGTTTTGTTTCTATTTTTACGCCCTTTAAAGTATTCTTCTTCTTTAATACCAAGTTCAGTTTTCTTTTCAGTACAGAGTTTACCAACCGTGTTTTCTACAATGTATTTGGTAATGTACTTGGGTGTATAGAAAACACCATCTTTTTTACGTTTGCTTTTTTGCTTGTCGAAATCTGCACCTTCAATTTCTGCATTTACACTTTCTATTTCATTTAAAGAGTTTTCGAAAATATGCCCTAAAATATTAACATCTACCTGACTTTCAAAATCATAACCTGCTAATTTGTGGGTGTGTTTGTAGAGTAATTCATTGTCTATTTCTAAACTATCTAATAAAGTATCTTCTTTAAATAACCCTCCATTATATGCGTAAATTTCACCTCTGCTTTTTGTGCCTTGTCTTCCTTTATCTAAAAATTTAAAGTATTGTTTAAAAAGGTTGTATAGTGGTCTTTCATCACCAAAATCGATGTCTGCTTTCCATTTTTGTAAAATGAGTTCTGTACTATTTGCAGGTAATAAGCTTCTGTCTTCTGCAAAAAAGATAAATAAGAAACGATCTATTAATTTTTGTGATTTTTTGAAGAGTGTTAGTTTTACATTTTTTTCTAATCGTTGTTGAAGTGCTATTTCTTCTTCAGATTTTTCAACTCCTTCAGAAAGGACATTAGAGTTTTTTAAACGTTTTGCATTATTTTTTACTAAATCTCTGTATAATTCCCTTTTAAAAAGTGAGTAATCTTTGTAAAAATCTTTGGTTATTTTTTCTTCTTGTATAATTGAGGCTTCCTTAATTTTTAAGGGAACATTATTTATAAGACTGTCTTTTTGCAAACACAAGTAAAATAATTCAAAACGCTCTTGGGTAAGTTCAAATAGATTAAACTCTTCAAACTCGGTGGCATCATTTATATAAAAACGTAACTTCTCGAAATTAGAGGTAATTACATAAACGCATCCTTTTTGATTTGCTTTGTAATCAAAAGCTTGTTTTCTTATGCTTTCTAAATCTTTTGTTTTTGTGCCTTTTAATTCGATTACTCCAATAGCTGTATCATTATGTAATATTGCGCCATCTGCTTTACGTGAGTTGGTTTGGTTTTTATATTCGGCTACTAAATTAAAATTTGCTTTGGGTTTTAAGGTGTATCCTAAAATATTTACAAATAATTCTGTTAAAAAAATACCCTGATATTCTTCTTCTTTAGAACTTCTTATATTTTCTTGAATAGTAGGATTTAAAAAGTATTTTACATATTTCTTATATGCTTTATCTACTACATCCTTTTCTTGGAGGTTGATATAATTCTTTAGAACTGATGTTTGGTATAGTGGCATTTATTTCTTTGCAATTTATAAGAGCATTAAAAATATAAATATTAATTGAACATTTCCATCATTTTACGATTGAATTTTAAATGTATGATAATGATTGTTAAGTAGTAATTGAATATCAGTTAATCTATAATAGATTTTATTTTCTATTTGTGAGTAGGCAATTAAACCTTTGTTACGCCAATTTCTTGCTGTACTATTGCTAATATTCATTAACTGAATAAAATCTGAATTGTCTATTATTTGCGTTTGTAGCTTTTGTTTTTGAATCTTGTTAATTCTTTGTAATAGTACTTCTAACTTTTCTTGAATTTGTTTTAATTCTATTTGATTTTTTTCTGTGGTTTTCATTTGCTTACTTTTTACCCCTGTTTTAGACTATACTACAAGTTGAAAAACATTAGTTGTTAATACTGTAATTTATTTGTTGATTAACCTTTTTTATTACTTGGTCTTGAAATATTGATTTTTGAGAATTTTGAACAATTTTATTGTATTCTTTTTTGTCTTTTTTATAAGAATCTGGATGTTGTTTTCTAATACTTTCTTTAATTTCTGCATTTGTAATAGAAGCAATTAATCTTTTTTGTTTGATGTTTAGTTTTGAGAAATCTAATTTTGTTTGTTTCTCTATTTGTAGATATTTATCTTGAAGAAGTTTTCCTAATTTTTTGTATTTGCTATAGTCTATTAAATCGTTTATAGTATAGATTCCAATATTATTGGTTTTGTTGTTAAAAACCTTTGTTCTGCCTTCAATTTCAAATCTGAAATAGTTATCATTCAGTTGTATTTGATTGTGTTTTTTTACTTCATAAGTTTTATCGTATCCTTTTATGGAATAATCTGTGAGATAGAATTTTGCTCCATAAGTTTTGTTGTAATTTTTCATAGGCGTAAAAGGTTTACCTAAATAATATAGCCATTCATTAAATACTAATTGAGGGTTCTCTTTTATAACGATACCAACACTTAATTTTAAAACTTTAGAACTATAAATATTAATTGGTAATTGATTATCTAATAGAATAATTGCTTTGCAAACTTGTCTGTAAGAAAATGTACTGTAATTATTTCCGTGATATAATTTATGTAATGAATTTGCTATATATAGTTGATTACCGACTAAACGCATACTTAAATTTTTGAAGTTTGATTTATAATAGAGAGGTGTATTACTATCTTTAAAATGAGGAATCCATAAGAAGCCTTTCCAATCAAAAGGAGTTTGTTGTAGCTCTCTTGCTTGTTTTGGAATCTGTTCCAATTCATTCATTATTTTGATAGTATCATACATTTACTATTTTTTATTGATAGCAATTAATGATTCTTCAATCTCTGAACGTTTGTATCTGATAAGGTTGCCTAATCTGTAAGGCTTTATTACTCCTTTTTTATTCCAATCTGATAAAGTAACTAATGAAACTTTTAAGATTTTAGCTACTTCTTTTCTTGTGAGATATTCTGCTTGTTTTTTTGGTTGAAAGTTTTGAGCAATAGTTTGTAGTTCTGCTCTAACATCTGATAAGATGCTTTCTTTTAATTGAAGTGGTGTTACCCCGTGTACTTGTGTGATATTGTTTTGTTCCATCGTAAAACTATTTATTGATTACGAGGTAAAAATTAAGTAGGATAAAGAGAAGTAAGCGTTCGAGAGGGTGTTCGAACGGAATTAGCTTACCTCTTTTTTGTGTGGTATGTTAAAGTTTTCTTTTTCAAATTTTCTATGGGTTTCTTGCGCTTTACTATTAGTTATATTTAAGTATGCAGCAAGAGATCCAATAGTGGCTTTGATTTTAAATTTATTTAAAACATCTTTACTAAATTGTGTGAAATTTATTTCACCATTAGTAAGCCTTTTTGGATTTATATACTCTAACTCTGCTAATTGCCCCATTATATAACCTAAATGTGATGTTTTACCTAACCATTCTATTTGATATTGTGCTGGTTTTGAATTTTCAATCACTTCTTCTATTTCATCAATTTTATTGTAAAGTACTTTTATAAAACTATTACCTATAGACGATAATGATAAAGGAAGAAACGAAAGCGTTTTATGTTTGTAGTTTTCTAAAAACAAATCTACAAGTTCGTAGAAAGGAATATCAAATTTCTCAACTTTATCTTCTGTATCTTCTTTTAAAATTCTCTCTGCTATTTCTTCTACAGTAGAAAGTTGATTTACATTTTGAGATTCTGAATAATATCTTGAATCTTCTTGGTGTACGTGAAAATCTACTTTTAATTGCCTTAAAGGAATATTGAATAATTGTATTGTGTACTTTAAATAATTCAATTTTTCATTATTGTCGGCTAAACTGGATAATTTTAATATTACTTCACTAATAGACTCAATATAAATAGGTTTTATATCATCAATTATATATTTACGCTGTTTGGTAATATAGTCAGCATCTTGTTCAAAGTATTCATTTCCTCTATAGATTACTAAATCTGGGTATTTTTCTAAATCTACATTATCTTCATCAACAGAAACGATAAATTCTTTATAGTAATTTTTTATCAATGCTTTTTGTAACTTGAATATAGCTTCCAATAGGCTTAATAGTTTGAAAGGTTAGCAATTTTTCTTTAAATATAGAATATTTTATTTTATGCTAAAATTTAAACATTAAAGAAACCAGTTTTTACGATATGAGAAGCTCTTTCTTCGTCTTTGATTCTAATGTATTTGTAAAATTCTTTTTCTGTTGTATGACCAGAAAATAGCATAATATCATAAACACTCATACCTGCTTTGTATTTATTTGTACAAAAACTTCTTCTTGCAGTATGTGATTTTATTAAGTCGTATTTTGGAATCATTTTAGTAATTGTTTTACCACCTTTTGTAAACTCACATTTAACTAACTCATTCCATTTAAGCATTTGTCCAACTTGCTTTATATAATCGTTTAAATAGCTTTCTGCAATTTTTCTTGGTGGTTTACTATTATGCCTTTTAGCCATTATCTCACGCATTTCTTTAGTAATAGGACACAAAACCTCTCTATTGTATCTTTTATTTTTTTGTTGCTTAATTTTGAAATAATGAACATTATCTATTTCAACAATATCATTTTCAGATAAATTATTATAATCACTTATTCTTTGTCCGGTATAACAACCAATTAAAAAAACATCTCTTGCTAATTCTACTTCTGGATATTTAGATAAATCTTTATCTAACATTTCTTTTATTTCTGCATCTGTTAGATAAATTTCTGTAGTAATTTCTGTTGCTACTTTAAAATCTTTACTTTTAAACTTCTGATTACTCGAATAACCTTCTGCAAGTGCATAGTTTAAAAATGTTTTTAAGTTCTTTATATGCTTTCCTATGGTATTCAAAGCATAATCTTTACTTTCCATAAAAGTATTGAAATCATTATAAAAGCTAATATTGATAAAATCAAACATCAATTTTCTATTATAATACTTTTCATATTCTTCTAATCTTTTTTTAGTCTGCTTATAAGACCTAATTGTAATTATTGAAATATGTGATTCTTTTACCTGAATATATTTATCTATAACTTGAAAAAAAGTAAGGTTTGTATTTATTTCTTGGTGAGGTTCTATTTTCTTCGTAAAGATGTCTAATTTGTACTTTAGAAGTTCATTAGATATGTTTTTTGATTCATTTAGAATATTTGCACATTCTTTGTTTAATTGGTTTTCTAAATCGCTTAAATCTTCATTTATCTTGTCTTTGTTTTCTATACCAACTTTATTTTTAATACGTTGTTTTTTAAAATCCCAATCATTAAAACAAGACTTGTAACCTGTAGAGTATTTAAACCTAATTTTACCGTAACTAAAAAATAGAAAAATTAAACTTTGTAGATTTTTATTTTGTTCTAACTTTGCTTTTGAAGTTTTAAAAGCAAACCTAATTGTACCTTTTGTTCTCTCAATCCCTTTACTCATAGCTTAATCAATTTATATAAAGATACAAAAAAGGGTGTTAATTAGGGTGCTAATAAGAGTTTATTTATATAATACGCACTTATTTTTTACGAGCTAAAAAAATATCAAAAACCCAATAAAAATAACACTTAACAAAGTTTTTGACAAGATTTACAATATACAAGAAAAGTAAATTACAGTACTGGAGGTACCACTTAAAAGTCCAAACTTTTGTTTGGGCTTTTTTTGTTTTAAAAAACTACTGTTTTATAGCTCAAGTCAAAAAATCCAGCAAAAGCTGGATTTTTTTTTATTTCATCATCTGAAGATTGTTAATTTCTAATTGTGTTAAGGCTCTCCACCTTCCTCTTGGTAAATTTTTCTTTGTTAGTTCTGCAAAAATTACTCTATCTAATTTGTTAACCTTATAACCAACGTGTTCAAATATTTTACGAACAATTCTGTTTCTACCTGAGTGAATTTCTATACCTATTTCACTTTTTGGCTCGCCATTTATATAAGAAACCGCATCAATAAACACTTTTCTACCTTCAATAATAACTTCGCCTCGTAGTTTTTCTAAATCTTTTAAATCTAATTTTCTATCTAAAGAAGCGTGATATAATTTACGAACATTGTGTTTTGGATGTGTTAATTTTTTTGCTAAATCTCCATCATTTGTAAACAATAACAAACCTGTTGTATTTCTGTCTAATCTACCAACGGGATAAATTCTTTCTTTTGATGCATTTGCAACCAACTCCATTACCGTTTTTCTACCTCTATCATCATCCATAGTAGTAATGTAGTTTTTTGGTTTATTTAAAAGTATATACCTTTTTTGTTCTGGTGAAATTGATGTTCCATCAAAACGAACAACATCATTAGGCTGCACTTTATAGCCCATTTCTGTTACTAATTTTCCGTTTACTTCTACACTTCCATGTTCTATATAAGTATCTGCTTCTCTTCGAGAACAAATTCCTGAATTAGCAATGTATTTGTTTAAACGGATTCCTAATGATTCATCGGCTTTAGGTTTCGATTTAATTTTTTTATACGTTGTTTTTGAGTTTTTTCTGTTTAGAGGAATGCTTTTTTTACCTTCTTGTCGTCCTCGCGACGAGTTTTTATTTGATTTCATTACTTAAAATTTTTGCAAAAGTAGTTATAAAAAACGTTAATTTAATCTGTCTATTACTTTTTCTACAATTAAAGATACATCAATAAAAACCAAAGAAAAAACACCAATAAGAAGCAATATTTTTAAAATATTATGAATCATTCTATATTGATTTCTTTCTTTAGAATTCCAGAGATAAAATCCGAGGAAAATTAATACGAGCATAGAAAAATAAAAATAATACCTCATATAACTTAACGCAGGATAGCTGAATAAAATCACAATAGGAATTAATGTTAAAAACATTAGAAATATTGATAATATCTTGGTCTTTTTTTCTCCGTAAGCAACTGGAAAAGTATCGTAATTATTTACGAAAGCTCCTTTCATATTTTGTAAATCTTTTACCAATTCTCTTACCATTATTACCAAAAACAAGAAAACTGCATGTACAAAAATGATTTTTGAAAAATTTTTAAAATAAATAAAAACTGCAAAAAAAGGTGAAATTGTTAGCACAGTTGCCGAAATTAAACCTGTTAATGGATACTTTTTTAATTTATGAGAATAAAACCAAATGGCAAAAATATAAACTGCAAAAAATAAAGCTGCTCTCCAAGAAATTAGCCATCCAAAAGCAAAACCTATAAAATTTAATGCAAAATAAAGTCTTAGTTTTGTAGATTGTTTTACATAATTATCGATTCCAGATTTTAAAGGACGATTTATCCTATCTACTTTTACATCATAAAAATTATTGATAATATACCCTGCTGCTACTACACAAACACTGGCCAAAATGATATATAGCAAATCAATATCAAAAATTACATTCTTAAGTTTTTTTTGTGGAGAAAAAATAAATATGGCTGCCAGATATTGAGCCATAATTAAAACTAAAATATTGTAACCTCTAATAACTGAGAGTAAGCTAAAAAATTTAAAAATTATTCTTTTTATTTTAAAGCTAGGCATACATTAAAATCTATACACCAACTCTAATTTGTATTTTTTAAGGCTATTTTGTGCTTTTTCATAATCTTCTGTAAACCCTAAAATATAACCACCTCCGCCAGAACCACAAAGTTTAAGATAATAATCGTTAGTTTTTATACCATTTTCCCAAACTTTATGAAAAGCATCAGGAATCATAGGTTTAAAGTTTTTTAGCACAATTTTAGATAATGATTTTACATTGCCAAATAAAGACTTTACATTGCCGTGTAAAAAATCATCTATACAAGCATCTGTTGTTTTCGCAAATTCTTGGCTAATCATTTTTCTAAAACCTTCGTTTTTCATCTTATTCATAAAGATATTTACCATTGGCTCAGTTTCGCCAATCTGTTCTGAATCTAGTAAAAAAACAGCTCCTTTTCCTTCTTTTTGCGATGGTATTCCTGCGGGTTCTATATTTTCTTTAGAATTGATTAAAATGGGTAAACTTAGATAACTATTTAAAGGATCTAAGCCTGAACTTTTTCCGTGAAAAAAAGACTCCATTAAAGAGAAAACTTCTTTTAATTTTAAAAGTTTTTCTCTAGTTAAGTTTTCTAAAACTGTAATTTTATCGTTGGCATATTTGTCGTAAATAGAAGCTACTAAAGCACCAGAACTTCCTACTCCATAACCTTGCGGTATAGAAGAATCGAAATACATTCCGTTATTAATATCCGTTTTAAATTCATCTAAATTAAAAGAAACCAAATTGGTTTTTAAATTTGATAAATATTGATAAAAGCGTTCTAAATTTTGATTTGAAATTTTAGATGTTTCTTTTAACTCTGAAGAAGTTTTTAACGCGCCTCTATAAGAATTAAACGGAATTGCTAATCCTTTAGAATCTTTGATAATTCCATATTCTCCAAAAAGTAGAATTTTAGCATAAAAAAGTGGTCCTTTCATTTTTCTTTACAAGATTTAGGCAAAAATACAAAATTTAATATTAAGAGAATATTGTTAAAGATTTTTGTAAAAAATTTTCCAAACTCCAACTTTTTTACCGTTTTTGTATTTTCCTCGTTCTTTTATTTTACCCGATTTATAGTACGTTTTCCAAACACCTTCTTCTAGATCATTTTTAAACTTTCCTATAACTCTTAACTCGCCTGTATGATAGTATTCTTCGAATTTCCCTTCCTTTTTATTATCAACAGTAAAAAAAACTCTAAAAATATTTCCGTTTTTATAATACAGAGAGATATTTTTATCTTTTTTTGATTCTATTTTATAGTAGGTAGCATTGTATTTTTTTGTCTCTTTTAAGTCAGCATTTAGCCAAACTCTTTCTTGAGAATTTATTTTTGTAGCTACACCTAGAAAGAATAAAAATATGAGAATTTTTTGATACATTATAACTCTTTTGCGCCAAATCCGTTTGTATCGCAAATATACTGATTTTTCTGACAGTACTTTGCTAACTCATTCTCTATGAATTTGTTTACAGTTTCTTTTTCATCTTCAGGATATAAAAGATGAACATTGGCACCTGCATCTAAAGTAAAACAAATATTGCTCTCTTTTTCATAACGATATTGCCAAATTTTATTGATAATTTCTAAGGTATTTGGCTTCATTAAAATAAAATATGGATGGCTTGTTAACATCATTGCATGCAAAGTTAACGCTTCGCTTTCTACTAAATTAATGAACTCTTTTACAGCTCCTTTTTGAAGAATTTTAGAAATTTTACCTAAATTTTCATTAGCTTGTTTAAAACGATTTTCTGCATACGGATGCTTGTGCATTAAATTGTGACCAACTGTGCTAGAAACCTGTTTTTCGCCTTTATCAACCAAGAGAATTGTATCTTGATAATTATTAAAAATGGGATGAATTTTGTAAGGAAATTTTACGCCAAATAAATCTGAACTTTCTTCTATTTCTGGATGCTTACCCCAAACAACCAAAGGACCTTCTATACTTCTGCTTGCACTACCTGAACCTAATCTTGCTAAAAACGATGCTTTTTTATGAATATATTCTTTTGATAAATTTGATATTAATTTAGACTCTAAACTCATTAAACACATTGCAATGGCACTCAAACCACTTGCTGAGGATGCAATTCCGCTAGAATGCGGAAAAGAATTCTCTGAATTAATGGTCATTTTATAATCAAAAATATAAGGACAATATTCTTGTACTCTTTTAAAGAATTCTGCAATTTTAGGTTTGAATTCGTCTTTTTGTTTTCCTTCAAAAAATAAATCGAAATCTACTTTTTCTGTTTGCTGTTTTTTCTCAAAATCTATAGTTGTAATGGTATGACAATTGTTTAAAGTAAAACTAATTGAAGCATTTTTTGGAATTTGAGGATTGCTCTTTCCCCAATATTTTACCAACGCAATATTACTTGGAGTTTGCCAAGTAAAACTTACTTTCTCTACTAAATTCTCTACTGTTTTTGGTATAAATTGATTTGTATGCAAAGTCTAAAATTTGTGTCAAAGATAAAACTATTTCTACTAAAATTCAGTCAACTTTTGCAACACATTTTCTTTATAAGTTCTGCCAATTGGCAAAGCTTTTTTATTAATTTCTACAAACTCATTGGTATAAGAATCTATTTTATTTTTTTGAACAATGTAAGATCTATGAATTCTAAAAAAATTATTTATTGGCAACTTGGTTTCTATATTGCTAATGGTTTCTCTAGTTACCACAATTTTATCTTGCAAATGGATTTTAATATAGTCTGAAAGGCTTTCTACATAACGTATTTCATCAAAAGAAATTTTTACCATTTTTCTGTCTGACCTCACAAAAATAAAATCGTTTTTTATGGGTTTTTCTTCTTTTTTATCATCAATAATAATCGTTGAATTTGTTTCAAAAAACTTGTTTACTGCCTGTAAAAATCGATCGAAAGCAATGGGTTTTAGCAAATAATCTACAGCTTGTAAATCAAAACCATCTATTGCATATTCTCTATAAGCCGTTGTAAAAATAATTTTAGTTTTTTTGTTGATGGATTTTGCCAAAGACAGCCCAGAAATGTCTGGCATATTTATGTCTAAAAACAGTAAATCTATTTTGTTTTTGTTAGAGATTTCTAAGACTTCCATCGCATTTTTACAACTTTTAACAAGATGTAAGTTTGTAATTTTTGCTACAAAAGATTCTAAAATTTCTCTTGCAACAACCTCATCATCAACAATAATACAATTTATTTTATCCATTTTTTAAGCTTCTGTATTTATTTCTAAAAGAACTTTAAATACATTGTTTTTATGATACGTTTTTAACTTATGTTTATCAGGATATAACATTTCTAATCTTTTTTTAATGTTTGTTAATCCTATTCCGTTTGTATTTTTACTTTTATTTATTGATGAATTTTCAACTCTAAAAAACAAGGTGTTTTCTTTTGTTTTTAAATTGATATCAACCTTTAAAACATCATTTAAAATTTTACCGTGTTTAAAACTATTTTCTACAAAAGGTATTAATAACATTGGCGAAATTTGAATTGTATTAACATTAATTTCTTTTGTAAAATGTACTTTTAAAGTATCGTTAAATCGCATTTTTTCTAAAGAAATATAATCTTCTAAATGATTCAGTTCTTCTTGTAATTGCACTTTAGGCTTGTTAATTTGATATAAAATATAATCTAACAAATTAGATAATTTTAAAATCATATTAGGAGCTTCTTCAGATTTTTTTAATGCAAAACCATAGATTGTGTTTAAAGAATTAAACAAAAAATGTGGGTGAATTTGCATCTTTAAAAACTTTAGCTCCTGTTCTTTTAATTGCAGTTGTGTTTGTAAAAACTTATTTTCTAAAGCCTTATTTTCTTCAAGTGATTTATAATTGTGTTTTAAAATTTTTAAACTACTAGCCAATGCAACAATCAACAAAACACAAACTAAAATTACTGAAGAACTTTTGGTAAGCGTTGGCATTTGCTGAAACTCTAAATTAAAGAAAAACACAAACCCAAAAGCCATAGTCATTAAAACACCTGCTGTTACAAAAACAGCTGTATAAAATGAATAGAGCGCAAATATTCTGTATTTTTTAATCAATAAATACTTTGGGATTAAATTGTACACAAAAACGTAAGATGCTACCACAGAAATAGTACTTAAAATGTTAGAAAACCAAAATAAAAATTCTTTATTAGAAGTACCAACACTAAAAAAACTATAAAAGAAAAACCATACTAAAATGCAAAAAAGAAAATGAAGCAGTACTTTTTTTACGTTAAAAAACTGGTTTTTTGCCATTCTGCAAAATAAAAAATAACAAGTTCATTTTATAAATAATTATGACAAATTACAAGTTTTAGTGTCGAAACAACAAAAAATCATCATTTTAACAAGAACTATCTTTCTTTTGTAGAAACCAAATAAAAAACAATCGTTCATCGCAAAAAACAATTTACAATCAATAATAAAAATACATTTACCAAAACTTTAAAATAAATAGTATGCATTTAATTAACGAAGGAGGTCTTTTATTTATGACTTCATTAATCATTTTACTTATCCTTACCTTTTTTTTATTGGCTAAAGGATTTAAAAATAACACCCAAAAAAACCTAAATCTTATAAAAGCGATTAGTTTATTCGCTCTCGTTTTCGGAATTTTTGGTTTTATTCTTGGACTCATAAATGCTTTAGATGCGCTAGATTCTGTTAATGGAGATATACATCCTGCTGTTTTAGCTGGCGGAATTAAACGTAGTATTTTATCACCAACATTAGGAACCTTTGTTTTTCTTGTAGGTAGATTAGGAATTATTGTACTTACTTGGATTAAAAAGGAATAATTATTAAACTTATTATTTATGATAAAAAAACATCTTTTATATACACTGTTTATTACTTTTATACTGTGTAACTGCACACCTAATGTAACCTTAGACGAACTTTTAAAAGAATATGAAACTCAAAAAAAGGCAATGGGCACAATTTCAATTTTTAAAGACGGAAAAGAAATTTACAATAAATCTTTTGGCTTAAAAAATATTGAGAAAAACCAAAAAGCAAATAAAGACACCAAATATTGTATAGGCTCTATCTCAAAATCTTATACTGCTACCGTAATTCTACAATTGGTTGATGAAAACAAGCTATCTCTTACAACAAATTTAAGTAATTTTTTTCCAAAGATAGTAAATGCTAAAACTATTACTATAGAACAACTTTTAAGGCACAGAAGCGGATTGTATAATATTACTAGAAGTCCAAATTTTGAAGTATGGATTGCAGAGCCAAGAAATAGAAAGCAAATGGTTTCTAAAATAAAAGAATTTAAACCAGAATTTAAGCCCGGAGAAAAGACCTCTTATTCTAATACTAATTTTATTTTACTATCTTATATTGCTGAAATAATTGAAAAAAAATCGTTTAAAGAGATTCTTAACAATAGAATTTTTAAAGTACTAGGTTTAAAAAGAACTTCATTTGTTGATACTTTAAACTTAGCAAATAATGAAGCTATGGATTATTTTCCTGAAAACGGAAATTGGTTGCCCATTACTTACCATACCAATTTAATTGGAACTGCTGGGGCAGGTGGCGTTACATCAACAGCCAAAGAAGTAAATATATTTTATACTAACTTATTTTCTGGAAAATTGTTTTCAGAAAAAGCATTAAAAGAAATGACAACCCCCATCAATGAATTAGGAATGGGCATTGGAATTTCTAAATTTAATGGACTAATTACTTATGGCCATAATGGCAGAATAGATGGTTTTAGGTCAATTGCAGCTTATGCTCCAGAAAAAAAACTTTCTATTGCTTTAACATTTAATTGTTCTAAAGTTTCTATGAGTAAAACTTTAATTCGCGTATTTAAAGCTTATCAAAAAACTTTTGAAAAAAATTAATTATTTTTTCTTAGTTTCTAAAATGCCTATTTAGTTTTATAGAAATAGGTATTTTTGCTTTTATGAAAACCCCAAAAGTTTTTTTATTGCTAAATGGAGAACCTCCAAAAAAAACACCTAATTTTTCTGATTATGCTATTATTTGTGCTACAGATGGTGCTTATCAATTTTTAAAAGAAAAAAATATTATTCCAAATTTTATTGCTGGTGATTTTGATTCTATTAAAAATCTTCCAAAAGATATAGAAGCCATTCACACTCCAAATCAAGATTTTACAGATTTTGATAAAATGCTTCAAATTTTATTTGATAAAGGTTTCAAAAATATTGATGTTTTTGGAGCAAGTGGTAAAGAACAAGATCATTTTTTAGGCAATTTGCACACGGCAATTCAATGGAAAAACAAATTAAAACTTATTTTTTTTGATGATTTTAGTCGTTATTTTTTAGCTGATAAAATCATCAAAATTAAAAATTGTAAAGAAAAAATGATTTCTTTAGTTCCTTTTTTTGATGTAAAAAACATAACAACAAAAGGTTTACAATATCCTTTAAAAAATGAGAATTTGGTTTTTGGAGAAAGAATTGGCACAAGAAATAAAGCGATAAAAAACACCATAGAAATCAGTTATAAAACTGGCAATCTGTTTGTATTTATAAATCATTAAAAACAAAAAAGTTGAATAGAAAAATTAAATTATTATGGGATTTTAGAGGTTTAGATGCAAAAGAAACCGCAAAACATCACACCATACATTTAAAAGAATTTGCAACACTAGAAAATCTAACTTTTTTTGAGGTTGATATTCAAGAAAAAAATGCTATGCTATTTTCTGCTTTTATTACAGTTAATGAAAAAGATCTTAAAATTTATAGAGATGCTCTAAAACCACACAGAGGTAAAATTGCTTAGTTTCTAACAAACACAAAAAAAAGACTCCACAAAATGTAAAGTCTTTTTATGTATGTAAATTGCAAACTAAATTACCATCTGATAATTACACTTCCCCAAGTAAAACCACTACCAAAAGCAGCTAAAACAACTAAATCATTTTCTTTTATTTTCCCTTTTTCCCAAGCTTCTGTTAAAGCAATAATTACGGATGCTGCAGTTGTATTACCATATTTCATAATATTATTAAACACCTTATCATCAGACAATCTAAATTTACGCTGAATAAACTGTGTAATTCGTAAGTTAGCTTGATGAGGAATTAACATATCTATATCTTCTTTCTGTAAATTATTGGCTTCTAGACCTTCAACAATGGCTTCAGAAAAACGTGTAATAGCGTGTTTAAAAACAAACTGACCATTCATATAAGGATAATATGAAACATCATTTGGATCATTTTTTTCTAAAATTTCTGGTACCCACCTTTGGGTTGATGGTCCTTCTAAAACTAATTCTTTAGCGTGTTTTCCTTCCGAATGTAAATGAGAAGACAAAATTCCTTTTCCTTTTTCTTCACATCTAGATAAAACTGCAGCTCCTGCTCCATCACCAAAAATAACAGTAACTCCTCTACCTCTGGTAGAACGTTCTAAGCCACCTGAATGATTTTCAGCCCCAATAACCAAAATATTTTTATACATTCCTGTTTTAATAAACTGATCTGCCACAGACATAGAATAAATAAAACCCGAACATTGGTTACGCACATCTAAAGCACCAATTGTTGGCATATCTAATAAATCTTGCACTTGCACACCTCCGCCAGGAAAATACATATCAGGGCTCAAAGTTGCAAAAATAATGAAATCAATATCCTCTTTTGTTAAACCTGCTCTTTCAATGGCTATTCTAGATGCTTTAGCACCCATAACTGCTGTGGTATCTCCTGTTTTAGGATCAATCCATCTACGTTCTTTAATTCCTGTTCTTTCTTGAATCCATTCATCAGAAGTATCCATAAACGCTTTTAAATCGTTATTGGTTACCACATTTTCTGGAACATAATATCCTAAACCAGTTATTTTTGAGTTATACATATATTTATATTTTAGTTATTTGTTGATTAGCTAAAATAGTGATAAATTAACACCTTTACAAAAGTCAGTTTAACAACTTTATCAAACCTAAATTATGAACAGAAAAGATTTTTTATCTCTATCTACAAAAGCAGCAATGTTTTTAGGATTATCTACAGCTATTTCTTGTAAAGAAGAAACTATAGAAAAAACAAACACTTTACTTAATAAAGCTGCCAAAGGAACCGCTTTTGGTTTAACTGCTCCTAAAATTGATAAAGTTAAAGTAGGCTTAATTGGTTGTGGCAATCGCGGGCAAGTACTTATACAAATGTTTGATTGGCTGGTAAAAAACAACAATGCAGAAGTAGTTGCAATTTCTGATTTAAAGAAAGAGAAAACCGCCAAAGTAAATGCACATATTCAAGAAAAACAAGGTTTAAAAGCGCAAGAATATTTTGGTAATTCTGACGAATGGAAAAAAATAGCAGACAGAGATGACATTGATTTATTAATCATTGCAACGCCTTGGGAAATGCACACACCAATGGCTTTATACGGAATGGAAAAAGGAAAACATATTGCTTCTGAAGTTCCTGTTGCATACACTTTAGAAGACTGTTGGAAATTAGTTGAAACCGCAGAACGTACTCAAAAACATTGTATGATGATGGAAAACTGTTGTTTTAACAATGAAGAATTATGGGTCTTAAATATGGTAAATAAAGGTGTTTTTGGAGATTTAACGCACGCAGAAGGTGCGTATATTCATGATTTGCGTAAACATTTATTAGATGAAAAATATTATGAAAATCAATGGAGAATAAAACATCACCTTAAAAAAGATGGTAATTTCTATACAACCCATGGCTTAGGACCAATTAGTCAATATATGGATATTGGACGTGGAGATACTTATGACCACGTTGTTTCTATGAGCTCCCGTGAAAAGAGTTTAAGTGATGCTGCAAAACGAGCAGGAATTAACAAATTCTCTAACGTAAAATGTGGAGATATGAATACCACAATGATTAAAACCAAATTAGGCAAAACTATTATGTTGCAATTTGATGTTCATTCTGGCAGACCTTATGATCGTTTAAACACTGTTGTCGGCACAAAAGCAGTTCATGAAGGTTATCCTTCTAAATTATATATTAATAAAGACGAATTGGCTTGGTGGGGACATAAATGGTTAGAAAAAGAAAAATATACTGAATACAGAGAAAAATACAATCACCCGCTTTGGGGCAAATTAAAAGCACAAATTTCTGATAATTCTGTTGGGCATGGAGGAATGGATTTTGTAATGATTTATCGTTTAATAAAATGCTTAAACAAAGGCTTACCTTTAGATATTAATGTTTACGACAGTGTTTTATGGAGTGCAATTACACCGCTATCAGAATTGTCTGTTGCACAAAATAGCGCTTCTGTTAAAGTACCCGATTTTACTGGTGGCACTTGGAAAAATAAAAACAAAACAGAAATGTTGAGAGACATATAGGTTTTAATGTTCAATTTTAAGTTTTTCAACCCAAAATTAAAAAACTCAAAACTTATATTCTGTCATCTTGTCATAATTTATTGTTTGGTATTTTTTTTGACTATTGATTCGTCAAAAAAGAACATTCTGTCATTTCGAACGAAATGAAATGTAGTTGAGAAATCTGTTTTTTTGAGATTTCTCCATAAAGTCGAAATGACAGTGTGCAAATTATGTAAACAAAAACTAAAATATAAAATTATGAGCAAAGGAAACATTAATGTATCAGTAGAAAATATTTTTCCGCTGATAAAAAAATTCTTGTATTCTGATCACGAAATCTTTTTACGTGAGTTAATTTCTAACGGAACAGACGCAACCACAAAACTTAAACACTTAATTTCTATTGGTGAAGCAAAAACCGAATTAGGAGATGCTAAAATTGAAATTAGTATTAATAAAGAAGCCAAAACCTTAACCATTAAAGACCAAGGTTTGGGTATGACTGCAGATGAAGTAGAGAAATACATTAACCAAATTGCATTTTCTGGAGCTGAAGAGTTTTTAGAAAAATATAAAGACGATAAAAACGACACGGGTGTTATTGGGCATTTTGGTTTAGGTTTTTATTCGGCATTTATGGTGGCAGATAAAGTAGAAATCATTACAAAATCTTATAAAGATGAACCTGCTGCGCATTGGACTTGCGATGGTTCTCCTGAATATACTTTAGTTGAAAGTGACAAATCTGACAGAGGAACAGAAATTATTTTACATATTTCTGAAGATGAAACAGCGTTTTTAGAAGATAGTAAAATTACTAGTTTGTTAAACAAATACAATCGTTTTAACCAAGTGCCTATTAAATTTGGAACTAAAAAAATAAACGACCCAAATTTTACACCAAAAACTACCAAAGACAAAGACGGTAAAGAAACTACAGAGCCTCACAAACAAATTGAAGTTGATAATATTATTAACAACACAAATCCTGCTTGGACAAAAAAACCAGCCGATTTAGAAAAAGAAGATTACGAAAATTTCTACAGAGAATTATATCCAATGCAATTTGAAGAATCTTTATTTCATATTCACTTAAACGTAGACTACCCGTTTAATTTAACAGGAATTTTATTCTTTCCAAAATTAAGTCCAACTATGGACATGCAAAAAGATAAGATTCAATTATATCAAAATCAGGTTTTTGTAACAGATAATGTAGAAGGAATTGTACCAGACTTTTTACAGATGTTAAAAGGTGTAATAGATTCTCCAGACATTCCTTTAAACGTGTCTCGTTCTTATTTGCAAGCTGATGGAGCTGTTAAAAAAATCTCTGGATATATCACTAAAAAAGTAGCTGATAAATTAGCTTCATTATTCAAAAAAGATCGTGAAGATTTTGAGAAAAAATGGAACGATATCAAAGTAATTATCGAATACGGAATGTTGTCTGAAGATAAATTCTTTGACAAAGCTAAGAAGTTTGCATTGTATCCAACAGTTGCAGATTCTTACTTTACGTTTGATGAATTGGTTGAAAAAACCAAAGATGCACAGACGGATAAAGAGGGAAATCACGTTGTTTTATATGCTTCTAACAAAGATGCGCAACATAGTTATATTGAAGATGCAAAAGCAAAAGGATATGAAGTGTTGCTATTAGATTCGCCAATTGTTTCTCATTTAATGCAAAAATTAGAGACTTCTAACAACGAAGCTAAAATTCAATTTAAGCGTGTAGATGCAGATCATATTGACAATCTAATTAAGAAAGATGACAACGTAATTTCTAAACTTTCTGATGAAGAAAAAGAAAAATTAAAGCCAATTATTGAAGCTGCTGTACCAAAAGAAACTTATACGGTTCAGTTAGAAGCTATGGATTCTGCTTCTTCTCCGTTTATCATTACAGTTCCAGAATTTATGCGTAGAATGAAAGAAATGCAAGCTTCTGGTGGTGGAGGAATGATGGGAATGGGTAATATGCCAGATATGTACAATTTGGTGGTGAACACCAATCACCCATTAGTTTCTGAAATTTTAAATACAAAAACCGAAAAGAAACAAACTCGTTTAATTTCGCAAGCGTTTGATTTAGCAAAATTATCTCAGAACTTATTGCACGGAAAAGAGTTAACAGATTTTATTAAACGTTCTTATGAGCTAATAAAGTAGTTGCGAATAGCCAGCCATAATAAATTAGAAGAAGCCGTCTAAAAGGAATTTTTAGGCGGTTTTCTTTTTAGGTGACTTCTTTTATTTACATTTACTGCTATGAACTTCCTAGCTCACCTCTATTTATCACAAAACAACACCAATATTATGATTGGTAATTTTATTGCAGATCATATTAAAGGTAATAATTATGAAGAATACCCAAAAGAAATTCAACAAGGTATTCTTTTACATAGAGAAATTGACACCTATACAGATGCACACCCAATTGTTAGAAAAAGCAAAAGACGTTTACACAACCGTTACAGACATTATGATGGTGTAATCATCGATATTTTTTTCGACCATTTTTTAGCTAAAAACTGGAATACTTATTCTGCTATTCCATTAGCTATTTTTACCAAATCAGTTTATCAATTATTTGAAAATAAAAAAGAAGAACTCCCTGTAAAATCGAAGCAATTTATTGGATATATGATTGAATATGATATTCTGTATAATTATCAATTTTTAGAATCTATAGCGCAAGTTTTAAATGGGATGAATAACAGAACCAAAGGAAAATCTCAAATGAATTTAGCTATTGAAGATTTACAAACTCTAGAAACAGAATTTGAAGAAGATTTTAAACTTTTCTTTAAAGATTTAGAAGAATTTACCCATCAAAAATTAAAAGAAATTAAATAGATTTATGAAAAAGACAATACTCCTTTTTACAATTTCTCTATTGATGTTTCAATGTAAAACATCAAATAAAAAAGAAAAAATTACGGGTTTAATTACCAAAAAAGCAATGGTGGTTTCAGCTCGTGAAGAAGCATCAAAAATTGGAACAGAAATATTAAAAAAAGGTGGTAATGCTTTTGATGCAATGGTTGCAACAGAATTAGCTTTGGCTGTTGCTTATCCTTATGCTGGCAATATTGGTGGTGGTGGATTTATGGTTTACAGAAAAAAAAATGGTGAAATTGGCTCTTTAGATTACAGAGAAAAAGCACCTCTTGCTTCTCACAAAGATATGTTTTTGGATGAAAAAGGCAATGTAATTAAAGACAAAAGCACACTTGGAGCTATGGCTGTTGGAATACCAGGAACTGTTGCTGGTGTTTTTGCAGCGCATAAAAAATTTGGCACATTACCAATTAAAGAAATTTTGCAACCTGTAATTGAGTTAGCTAAAAAAGGTGTTACAGTTACTAAAAAACAAGAAGCTCGTATAAAAAAATATCAGCATTATTTTATAAAAGCGAACAAATCTAAAATACTATTTGATTCTATTTGGAAAGAGAACGATGTTATTAAATATCCTGCTTTGGCTACAACTTTAGAAAGAATTGCTAAAAATGGTAGCCAAGAATTTTATAAAGGCGAAACCGCAAAACGTTTGGTAAAATTTATGCAAGCAAATGGTGGAATTATAACGCTAGAAGACTTGGCTAAATACCAAGTAAAATGGAGAAAACCTATTACTTTTACATACGATGATTTACGAGTTATTTCGATGTCTCCTCCTTCAAGTGGAGGCGTTTGTTTGGCACAAATTATGAATGGAATTGAACCTTTTGACCTCGATAAATATGGACATAATTCAGTAAAAACCATTCAAATAATTACAGAAGCAGAAAGACGTGCTTATGCAGACAGAAGTTATTTTTTAGGCGATCCAGATTTTGTAAAGATTCCTTTAGATTCTTTAATTGGCAAAGGTTACACAAAACACAGAATGCAAAATTTTTCGTTTACAAAAGCAACAAAATCTTCTGATGTTTCTCACGGAAACATTCAAATAATTGAAAGTAATGAAACTACACATTATTCTATAGTAGATTCTTTTGGAAACGCAGTTTCAGTTACCACAACTTTAAATGGGGCTTATGGATCAAAACTATATTGTTCTGATTTAGGTTTCTTTTTAAACAATGAAATGGATGATTTTTCTAGTAAACCAGGTGTACCCAATATGTTTGGTTTAATTGGCGCAAAAGCCAATGAAATTGCTCCAGAAAAAAGAATGCTTAGCTCAATGACTCCTACAATTGTAGAAAAAAATAGTAACCTTTGGATGGTTGTTGGAACTCCAGGAGGATCAACAATAATTACATCAGTTTTACAAACCATTTTAAATGTACACGAATTTAAAATGGGAATGCAAGAAGCTGTAAATCAACCACGTTTTCATCACCAATGGTTGCCAGATATTATTATGATGGAACCCAATAAATTTGATAGAAAAACTGTTTCTGAACTCAATAACTTAGGATACAAAACTAATGAAGAAAGAACGCCTGTAATTGGTAAGGTTGAAGGTATTTTAATTTTACCTAACGGAAAACTAGAAGGAGGAGCTGATCCAAGAGGTGATGATAAAGCTGTTGGTTTTTAGAAAGCAATAACAGTAATTGTTTTGGCTTAAGACTAAAATATGGTGATGATGATTTTATACACCTAAATTAAGCTTTACTTATGTGTAAAAAACTATAATTCATAGCTTTGTCAAAAGAATCCAAAATCCTTTTTACATAAGTACCCCACTAAAGTGGATTGCTTTTTTTTTACTCAAAAAGCAATTTCAAAAAGAAAAAAAGACAGTTTTTTACAACAATTTTAACATTTAAGCCTTTTTTTTAGATAAAGTTTAAATTTTTCTTGCATTTCTAACTTTTATAATTATATTCGAAAATTACAAAAAAGGAAATATTATAGAATGAATTTATTAGAAAGAGCTACAGAGTTTGAAAACAGAAAATTCTCTTTTAAAACTACTAGTGATAGAATATTGGCTTCAAGAGAAGTAAAAGCACTTATTCTTGAGCTTAATGAAGTTTACAAATTAGAAAAAGATCCAGAAATTATGGAGCAAATGAAACGTTTAACAGCTGTTAAACAAAAAATAGAAAAACGTTTAAAAGGAAGACCATAATACGTTTTAACAAATCTTAATTAAAGAGGAATTTTAAGATTCCTCTTTAATTTTAATCACTTTTAAGTGTTGTTTTTTACCATAAAACAAAGTAGAACTCCTTACTGTATTACTAACATTTACTAAGATAATTGCAGCCTAAAAAAATCTTTTATGACTGAAAAAATTAATATATTTTGGTTTAGAAGAGATTTGCGTTTAGAGGATAACTGCGGATTGTTCCACGCACTAGAATCTAAAGAAAAAGTTTTACCAATTTTTATTTTTGATGAAAATATTCTAAGCAAACTACCAAAAAACGATACTCGTATTTCATTTATACATCAAGAATTACAAAACATCAACAATCAACTTAAACAAGTTGGAAGTTCGTTGGCTGTTTTTTATGGTAAACCTTTAGACGTTTATCAAAAAATATCAAAAAAATACACTATTAAAACGGTTTTTACGAATCACGATTACGAGCCTTATGCATTAAAAAGAGATTCAGAAATTAAAGCTTTTTTAGCTTCAAAAAACATCAATTTTAAAACTTTTAAAGACCAAGTTGTTTTTGAAAAAAATGAAATTGTAAAACAAGATAAAACTCCATATAAAGTGTACACTCCGTATTCTAAAAAATGGTTAGAAGCTTTTCAATATAAAGGAATTCAGTTTTATCCTTCAGAAAATCTTTTAGAGAATTTTATCAAAAAGAAACTCCCTTTTTTAACTTTAGATGGTATTGGTTTCTCTCAATCTTCAATTAAAGTTGAATCTTGTAGAGTATCTACAAAACTTATCAATCAATATGAAGAAAAAAGAAATTTTCCTTCAAAAGAAGCAACTTCAAAACTTGGAACACATTTACGTTTTGGTACAGTCAGTATCAGAAAAATAGTAGAAAAAGCATCTAAAAGTAGTAATATTACTTTTCTAAAAGAATTGATTTGGCGTGAGTTTTTTATGCAAATTTTATGGCATTTTCCGTTAACAATTAAAAATAGTTTTAAACCTAAATATGATCGAATTGTTTGGAGAAATAACGAAGAAGAATTTTTAGCTTGGTGTAAAGGAAAAACGGGATATCCTTTAGTTGATTCAGGAATGAGAGAACTAAACCAAACGGGTTTTATGCACAATAGAGTTAGAATGTTGGTGGGTAGTTTTTTATGTAAACATTTATTAATTGATTGGAGATGGGGTGAAGCTTATTTTGCAGAAAAATTACACGATTACGAAATGGCAAGTAACATTGGTAACTGGCAATGGGTTGCAGGTTGTGGCGTAGATGCTGCTCCTTATTTTCGAATTTTTAATCCTACAACTCAAATTCAAAAATTCGATAAAGAATTACAATACATCAAAAAATGGGTTCCCGAATTTCAAGAACTCACCTACCCTAATCCAATTGTAGAACATAAATTTGCTAGAGAACGATGTTTAAGAGTCTATAAAAATGCTTTAAATGACTTCTAACATTTCATCATTAAAAATGTAATATTATTTTCCTATTTTTAAACAATCACAAAATCTTAAAATTATGAATACACAAGAAGTAGCAAAAAAATGGCAACAAATGTGCCAACAAGGAAAAAACATAGAATGTATTGAAGAACTTTATGCAGAAAATGTTGTTAGTAAAGAAATGCCAGGAGTACCTTATGGAGAAATAGTTTCGGGCAAAAAAGAAGTTCTTGAAAAAAGCAAACAATGGTTAGATAATGTTGTTGAATTTCATAATGGAGAAATTTCTGATCCTGTGGTTGCAAACAATCATTTTACTAGCAAAATGTCTTTTGATGTAACTTTTAAAGATAGAGGAAGACAACAAATGGAAGAAGTTTGCGTTTTTGAAGTACAAGATGGAAAAATTACCAATGAGCAATTTTTCTATACAATGTAAATATTTTATTATTCTTAATGAAAGCTTCATTTTTTTATGAAGCTTTTTTTATGCAAAAAATTTATTTTTTCCTTGTTCAATTTCATTTTTTGTATTTTATTTGCCAACTCTTAATTTAAAGCCGATGTAGCTCAGCTGGCTAGAGCAGCTGATTTGTAATCAGCAGGTCGTGGGTTCGAGTCCCTCCATCGGCTCAAAATAATAAAGTCTCAAAAAAAAAATTTTGAGACTTTATTATTATTTTAGAAACCTAAATTCGGGATGTAGCTTAGTCTGGTTAAAGTGCTGGTCTGGGGGACCAGAGATCGGAGGTTCAAATCCTCTCATCCCGACTTTTAATTGCCTTTCTTAACATTTTTTATTTTATTTTGACATCACTTTTTATCAAAAAAAAGAAAATACTAACAATAAAAAAATGCTATATAAGACCAAAATTCTCTTAAAATATTGTAAAATCTTTAGTATTTTAGTCCTTTAATTATTCTAATCAGAAAATATGCTCATAATCGGAATTGCTGGAGGAACAGGAAGTGGAAAAACTACAGTGGTAAATCAGATTATTAAACACTTACCAACAGATGAAGTTTGTGTAATATCCCAAGATTCTTACTACAAAGAAACAGACAACTTGTCTTATGAAGAAAGAACAAAAATTAATTTTGATCATCCTAGAGCCATCGATTTCGACTTAATTGTAAAACATTTAAAGAAATTAAAATTAGGAGAAAATATAGAACAGCCTGTATACTCTTTTGTAACTCATAACAGAACAAAAGACACTGTTAAAACACACCCAAGAAAAGTAGTAATTGTAGAAGGTATTTTAATTTTTAACAGCAAAGAATTAAGAAATTTATTTGATATAAAAATATTTGTGCACGCAGATACTGACGAACGTTTAATTAGAAGAGTTAGAAGAGATATTTCTGAAAGAGGTAGAGATATTGACGAAGTTTTAAACCGTTATCAAGACACTTTAAAACCTATGCATCAGCAGTTTATAGAACCTACTAAAAACTTTGCAGACATTATTATACCTAATGATAGATATAATACTGTAGCCATAGATATTGTTAGAACTGTAATAAATGAACGCCTATAAACTTTATGACTTTTAAAGGACTAAAAAATAATAAAATAGTAAAATTTGTAACAAATATTTTTGTTCTAATACTAATTCCATTTATTATTTGGATGTTGTTTTTTGATGAAAATTCGTATCTTGTACATAGAAAATTTGACAAGGAAATTAACGATTTAGAAAGTACGATTTCTTTTTACAAAAAGAAAATAGCTCAAGACAAAGCAACCATTAAAAAGCTACAAGATTCTTTGCAATTAGAAAGGTTTGCAAGAGAAAAGTATTTAATGAAAAAAGAAAATGAAGATATCTATATTATTGAATTTGATACCTTAAAAAAGTAATGAGCACATTTTTATTTAATGAATTTGAGAGAACTTCTGCAGCTGCCTGGAAACAAAAAATTCAAGTAGATTTAAAAGGTGCAGATTATAATAATTCGCTTCTATGGAAAACCAAAGAAGGCATTGTTGTAAAACCTTTTTATACATTAGAAGATAAAACAAACCAAAAAATAAACGTATCAAAAAAGGAATTTAATGTTTGTCAAACTATTTTTATAGATGATGAAAAAATTGCAAACACAATTGCTCTAAATGCTTTAAAAAAAGGTGCAAATTCCATTCAGTTCTTAGCAAAAACTACTTTTGATTATTCTATTCTTTTAAAAGGAATTAAAACCAAATCATCAATAATCTATTTTAATTTTTCTTTTTTAGATGATGATTTTCAGATAGAATTATCAAAATATATCAATTCAAAAAACACCTATTTTCAAACTGATATTATTGGGAATTTAGCAGAAACTGGTAATTGGTTTACAAACTTAAAAACGGATTTTAATAAATTAGAAAGCCTAGTTAATAAGACAAATAACTGTATTTCAGTTTCGTTAGATTTATATCAAAATTCAGGCGCAACAATAACCCAACAATTGGCTTATACACTAGCACACGCTAACGAATATTTAAATTATTTTGGAGGTGAAGTTGCCTCAAAAATTCATTTTAATTTTTCTGTTGGAAATAATTATTTCTTTGAAATTGCAAAATTAAGAGCCTTTAGATTACTTTGGGAAACGCTTTTAAATGAATATAAAGTTAAAAATGTAGAAGCTCATATTTTTACAAAACCAACGTTAAGAAATAAAACTTTGTACGATTACAACGTTAATTTATTAAGAACAACATCAGAATGTATGAGTGCAATTTTAGGAGGCGCAAACACAATTTCTAACGTTTCTTACGATGCAATTTATCATAAATCAAATGAGTTTGGAGAGCGAATAGCAAGAAACCAGCTTTTAGTTTTACAACAAGAAAGTGGTCTAAACAATCCTCAAAATTATTCAAAAGGTTCTTATTATATAGAATCACTAACAAATCAACTAGCAGAAAAAGCTTTAACTATTTTTAAAGAAATTGAAAAAGCAGGCGGGTTTTTAAAACAGTTAAAGGAAGGAATCATTCAAAAAAAAATAAAAGAAAGTGCTAAAAAAGAAGAAGAAAGTTTTAACAATAAAGAAACGATACTTTTAGGCACCAACTTACAGCCTAATAAAAATGAAACAATGCAAGAGAATATAGAATTACATCCTTTTGTAAAGCAAAGAAATATAAAAACATTAATACCCCCTATAATTAGAGAAAGACTTTCTGAAACAATAGAAAAAAATAGGTTAAAATTTGAAAAAAAATAAAGAAATAGCTCTTCTTCAAAAAAAACAAAAATCTCTCAAAAAAGAGGTGCAAGAAATAAAGAAAAAATTACCTACATATATTATAGGTTTTATTTTATTTACATTTATAAGCCTTTATTTTTTAGAAGACAAGTTTCATACTTTATTTGGTAGTAGTGTTAATTTTATTATTACAGGAGTTATTTTTTTAGGAATTATTTGCCTCTTTCTGTTTTATAAAAATCAAAAAAAAATAAAGGAAAAAGAAAAAGAATCTAAAGCCATAGGGACAAAAATTTTCAATATGCTTAAACTAGATGAAAACGCTATAAATGACTAGAAAAAACATTCAACATATAACACTAAAAAGCTCAACTAATTCATCAAAAAAAACTTTTGAGCACGAAGGTTTTGTAGCTGGTATTGCTCCTAATTTACGTGGGCCATATTCTACAATGTATGTTAGAAGACCTTGGACAATTAGACAATATGCAGGTTTTTCTACTGCAGAAGAAAGCAACGCTTTTTATAGAAGAAATTTAGCAGCAGGTCAAAAAGGATTATCAGTAGCATTCGATTTGGCAACTCACAGAGGTTACGATTCTGACCATGAACGTGTACAAGGTGATGTTGGTAAAGCTGGTGTTGCTATAGATTCTGTTGAAGATATGAAGGTTTTATTTGACCAAATTCCGTTAGATAAAATGTCTGTTTCTATGACAATGAATGGTGCTGTACTACCCATTTTAGCTTTTTATATTGTTGCTGCACAAGAACAAGGCGTTTCTTTAAATCAACTTTCAGGAACCATTCAAAATGATATTCTAAAGGAGTTTATGGTTAGAAACACTTACATTTATCCTCCTAAACCATCAATGAAAATTATTGCTGATATATTTAAATATACCAGTAAAAATATGCCAAAATTCAATTCAATTTCTATCTCTGGTTATCATATGCAAGAAGCTGGTGCTACAGCAGAAATTGAGCTAGCTTACACTTTAGCTGATGGATTGGAATACATTAGAAAAGGGATTGAAGCTGGAATGGATATTGATGCTTTTGCGCCAAGATTGTCTTTCTTTTGGGCAATTGGTATGGATCATTTTACAGAAATTGCAAAATTAAGAGCGGCAAGAATGTTGTGGGCAAAATTGGTAAAACAATTTAAACCTAAAAATCCAAAATCGTTAGCCTTAAGAACACATTGCCAAACAAGTGGTTGGTCTTTAACAGAACAAGATCCTTTTAACAATGTTGCCAGAACTACCATAGAAGCTATGGCTGCTGCATTTGGCGGCACACAAAGTTTACACACCAACGCTTTAGATGAAGCAATTGCATTACCTACAGATTTTTCTGCAAGAATTGCCAGAAATACGCAAATCTATTTGCAACAAGAAACATATATTACTAAAACAGTAGATCCTTGGGCAGGTAGTTATCACGTTGAAAAATTAACTGAAGATATTGCCAATAAGGCTTGGGAATTATTACAAGAAGTTGAAGTATTAGGAGGAATGACAAAAGCTATAGAGAAAGGAATTCCTAAAATGCGAATAGAAGAAGCTGCTGCAAAAAAACAAGCAAGAATTGATAGCGGACAAGATGTAATTGTTGGTGTAAACAAATATCAATTAGAAAAAGAAGATCCTTTACATATTTTAGAAGTTGATAATGAGGCAGTAAGGAAATCTCAAATAGAAAGATTAAACCAATTAAAAGAAAATAGAGATACCGAAAAAGTTAAAAAATCTTTAGTAGCTTTAACAAAAGCTGCAAAATCTGGTAAAGAAAATTTACTTGATTTAGCTGTAAAAGCTGCAAAAAATAGGGCTACTTTAGGAGAAATTTCTGATGCTTTAGAATATAAATTCGGAAGACATAAAGCAGTTCATAAAACCATTTCTGGCGTGTATAGTAAAGAAATAAAAAATGACAAACTCTTTAAAAAAGCAACAGATTTAGCAAATAAATTTGCTGATTTAGAAGGAAGACGCCCAAGAATTATGATAGCCAAACTAGGGCAAGATGGTCATGATAGAGGTGCAAAAGTAGTTGCAACTGGTTATGCTGATTTAGGTTTTGATGTAGATATTGGACCATTATTCCAAACACCACAAGAAGCTACCAAACAAGCTGTAGAAAATGATGTACATATTTTAGGTATTTCCTCTTTGGCTGCGGGTCATAAAACTTTAGTGCCACAAGTAATTGCAGAGCTAAAAAAATATGACAGAGAAGATATTATGGTAATTGTTGGTGGTGTAATTCCGGCGCAAGATTATCAGTTTTTGTTTGATGCTGGTGCAGTGGGTGTTTTTGGACCCGGAACCAAAATTGCACAAGCAGCCATAGATTTATTAACTATTTTAATAGATAGTATTGTAGAGTAATATTTAATTAGATGAAAAACACTTTTTAAAAATAAAAATACTTTCAAAAAGCGCTTTCCTTTTTAATAACCTTAAGACAAATTAATATCAACAAGTTCTTGATCTCCAGATTTTGAAGTAGTAAACTGTATATCTGTAGTAGCATTTTCTACAGACCAATTATTCATTCTTTCGTACATTTCGAATGTGCCCATTGGTATAAATTTACCTGTTTTAGTATCTAATTTACATAATGCAAAATTTAAAGAACTATTAGTATTCATACACGAGGGGAAACTAGCACTTGCCTCAATATATTGTCTTGGGTAAGTTCCACCTGGAGGAATTAATTCCTGATTCCAGTTTCCGCAAGCGTTCATACATTTTGCACCACTTACTTGAACTTGAATTAAATCTTGTGAATTATTTTTGATATTTACAAAAGCTCCATATCCCATAATATTAAATTTAAATTTTCTTACTCTATTTAACATAGGCTTTTCAGATTCCGCCTTTAATATTAAAAAAGTATTGTAGCTACTTAATCAAATATCTTTCTTTATATTTCAATACAAATATCTATCAATACATTATTTTTTCTTAGAGTATATTCACCTCAATTTTATAAATAGGTAAAACACCTACTTTTTAATTTCAAAATAGCTTCCTTTTAACAATTCTTAACAAGAAAAAAACTACACATTAATAAGTATTTACTCTTTTATCCGTAAATTCGCAAAACCTTTTTTTAAAGAACTAAATACGGATGAAAAAAATTTTTAACCTCCTCTACTCTACACGTTTAATGGCAGTTCTATTTATCCTTTTTGCTACTGCAATGGGAGTTGCCACATTTATAGAAAACGACTTTGGTACACAAACCTCTAAAGCTTTGGTATATAACACTTGGTGGTTTGAGTTAATTATGGTTTTCTTTGTCATCAATTTCTTTGGTAACATTTTTAGATATCGTTTGTACAGAAAAGAAAAATGGGCAGTTCTACTTTTTCACTTGGCTTTTTTATTAATTCTTATTGGTGCTGGAGTTACACGTTATATGGGTTATGAAGGTATTATGCTGATTAATGAAGGAGAAACCACCAATAAATTTCTATCAGAAACAATCTATTTAAATGCAATTGTTGATAATGGTAAAGTTCAAAAACCAGAAATTAACAAACCTTTGTTATTATCTGCTTGGGGTAAAAATTATTGGTCTTATACTGATAATTTTAAAAACGATGGAGTACAACAGGATTTTAGTTTTGAATTGGTTGATTACATTCCGTGGGCAGAAAAAAAATTAGTAGCAGATACAAATGGTGTTGAGCATTTATTTTTTGTAGAATCATCAGAAGGAACACGTCATGAACATTGGATTAAAAAAGGAACTATTCAAAACATTCACGGAATTTTAGTGGGTTTTGAAGCACCTAATAACAATGCATCTATCAACTTTAAAAAAGAAAATGACAACTTAAAAATAGTGACAAAAGCAGATGGAGATTGGTTTAGAATGGCAGATCAGAAAAGAGGAAAAATAACCAAAGACTCTATTCAAAATTTTCAGTTTTTAACATTACATAATGTTGCTGGTTTACAATTTGTAGTTCCAAAACCTGCCGAAAAAGGAATTATGAAAACTGTAACTAGCGCAAAAAATGATAAAAAATTAGACGTTATTGTAATTGATATTAAAAGCAATAACGAAACTAAAAGAGTAGAGTTAACTGGCGGTAAATTCAATTCTCAAGGTTCTAAAGAAATAACTGTTGGTGGTTTAAATTTTAGAATGTTATATGGAGCTAAAATTTTAGAAACGCCGTTTTCTATAAAATTAAACGATTTTCAATTAGAAAAATATCCAGGCTCAGAAAGCGCAGCTTCTTATGCAAGTGAAGTAACGGTAATTGATGGAAAAGAAAAGTTTGATTATCGAATATTTATGAATCATATTTTAGACCATAAAGGATATAAATTCTTTCAATCTAGTTACGATTTATCTGGTCCTACAGAAGAAACACATCTTTCTGTAAATTATGATTTCTTAGGAACTTTCATTACATATTTAGGATATTCTTTATTATATATTGGTTTAATCTGTATTCTTTTTGCTAAAAATACACGTTTTAATGATTTAAAAAATGGATTAAAAAAGATTAGAAAGAAAAAACTAACAATGCCTGTTGTAGTAGCTCTTTTTCTATCTAGTTTTAGCTTTGCTCAACATACAGATCATCAACCCAATAAAATAACAAACCAACAAATTGACTCCATTTTAAAAACGAATTTAGTAGCTATTAATCACGCAGAAAGCTTTAATAAATTGGTAATACAAGATGCTGGTGGTCGTATGAAACCTGCACATACTTTTGCATCAGAATTGGTAAGAAAAGTAAGTCATACAGAAACTTTTAATGGTATGCAACCGAGTCAGGTATTTTTATCAATCATAGAAAACCCAAGACTTTGGTACGAAGTTCCCGTAATTTATTTAGAAAAAGAAAATAAAAAAATTAGAAAAACTTTAGGCTTAGCTGATACTACTAAATATGCGCGTTTATCAGATTTTATTACACCTAGAGGTGCTTATAAAATAAAAGAGCAAGTTGCAGAAGCTCAAAAGAAAAAGGTAAAGAACAAATTTGAAAATGACTTCATAAAAATTGATAGACGTGTAGGATTGTTATACAGTGCTATAGGTGGTGGTATTTTAAGAATTTACCCTATACCTAATGATGAAAACAACAAATGGGTTTCTCAACCAGAAACTGCCAACGCTGGTTTTAAAGCTACAGATTCAGTTTTTGTACGCCAAGCTTTACCTGTTTATATTCAATTTTTACAAGAAGCTAAAAAGACAAAAGATTACTCAAAAGCCAATCAAGTTTTAGACGGAATTAAAAAATTTCAAAAGAAGTTTGGTGCAGAAGTCTATCCTTCAGAGCAAAAAATAGATCTAGAAATTGCCTATAACAAATTGGGTATTTTTATGAAAAGTGCTATTTTTTATATGATTTTAGGTTTGCTGCTAATTTTTATTGAAATTCTTAAAATCTTTTATTATAAATCAAAAGTGTTAAATTTTGTTGTAAAAGGACTCATTGTATTCATAATTTTAAGCTTTCTATTTCATACTTTTGGTTTGGCTTCTAGATGGTATATTAGCGGAAACGCACCTTGGAGCAATGCCTACGAATCTATTATTTATGTAGCTTGGGCAACTATGCTATTTGGTTTATACTTGGGTAGAAAATCTGCATTAACCATTGGAGCAACTACATTTTTAGCAGCTATAATTTTACTTTTTGCACATCAAAATTGGTTAGATCCAGAAATTGCAAACCTACAACCTGTTTTAAATTCTTGGTGGATGTTGGTGCACGTTTCTATTATTGTAGCAAGTTATGGTCCTTTTTCTTTAGGAATGATTTTAGGAGTTGTTTCTCTAATCCTTATCGCTTTTACAACTGAAAAAAACAAAAAGCGAATGGACATCAACATAAAAGAACTAACCATTATAAATGAAATGGCAATTACAGTTGGTTTGGTAATGTTAACCATTGGTAATTTTCTTGGCGGAATGTGGGCAAATGAAAGTTGGGGACGTTATTGGGGCTGGGACCCAAAAGAAACTTGGGCTTTAATATCCATTATGATTTATGCTTTTGTGCTGCACATGCGTTTAATACCTGGTTTACGTGGCAGATTGTCGTTTAATTTTGCATCGGCTTTTGCCTATTTATCAATAATGATGACTTTTTTTGGTGTAAATTTCTATTTATCTGGTTTGCACTCTTATGCAAGTGGAGATAAAGTTGTAACACCTAGAGAAGCCTATATTTATATTGCTTCTTTAGTTTTACTAACCATAATAGCCTCATTTAAATACAAGAAATACTTTAAAAAGTAATGATGTAATTTAGCAAGAAAATGTATTTTTGCTTTCGATTTAAAAACAACCTCTCAAATGAGGTTAAGATGATAAAAAAAAGAATTATTTACAATGTTTCATAAAAATATAAAATTAGTTTTAGCGGCTTTAATTACAGGTTGGTCTGTATATCAATTTAGCCAAGGAAATATAATGAACGGAATTTCTATCTTATTATTAGCAGGAATTTTTGTTTTGTTTTACTTTAAAAATGAGTTTATTTTAATGGCTTTTTTACAATTAAGAAAGCAAAATTTTGAAGGAACAAAAAAATGGTTAGGTTATATTAAAAACCCTGAAGCTGCTTTAACCATAAAACAACAAGGTTATTTTAATTATTTACACGGAATTATTTTAAGCCAAACTAATATTACACAAGCTGAAAAATATTTACGAAAAGCAGTAAAATTAGGCTTAGCTATGGATCATGATTTAGCAATGGCAAAATTACAATTAGCAGGAATTGCAATGACTAAAAGACGTAAACGTGAAGCTACTAATTTAATGGCAGAAGCTAAAAAATTAGACAAACACGGAATGCTAAAAGAGCAAATGCAAATGATGAAACAACAGATGAAAAAAATCTAGTTCTCCTCCATTTTTTAGTTTTATAATTTTATTAAAGAACTATTTCAACCTTGTTAAACTTAAGTCTTTATTATATTTCACAATAAACAATCCTTTGTTTTCTGATGTTCCAAATAGCCTGTTAGAATAATCAAACTTACTCTCTACTCTAAAAGAAGCACCTTCTTTAAAAGTAGATTTTAAACTGTTACCAGAAGCCAATCTTATTAAAATATCATAAGTAATATCAAAACCTTTGGTTGCATAAAAAGATGGTAAAGCGTTATTTTTTTTAAAATATTGTTTGTTAAATAATTGCGTAGAAAATGATGTTTCATCTATATATTCATCACTTACATAAGTTAAGTTTACCATTGCTAATTTTAGATTGGCAATCTTATCAAAAGCTTTTCCTTTGTTATAAGTAAAAACTCTAGCATTTGTTTCTTCTGGCAAACTTATTAAACTATTTATTGCATCAGCAACTAAAACATCATCATCTGAAGTTAAAACTACCCAGTTATTTACATTTGGTTTTAAAATATCTAAAAAACGTTCTTTAGCAATATAGCCTTCTTGGGGTTTTAAAACATTAACAGCTGTAATAGAATCATAAGATTCTAAAGATCGTTTTATAATATGAGTAGAAATATTTGAAGTTGATTTACCATCTCCTACTAAAATAATATTTCCATTTGTAAAATTGTCTTTAATGTAGGCTGTTAACTCTTCTCTAAACACCTTTTTTTCTGGTGATGTTTTTATTAATCTTGATGAAGAAAAACTAGATTGATTTTTAGAATACACAGGAAAAACAACAGGTACACTCACATTATTAGCAACCCTTTTTACTTCTTCTGAATACAATGGGCCAATGATAACATCATTTTCATTTAAATGATTTTCTGCTAAAATTGTATTAATTTTTGTATTCTTTTTACCTGTGTCAAAAACATTTAAGTCTATTTGTACACCTTGTTTTCTTAAAGAATCTATGGCAATTTCTGCTCCTAAATAAAAGTCTGTGGCAATATTTACCAATCTACTTTTAAAAATATCTTTAGATTTTATAGTATCATTTTCACTAGCCATAAAAGGAAGTAATAATGCTGCTTTTAATGAAGCATTTTCTTCTATTACATCTTCATAAATATTATTTTCTAATACTTCTTCTCCTTCTTCTATGGGTTTAATTTTTATGATTTGCCCAGTTTTTAAACCTTCTGACAATTCAGGATTTAAAGCAATCAAATTTTCTTGAGAGACATTATAAAAACGTGTAAGACTGTAAAACGTATCTCCTTTTTTAACTTCGTAAACAACAAAATTCTTTTTGAGTTCTTTTAGAATCTCTTCTTTGTCTTTTTTTGCTGTATCATCTTTTGTTGTATCCTCTTTTTTATCATCTATAACCTCATCTTCTTTAGAATTATCTGTATTTATAGTTTTCTTATTAGGTATCACTATAACAGTATTTGCTTCAGGTCTTCTACCAACATCAGGATTTAATCTGAGTAAATCTTTGGTTTTCATATCCAATTTCTTGGCTATAATCCTCATAGTTTCACCTTCTTTAACCTTATACTGAATGTATTTTTTTTGCTGACCACAAGAAACCGCAAATGTTAAAATACAAAGAAAAACAAAAAATTTAAGATGTTTCATATACGCTATTCCCATTCTATTGTTGCAGGTGGTTTAGAGCTAATATCATATACAACTCTATTTACACCTTTTACATTATTTATAATTTTATTTGATGTTTTCTGCAAAAACTCATAAGGTAAATTTACCCAATCTGCAGTCATACCATCTGTACTTTCTACGGCTCTTAAAGCTACCACTTTTTCATAAGTTCTTTCATCACCCATAACTCCTACAGAGTTTACTGGTAATAACATTGCGCCTGCTTGCCAAACTTTATCATACAAACCAGCTTCTTTTAATCCGTTTATAAAAACAGCATCTACTTCTTGTAAAATTCTCACTTTTTCTGCTGTAATGTCTCCTAAAATACGAATTCCTAAACCAGGGCCAGGAAAAGGATGACGCCCTAACAACTCAGCATCTATTCCCATAGAAGCTCCTACTCTTCTTACTTCATCTTTAAAAATCATTTTTAAAGGTTCTACAATTTTCAATTTCATAAAATCTGGTAAACCTCCCACATTATGATGACTCTTGATTGTTGCTGATGGACCTCCGTTTACAGAAACCGACTCAATAACATCTGGATAAATGGTGCCTTGTGCCAACCAAGTTACATCTGTAATTTTATGTGCTTCATCATCAAAAACTTCTATAAAAGCATTACCAATTGCTTTTCTTTTTTTCTCTGGTTCTGTAATTCCTTCTAGTGCTTTCAAAAAACGTGCCGAGGCATCTACACCTTTAACGTTTAATCCCATACCTTCGTATTGAGCAAGTACACTTTCGAACTCATTTTTTCGTAAAAGTCCGTTATTTACAAAAATACAATACAGATTTTTACCAATAGCTTTGTTTAATAAGACTGCTGCAACTGTAGAATCTACACCGCCTGAAAGCCCTAAAACAACTTTATCATTACCCACTTTTTCTTGAATTTCTGCAACTGTATTTTCTACAAAACATTGCGATGTCCAAGTTTGAGCAACTCCTGCTATTTTAACTAAAAAGTTTTCTAATAATTGTTTTCCGTCTTTAGAATGATATACTTCTGGATGAAACTGAATGGCAAAAGTTTCTTCTCCTTCAATTTTATACGCAGCATTTTCAACATCTTTTGTACTTGCCAATAATTTTGCGTTGGTTGGTAATTCTTTGATGGTATCTGAATGGCTCATCCAAACTTGGCTTCCTTCAGAAATATTTTCAAAGAAAAGTTCATCACTTTTAATATAAGATAAATTAGCTCTACCATATTCTCTTGTGTTTGATGGCGCTACTTTACCACCAGAAAAATGTGCTAAATATTGTGCTCCGTAACAAACTGCTAAAACAGGTTTCTTACCTCTAATTTCTGATAAATCTGGATGTAAAACATTTTCTCCTCTTACAGAATTTGGGCTTCCTGATAAGATAACCGCTCTAAATTCTGATTGATTTTTTGGAGGATTGTTATAAGGATGAATTTCACAATAAATGTTTAATTCTCTAACTCTTCTCGCAATTAACTGAGTATATTGCGAACCGAAATCTAAAATAAGTACGTTGTGTTGTTGCATACGCAAAAATAATATTTTGATATTAGATTTACGATATTAGATGCTAGATTTTTTTAACCCGTTAGAATTCGTTAAAATTGATGAGAATTTGTGGAAAAAGAGTGCAGTTTGAAGTGTGAAGCATGGAGTTTGAAGTTTAAGACACTTCTTACTTCAAACTTCTTACTTCCATCTACAAACTTCAAGACTTTAAAACTTAATACTTGTAAACAATGGCATTGATGTTCATTCCTGCGCCTACAGAAGCTAAAATAATTACATCTCCTTTGTTAACTTGTTGATTTTCTATTTTACCTTTTAAAACTAAATCTAATAAAGTTGGCACAGTTGCCACAGAACTATTACCCAATTTATGAATACTCATTGGCATTATTCCTTTTGGAATTGGCTTTTTATACAATCTATAAAAACGTTTTATAATGGCTTCATCCATTTTTTCATTTGCTTGATGGATAAATATCTTTTTTACATCCTCTATAGCAACTCCACTTTTGTCTAAAGCAGATTTCATAGCTTTTGGTACATTTGTTATGGCAAACTCATAAATTTTTCTGCCATACATTTTTATATACTTTACATCTTTGTTTAAAGATGTATTAAAAGAATTACCATAAAAAAGAAAAAAAGCTTCTTCTTTTGTCCAACTTTGAGATGCATAACTTATAATACCTGAATCTTGATCTGAAGTTGTTTCAACAATACAAGCCCCTGCACCATCACTATATATCATAGAATCTCTATCGTGTTTATCTACCACTCTTGATAAAGTTTCTGCACCAATAACCAAACATTTTTTTGCGATTCCTGCTTTTATAAAAGCTTGTGCTTGGATAACTCCTTCTACCCAACCTGGGCAACCAAACAAAATATCGTAAGCTACACAGTTAGGATTTATAATTTCTAATTTATGTTTTACCCTTGTGGCTAAACTTGGTAAAATATCACTCTGTATGGTGTCTTTTTTTACATCGCCAAAATTATGTGCTAAGATGATATAATCTAATTCTTCAGGATTTACATTTGCATCTTCAATAGCTTTTTGAGCAGCAAAAAAGGCTAAATCTGAAGTGGTATATGCAGATTTTGCATAACGTCTTTCATCAATACCCGTAATTGCTTTAAACTTTTGTATGATTACCTCATTTTCTGATGAAAAATCTGAGCCATCTTCATTTAAAAAATTACTATCTAAAAAGTCTTTATTTTCTTTTTTTATGGATGGTATAAAAGCTCCTGTTCCTGTTATTTTTGATGAAATCATTTTTCTTTTTTTAGAATTAATATAAAGGTACGTTTAAGTATAAGTTCTAAAATTTAAAAAGAAGTAAAATAACGAAATTCAACAGACAAAAAACAGTTTTTTAGTAGTTAGTTTTAGGTATTATACACACCCATTTTTAGCTCCATAACAGTAGCAATAGACCTTGCTCTGTTTTTCATATTATGTGCTATTTCTCCATCAAAATAGGCATCTATGGTTTCGAATAAATACGATACCCAAATGGTAAAATGTTCTTTTTTAAAAGTTACAAAAGTATTTTTATCTAAATGTTTTTGCATTACATTATTAGTGTAAGTATTGGTATCAAAAAGAATATCATTCCAGAAATCTGTAATTACTTCTAGATGTTCTTCTAAGTGATTTTTAGCAACAATATCCTCAAAAAAAGGAAGCATTTTTTTATCCTCTAATAACAAATCATAAAATTTAGTAATTATGAATTTGATATCTTTTCTTGTGGTAATATCTGGTTTCATCTATAAATATGAGCTATCAAAAGAAAAAGGCAATAAAGAAAGTAGCGATTCTGTTTTAACAACTTCGCCAATTTCTCCCATAAAAAGTACTTGAAATGGTTCTTTTTGATTGATTTCAAATTCGGATAAAGTTTGTCTGCAAGCGCCACAAGGTCCCACAGGTTTGTTAACTTTACTAATTGTTGAACTTGCTGTAATTGCTAATTTTTTAATTTTAATACCTGGAAAAGTAGAACCTGCTTTCCAAACCGCAACTCTTTCTGCACACATACCTGAAGGATATGCTGCGTTTTCTTGGTTATTTCCTAATACAATTTCATCATTTTCTAACAACAAAGCTGCACCTACATTAAATTTTGAGTAAGGTGCATACGCCTTTTTTCTTGCTTCTATTGCTTTATTCATCAATATTTTATCTTCTAAAGATAATTCTGAAATATCTTTAAAAACTGTTGCTGAAGCCGAAATTTGAATTTTTTTCATAAAATTTGTTCGTCAAAAAAAGCAGCCTTTTTTGACTGCTTTTGAATAATGTATAAATTTACTAAAAATTTATCAGATTTTTAGAAATCTTCAAATACTTCTCCTAAATCGAAAGATAAAGAAAATCGCAAAGAATTTTCTAATGGATTATTTACATCTGAAGAGTTAACTAAATAAGATAAATCGATATTTAAAGCATTGGTTTTAAAACCACCACCTAAAGTAAAGTATTGTCTGTTTCCTTTTATTTCGCTTTCATGAAAATAGCCCGCTCTTAAAGCAAAAGCATTGTTGTATAAATACTCAGCTCCTAATGCATAAGTAAACTCTTTTATTTCTTCGCTAAATCCGCCAGGTGCATCACCAAAAGATTGAAAAATTCCACTAACCCAACCAACATTATCATCTTTACCTTCTAGAATTTTACCATTTGTATCTCTTTTTGGAGGAGTTGGTACTAATAATTTTGTAAATTCTAATGTGGCAGAAATGGTATTGTAATCGTCTAAAATAAAATCGAAACCACCTCCTAATTTTAAATTGGTGGGTACAAAGTCTTCATTTTCTGATTTGGTTGTATAATTAACTTTTGGACCAATATTGGTAATGTTAAATCCTAAACGATAACGCCCGTTAAAATTACCATAATTTTCTTCGAAAGATTGATAATAGCCTGAAACATCTACCGCAAAAGAATTAACTGGTTGTATGGTATTGGCTGCTGTACCGTTAAAAGCCAAATTAGAACGCAAGTATTTTAAACCTACTCCCATAGAAAAAGTTTCACTTAATTTTAAAGCATAAGAACCTGAAAAAACAAATTCATTTGGGTCTATGGTACCATTGTCGCTTCCGTCTGATTTTGTTAACTGAATACTCCCTAAAGAAAAATATCTAAATTCTGCTCCCCAAGCTGAGTTTTCGCTAAATCTATTCATATAAGAAACACTTCCAATAAAAATATCATCAGTTAAATTTCGTAACCATGGAGAATAAGTAATCCCTGTTTTTACTTGTCTATTACTAAATGTCATTTTTGCAGGATTATGATACAATGAAAATGCATCTGCACTTGTTGCAACACCCATATCTGCCATACCACCTGCTCTAGCATCTGGCACAATTAATAAAAAAGGAGCTGCTGTTGTTATACCTCCTCTTGTTTGTGCATTTGTAACCTTATTTAAGGTTAAAACACAAATTAAAAAACATAATGCTATTTTTTTCATTTTTATTTTCTTGTTTTGTTTTACAAATATCTAACTTTTATTGAAGTATTACTAATTTTTCGTACTTCTCTGAAACTAGATTACTAATTGTTGATTTTACTCTTAATTTATAAACGTACACTCCTTTGCCTATTTTATTGCCAAAATCGTCTAAACCATTCCAAGTAATGCTTCTTGCCAAATTACCTGGTGTTTGTACATTTTTGTTGATGGTTTTTACTAATTTACCAGAAACTGTAAAAACCTGAACCTGAACTTCTAAAGGCTCATTGGGTTTGTTATGATTAAACCAAAACTCTGTGTAATTTATAAACGGATTCGGATAATTTAATACATTTTCTAAATTTAAAATGGCATCGCTAACAACCACGAAGTTTAACGTAGTTTCTGATGAATTATTGTAAGTATCCCAAGCTTTTATTTTTAAAGTGTGCGGTCCTACTTTTAAATCTCTTAATTTATAGGTAACCTTACCTTTTGTAAAATCGTTTAATTCTGTTTGATAAAAGTCATTTAAAATAATTGGATTGGTTGCATCTCCGTCTAAAATACCCACAATATCATGATCTACAGCTGTAATAGAAGTGTTAATTCCGCTTGCATCTGACAACACAGCAATTAAATTTGGAGATGCATTTGTGTTTCCTCCATCTATAAAAGATTCATCATTCATAAATAATTTAACTTCTGGACCAACTTTATCTTCTGGAGCGTTTTTGTTGATTCCGCCTACAACAACATCAAAATTAGCACCCGATTTATCTATTTTACCATTTTCTGCATAAAAGCTTAATTTACCTTCGCCATAAGCTACTTTTATATCTTTTGGCACAATAAAATCGAATTTAAAAGTGCCGTTTTTTACAGACGATTTACCTCTAAATAATTTACTGTCTTGTGTATTAAAACTCATTTTTATGCCAAATTTATCATTATCTAAGGTTGTTTTTTTTATAGGTTTATCAAAAATTGTGGTAGATAAAGTTCCGTTAAAATCATTTAAAATAGTATTTGTTTTGTCTACAACAACACCTTCAAAAGTAACTTTAGACAGCGCTTTTAATGTATCAACTTTTTTAGCGATAAAGTTTTTACCATTTAACTTTGTAATTTTAATATTTGGTTCAGGTATTGCCAATTTCATAGCGGGATCTCCAAAATGATAAATAAAGAATTTTTGCGTACTTGTAGTTGCATTTTTAGTTTTTACTAACGATTCTGCAATGGACAAATCTTCGTTATTAAATTCTAACAAAACTCTAATTAACTCTAAATTAAATCGCTGACCAACAGATATATAAACCTCTCTAGTAGTAGTTATCATACTTGCAGCACCACCTTGTTTGTTCCATAAAGTAAGTTCTCCTGCAGTGGTTCTGCTTGGGTTATCGAATCTAGAAAAATCACAAGTAACAGTTATTAATAATGGTAATGTGTTAATATTGTTAAAAGATTGTATTTGTGGTTTTACTAAAATTTTTTCTGATGCAAAACCATCTTCACCTCCATGACCAAAATAATCGAATACAAGTGAGCCTTTTTCTATGGCATTTGTAATTGCTTGGTTTACTTCAGGGTAGCGTTCACCTCCAGATGAATTCTGCTGCACATAAGAATCTATGTATATTTTATTGATATTAAAAACTGATTTTTTATTTTTAATTTCGTTGGAAATTAATTCAACTCCTTGTTGCAAAATTTCTTCTCCTGGTTCATCAATATCATCAGCCAACATTGTAATGGTATTTCTCCAATCTCCAATTGCTTCTTTTTTATAGTAAGATAATATTTTATCTACCACATCTTTGGCTTGAGAAACTGTGGAAACAGGAATTCTACTAGAAGCAACATCTACTGTATGATTGCTTAACATATTGCCTTCATTGTCATCTAACATCACATAAAAATCATCAGTAACCCAAGAATTTGCTAGGTTAAAACTGCTGTAAGATAATTTTACAGGCACAATATTATTGTTAGAAGTTATTCTGTCTTTATAATCGTAAGAAGCATCACCAAAAAAACAAACATATTTTAATTTTTTATCTGCAGATGAATTGGTTGCATAAATATGTTTTATAAAATCTCTAATACCTGTAATATCTTTAGAACCCGAAGAAAACTCATTATAAATATCTTCTAAAACCACAACTTTTGTTGTTAAATTAGAGTTTGTTTGATGATAATCTGCTAATCTTTGTGCTTGACCAGAAAGTTCTGGAATGGTAATAATTAAGTAGTTTATATCTTTAATTCCGTGTAAATTTTGATTGACAACTTTTGATTTTTGAATAGCTTTTGGCGTGTAAAAATTATTTTGTGATACAACTATATATTCTTTTAAATTCCCCTTATCATCTAACCCAGCTTTATCTTTAAAACTAAAGTCAGAACCAGAACTTTCATTTGCAATACTCTTTGGATTTATATAATTAGAAACCTCCCAAACTTGAAAAATATTATTGGCATTTTTAATTTGATATTGTATAGTTCCTGTTGCTGCTGCTTGCTCAAAACTTCTAAAAGAAAACTGATTGCCATCTGCTATTAATTCTTTTTTACCATTAATTTCTATAAAATCTAAAAACGTATTTGCTGAAGGATTTCCGCCATTGTTATATTCTAAAGAAACATCTATTACATTAGAAGTATTCTTTATTTCTGCAGTTCTTTCTTTAGCAATAGCTTTGGTTAGCGATGCTGGGTTAACACCAAAAAAATTCAGGCTGTAAATATCGCTACCATTAACTTTTACTTTTAATGTTGATGAAACTACCGAGTTAGAAACTGCTCTAACTCTTACTGTAATATTTTCTCCAGATACTGCATTTGGGAATGGAATTTTAAAATTTTGCTTATTTTCTATATTTAAATCTTTATTGTAAAACCATTGTGTACCAGCAGAAATAAGGTTTTTTTCATCCTTTTCTATAAAAGTAAAATCATTAAAAGTTGTAATTGTTTTAGAAGAACTATTAGTAATAGGAGTTTTGGTTTGAATTCTTTTACCATCTGCATCATTTACGGTAATAAAATAAAAAGCTTCATCAGAAAAAATATTATATCTGTGTTTTGCATTTTTTTGTGTGGTATTTACTTCCCAATCATGAGGTCCTTTTGCATAAAACAAAATATAATCATCATTATTAAAAACACCATCATCTTCGCCTTTAATATAAATAGCATTTTCTTGCAAATCATCATACCTAGCATCGCTATTTAATGTTGGTAATAACTGACCTCCATTACCATAAATATGAATCTTTTTAGGATTTAATCCACTGGTAGCTATTCCTATCTGCTGCAAAAAATTTTTATCTATTTTAAAAACTCCAGTAGTATCTACAGAAAATTTATACCAATCTCCACTAGACAAAACAGAATTTGTAACTTGACCTAAAACTATAGGTGTTAAAAAACTTAAAAAAATGAATAAAAAATAACGCTTCATAAATAGTATTCAAATAACGCAAATAATTTATAGATATTTTAGTACTAAGCTACATAAATTATACTAAATTAAAAAAGCAACCGTTTTATGATAGTAAATATAAAATGATGCGTTAAATTTAGCAATTTACTTGCCTAAAAGCATATTTATTGTAAATTGCATCGCTATAATAAAAACCCTAATAATTTTTCTTTTAGAAAATGAAAAACATATTAAAAATTTCTTTTGTTGTATTAACAACAATATTTTTAGCTAATTGTAGTAGATCTACAGCAGGCAAATCTAAATTAACAGGTTTAAATTTTAATGACCAAAGAGATGGAAACTTTACCAAAGGGAATTCTTTTGAAGGTCAAGAACCACCTTTAGGTATGGTTGCTATAGAAGGAGGTTCTTTTACAATGGGGCAAGTTCAAGACGATGTTATGTTTGATTGGAATACAACTCCTAAAAAACTACACGTTCGATCTTTTTTTATGGATGAAACCGAAGTTACAAATTCTGAATACTTTTTATTTGTACAATATATTAAAGATGTTTTTCCGCCGTCTGAAGAAAAATACAAACATATTTACAGTTCTGTTTTACCAGACACTTTAGTTTGGAGAAAAAGCTTAGGAAATACAGATGTTTTATCTGAAAACTATTTAAGACATCCTGCTTATGCAGATTACCCAGTAGTTGGTGTTAGTTGGATTCAAGCAAACCAATACTGCAAATGGCGTACAGATGCTGTTAATCTAAAACGATTAATTGATAAAGGATATCTTAAAAATATATTAGCTATGGATACGATCAGAAATTATTTTGATACAGAAGTATTTTTAGCTGATGATTCTAAACTTTTTGAAGGAGATACTACCATATACAAAAAAGGAATAAGAACTAGAGGTGCAAGAAGACAAAGCAGAAATGCTTTTCAAGGAAGAAAAATAACAAGAGCTGATGGAGTTATTGGCCCTAAATTTAGATTACCCACAGAAGCAGAGTGGGAGTTTGCAGCTAAAGCAACCTTAGAAAACAGAGAGTACAACAATATTAGAGGCAGAAAAAAATATGCTTGGAATGGTAAGTATACCAGAGAGAAAAAGAAACGTTTTAGGGGAGATCAATTAGCAAACTTTAAACAAGGTAAAGGGCAATATAGTGGTTTACCAGGATGGAGTTCAGATGGTTCTGACATTCCTATTAGAGTTAAATCTTATCCGCCAAATGCATTTGGTTTGTATGATATGTCTGGCAATGTAGCAGAATGGGTTGCAGATGTTTATAGACCTTTAATAGACAATGAAGCTAATGATTTTAATTATTTTAGAGGTAACATCTTTACAAAAAAAATGATTGATGAAAATGGAAATGTTGTTATAGCTGGTTCTTCTAAAAATGGTGCAGAAGTTGCTTATGATACATTACCAAATGGAAAAATAGTACCAAAACAATTACCCGGAAGTATTAAATACATACCTATTACTAAAAACGATGTAACTCTAAGAAGAAACTTTACGCAGTCTGACAACAGAAGTATTAGAGATGGAGATTTAAATTCTTCAAGGTTTTACCAAGATGAGGAAGATGAATTTGATTCAAAACCAAGTATGTATAATTCTCCTAAAAGACCAACTGTAGTATATGATTCTATTCTTGGTAGAAAAGTAATTACAAACGATTCTAAAAAAAGAACTACTTTAATTAGCGATAGAACTAGAGTTTACAAAGGAGGATCTTGGTCTGATAGAGAATATTGGTTAGACCCTGCCCAAAGAAGATATTTACCAGAATATATGGCTACCAACTATATTGGCTTTAGATGTGTTTCTGATAAAGTAGGTCCAATGACATACAAAAAAAGAAAATCTAGAAACTAACACTCAGTTCTCATAAAAACATAAAACCTCATTGCTTTTACAATGAGGTTTTTTTATCTTTAAAAAATGAAGATTAAAAACATTTATCAACTATACAAAGAGTTTAATTTAGTAGATACAGACACTAGAAATATTCGTAAGAACTCTTTATTTTTTGCCTTAAAAGGCGACAATTTTAATGGTAATAAATTTGCAGAAGATGCTTTAAAAAAAGGTGCAAAATATGCTATTATAGATGAAAAAGAGTATAAAACTAATAGTTCTATCATTCTTGTTGATGACGTTTTAGAAACTTTACAAAAGTTAGCCAATTACCATCGCAAGCAATTATCTATCCCTTTTATTGGTTTAACAGGCAGTAATGGAAAAACAACAACTAAAGAACTCATAAATTGTGTTTTAAGTAAAAAGTATAAAACTACTGCTACAATTGGTAATTTAAACAACCATATTGGTGTTCCTTTAACTTTGTTATCCATAAGTAAGAAAACTGAAATAGCCATTATAGAAATGGGTGCAAATCATCAAAAAGAAATCGAGTTTTTATCTTCTATTTGCGAGCCCAACTTTGGCTATATAACCAATTTTGGGAAAGCGCATTTAGAAGGTTTTGGAGGAATAGAAGGTGTAATAAAAGGGAAAAGTGAATTGTATCATTATATTAAAAATAATGATAAAATTGCTTTTGTAAATCAAAATGATATAATTCAGTTAGAAAAAAGTAAAAACTTAAATTCAATTTTTTTTGATGCTTCTATTTCATTAATCGAAGCAAATCCTTTTGTAAAAGTAAAATATAAATCCTCAGAGATTCTTAGCAATCTTATTGGAAAGTATAATTATACAAATATTGCAGCTGCAATTACTATTGGTAGTTATTTTAAAGTATCAGAAAAAGACATCAAAAATGCAATAGAGAATTACACTCCAACAAACAATCGTTCTCAAATCATAGAAAAAAAATACAACAGAATTATCTTAGATGCTTATAATGCAAACCCTTCTAGTATGAAAGCTGCTTTAGAGAGTTTTTCTTTAACTAAAGAAAATTATAAAACCGTTATTTTGGGTGATATGTTTGAGTTGGGTAAAACCAGTCAGAAAGAACATCAAAAAATTGCAAATTTAGCCTATGATTTAAATTTTGATACTACAATTTTAGTAGGAAATAATTTTAGTTTAGTTGATACTAAAAATCATCAATTTAAAACCTTTGAAGAGTTAGAAATTTATATAAAGAAAAATCCTCTTAAACATCAATCAATTTTGATTAAAGGTTCAAGAGGAATGCAATTAGAAAGACTTTTAAATCTTATTAATTGATATTATTTTTATGATATTCTAATAAATTATCTATAGGTCTTTGTATAACATCAGTAATTTTTAAATTATTTTTTTCTGCAATATTTTCTAAAATATCTCTAAAATAATGTGCTATAGAGCCAATAAAATATATGGGTGTTGCAGATGTTTTATGAAATGGTAAAACTCTGTATTTAAAAAATTTCTGAAAACCTTTTTTAATTATTCTTTTTATATATTTTTCTTCTTTAAAATCGAACATAAATTTTGCAAAAGAAGCTAAATACATATTTGGGTTTGATTCTCTGTATAAATTTCTTTTAATATAATCTGCATCTAAGTTAAATTCTTCTTCAAATTTTTTGGCAATTTCATCTGGCATTTTTTTGTAATAATAATCTATAATTAATTTTTTACCAAAATAATTACCACTTGCTTCATCCATTAAAATATATCCTAAAGAAGGTGTAAGCATTTCTAATTCAGAACCGTTAAAATAACAACTATTAGAACCTGTACCCAGTATACAAACCAAAGCTGGTTCTTTACCAGTAGCAGCGTAAACTGCCGCTAGCATATCTTCGGAAACAAAGATTTTTGCTTTTACAAAAATAGAGGCTAATACACTTTTTAATATTTCAATTGGCTTTTCTGTTCCACACCCGGCTCCGTAAAAATGAATCTCTTCAACATCATCTTTAACATTAATAAGCTGAAACATATTGATTATTCTGTTATACAATTCTTCTTTTGGAACAATGGCTGGATTCAATCCTAAAGTTCTTGTTCTAAATATTTCTTCTTTATTTTCTATGGCGATCCAATCTGCTTTAGTAGATCCTCCGTCTGCGATTAAAATCATAATTTTATCTATTTTACTCAAAGATATTACAAGTAAACCGCATATACAATAGCGATTTAAACTTCAATCGTTTTCGTAAATGTTAATTTTTTTTGAATATGAATAACACTAAAAAAAGTCTGTTAAATATTGTAAATTTGTAGTAAATTTTAAATATGTTTTTTTTTAAGAAAAAGGAAATTCCTTTAGCTAATTTTTTCCCTAAAGGTTTTGTAGATATTCATTCGCATTTAGTACCTGGTATTGATGATGGTGCAAAAAACATAGATAATTCTATAGAATTAATTACAAAAATGAGGTCTTATGGTATTAAAGATTTTATTACTACTCCTCACGTTTTGGGTGATGTTTACCCTAATTCTTCAGAAAAAATAAAGAGTAAACTTCAAGAAGTTAAAGATGAGCTTTTAAAAAGAAATATGAATGATATTTCTTTTAGAGCGGCAGCAGAATATATGATGGATGAACAGTTTTCTTTGCTCTTAGAAAAAGAGGATATTTTAACTCTTAAAGACAATTATATTTTAGTTGAAATGTCTTATTTTAATGCTCCTATTAACTTGTATGATATTTTATTTGAAATACAACTTAAAGGTTATAAACCTATCTTAGCTCACCCTGAACGTTATAATTTTTATCATAATGATTTTGAAAGTTATTACAAACTAAAAAAAGCAGGATGTCTTTTTCAGTTAAATCTTTTATCATTAACAGAACAATATGGAAAAAATGTTCAAAAAATAAGTAATGAATTACTAAAAGAAAACTTATATAATTTTGTTGGTAGTGATACGCATCACCAACATCACTTAGAGCTTTTAAAAAAGATTGGAACTAAAAAGAACTTAGAAAAAATCAAAGTTTTAATTGAAAACAACATTAAAACTTTTAAATAAAAAAGCAGCTTAAAAAGTTGCTTTTTTATAGGTAAAACTTATGAAAATATTTTTTTATACCATGGTTTTTCTTGTTCTGCTAAATAACCATAGCCATACCCTCCATAACCATACCCATAACTTCTTTTAGGATCTGTATCATTAAGAACTATAGCCATATTTGGTAATCTCTTATTCTTATACAAATCTTCTGGTACAGCTAACAACCTTTTATCAATATAATTTGCTCTAACAACATATAAAAACATATCAGCATACTTAGAAATCAATAAAGTGTCCGTAACTAAATTTACTGGAGCAGTATCTACTATTACATAATCATAATAATAATAATTTTTTACTTCTGTAAATAAATTCTCAACACTTTTACTAACTAATAATTCAGCTGGGTTTGGAGGAATAGCACCAGATGAAATAATATCTAAATTTTCAATTCCAGAGATATTAAATTTCAAATCATCTAAGGTTAAATTTTTACTAGTAATATAGTTTGTAACTCCTTTTCTACTCTCTAACCCAAGATACTCAGTAACTTTTGGAGCACGCAAATCCATCCCCATTAATAAAACCCTTTTTCCAGATTGCGCTAAAGTAGCTGCTAAATTTATAGAAATAAATGACTTACCTTCTCCACTTGTTGTAGATGTAATAAAAATAAACTTACTTGTTTTTGTATTACCTGCCAACATAAAATCTAAATTAGTTCTAATCAATCTAAATGCTTCTGAGGTACTAGATCTAGAGTCTTGCCCTATTACAATTTTACCTTTGGTTTCTGAATGAGGAACATCGCCTAAAAAAGGTGAATTCGTTAAATCTTCTATATCTTTTCTAGTATGAATTTTTGTATCTAACAAATTCTTTAAATAAATAATAATAAAAGGAATTATCAACCCTAACAAAAATGCAGCTGAATAAATTACTTTTCTTTTTGGAGATACCGCTACACCAGTGCTATATGCTTTATCAATAATTTTTGCATTAGTAACAGTAACTGCCAAAGATATTGCTGTTTCTTCTTTCTTTTTTAGTAAATAAGAATACAATCCAGAAATAATCTCTTGTTGTCTTGCAATATCTATAAACCCTCTTTCAATTACAGGAATAGAAAATATTTTATTATCAATAATTTTATCAACCTTTACCAACTCATCTATTTCAATTTTAATAGATAAAACTAAATTTTTTATACTTTGTTTTAAATTTTTTCTCTGAGTCTTAATTTCTCTTCTTAATTGAATTAATCTTGGATTCTTTTCTCCTGCATTGATAGATAATTTATTTTTTGCCAACACTAATTTATTAAACTCAATAATCGATTCAGTTATGTTTTCATCTCTTAAACCTAAATTAGGAGGCAGTGTTTCATCTTTACTATCTTTTAGATTTTTTAAAACTCCTTCTGCTAGAGTCTTCTGTGTTTTTAATACTATTAGCTTTTCATTATTCTTTGATGCTTGCTCTAAAATTAATTCACCCTCATTAGACAAACCAGTAATATTATTTTCAGTTTTAAAATTTTTAACTCTATCTTGAATTTGGGCTAATTCTTGATAAACTTTTTCTAATCTATCATTTATAAAATCTCTAGTTTTTTGAGATACTTCATTTTTATCATTTATTGCATCGATATTGTACTGTCTAACCAGTTCATCTAAAAAGTCTTCAGCTTTGGATTGAACGGGGCTATTTATTGATAGTTTTAAAACACTAGTATTTTTATTTATAGGTGAGATATTTATTTTCCCTCTATAAAAGTCTATTGTCTTTTCTCTTTTTTTAATTTGTATATAAATATCTTCATTAAAATTCTTCTTCTTATTTAATAATGAAATTTTAAACCTTCCAATATTTGAATACACCTCTTCATCGTATAGATACTTTTTTGCATTTTCTTTTAACGAATTTGATAAGGTAAAAGTCTTATTATCCACAAGAGAAACAACCATTGTTGTATCTTTGTCTAAAAATACAGAGTCTTTCTGAATAAATTTTAGTTTTATTGGACTATTACTGTATAATTCTGATTTTATAACCCTTCCTTCAACAATATATAAAATATTTAAATCTAGGCTATCTACAACATTTCCAATTATTTTTCTAGATTTTATAATTTCGATTTCATTATCAGTATTATTTACAGATCCTGTACCTACTATTCCTAAATCTGCAACTGCTTTTAATTGATCAGAAATACCTGACTTCTGATTATCTTTAATCATTATGGTAGAAATAGCATTATACTTAGGAGGTGTATATCGTAAATACAAATAAGCCCCTAATAAGGAAAACACACCACCTAAAACAAACCATTTCCAGTGAATTAAATATTTTTCAATTTCTTCTCTAATATTTAGAGAGTCGTTATCCATAACCTTATTGGTATTAAAAACTTTTTCTTCTTGCATTTTATCTTGTTAAAAGAGAAACTATTGTAATCAATAGACCTGTTATTGAAATAAATAAACTAGTATTAGAATTACTTGATGCAGACTGAATTCTTGCATAATTATGTTCTATATATATATTATCGTTTTGCTGTAAATAGAACACTGGAGATGTGTAAAGGCTTTTAGATCTTAAATCTATTCTGTATTCTTGCTTTTGGTTGTTAACTTCTCTAACAACCATAACATTATCTCTTCTTCCTGAAATATTTAAATCTCCTGCCAAGCTTATTGCATCGAAAATAGTAACTCTTTCGTTTGGAATTGTATAAGTGCCTGGATTTTTAACATCTCCCATAATATTAATCTTAAAATTAGTAATTCTAATATTAATATTTGGATTTTTTAAATACTCTGGAGACAATTTATTTTTTAACAAAGAAATAGCTTGCTCTCTAGTTAAACCTCCTATTTTTAGTTTTCCTAAAATAGGAAAATCTATTTCTCCTTTACGATCTACTAAATATGGTAATTGTGTAGGTTGACCAACTAAAGAGTTTGTTGAAGTAGATGTAACAACTGCAGGAAGATTAAATACTCTTGCAGCTTCAAAATCATCAGATGTTACTGCTATTTGCAATAAATCATCTGGCTTAAAAACTGTAGTGTAAACATTACTTACTTTTGTTTGATCTATTTCGTCATTTTGTAAATACGCAATTTTTTTATTGGAAACACATGAAGAAAAAATTATTACTAACAAAAAATACTTCAAGTAACTGCGTAAAGTTTTGTTTAAATACATATATATTTTTTCTGCGAAAATACTATAAAAATTATTTACTAGCTAACTTTATCTAATTTTTCAAATTCAGAATTTTTAGATACATATTCTGGCAACAATTCTTTCATTAGTACAACAAGTTCACAATTGTCTAATTGTCTAAAATCATTTGAAAGTAAATCTATTTTAGATTTTACAATGGCATAATCAACTTCTTGAGTCTTAGCTATCATAATCTTCTCATGGTAAGTTTTGACTGTATTTTCTCCATTGGCTAACAACTCTTCATATAGTTTTTCTCCTGGCCTTAAACCTGTTATTTTAATATCAATATCTTCTGGATATTTTAATCCAGACAAGTAAATCATTCTTTTTGCAATTTCAAAAATCTTGACTGATTTACCCATATCAAAAATGTAAATTTCACCTCCATTACCCATTGTTCCTGCTTCTAAAACTAAACTGCACGCTTCAGGAATTGTCATAAAATATCTTGTAATATCTTTATGAGTTACTGTTAACGGACCTCCATTTTCTATTTGTCTTTTAAATAATGGTATTACTGAACCATTAGATCCTAAAACATTTCCAAATCTAGTAGTTGTAAATTTTGTAATTTTTGTTTGCTTGCTTACACAACTAATATATAATTCTGCAATTCTTTTAGAAGCACCCATAACATTTGTAGGGTTAACTGCTTTATCAGTTGAAACCATTACAAATCGTTCTATGTTATTTTTTATAGACAAATCAGCTAAATTTTTGGTTCCTAAAACATTAATTTTTATGGCTTCATAGGGTGATTTTTCCATTAATGGAACATGCTTATAAGCTGCTGCATGAAAAACTCTTTGTGGTTTATATTTTTCAAAAATTCTAGAAATTTTATATTTATCTCTAACATCAGAAACAATAGCGACAAAGTTTGTAATCCCTTTTTGTTTTAATTCTTGCTCAAGATCATAAAGTGGTGATTCTGCTTGGTCTACCAATACAATAAGTTTACAACTGTACAAGCTTAACTGTCTAGATATTTCGCTTCCTATAGATCCTGCAGCTCCTGTTACAAGAATTACTTTATTATTTACCTCTCTTTTAACGATAGGATTGTCAATTAAAATTTGTTCTCTATCAAGCAAATCGTCAATATTAACTTGCTTAATTTGATTTGCTTTTAAATCTCCTTCAATCCATTTTGATAATGGTGGTACAATTTTTACTTTAACCTTTAATTTTATTAATTTGTCTGTAATTTCTAGCAGTTTATTAGATTTTAAATTTTGTATAGAAATAATAACTTCATTAATATTATTTTTTTCTATGAAATTTTCATCTATTTTTTCGGGACTGTAAATTCTAATTCTATCAATTTTTTTATTTATTTTATTATTGTCATCATCAATAAAACCAACAATATCATAATTGTTTTTTTTATCTCTATTTAATGCCCCATATGTAATTATTCCTGAATCTCCTGCACCGTAAATAAGTGCATTTGTTATTGATTTTATTTCTGTTGATATAACCTCATAAAAAGCTTTAAAAATATATCTACTAATTATTAAAACAAATACAGATACTAAATAGTGAATTAGAATTATCGATTTTGGGATGGTAAAAGCCTTACTAAAAACAAAAAGCTGGTTAACTATTACTAAAAAGGCTATAATTATACTAAAAATTGACACCCCTATAAAAACATTAAAAGCATCCTTAGTACCTGTGTGCCTTATAATCCCTTTATATGAACCCACAATAAGAAAACTAAAAGCAGCAACCATAATTACAATAGGCAATTGACTAATTAAATGAGAGGTATCATAATCAAAGCTTAAGTTAAATCTTATTGAATAAGCAACAATAAATGAAAAACATATTAAAACAATATCTACAAATAAAACTAACCACCTAGAAGCATATTTATTTAATGCCTTAATAAAAAAATCTCTTAACATAATAATTATTTCATAAGCTAATTTACAAAATTTTATTGATTGACTTTGTAATTCTATTTAAATCATTTTTTGTAAGATTAGAACCGGAAGGTAAACACAAACCTTTATTAAATAACTTTTCTGAAACTGTATTTCCAAAATATTTACAATCTTTAAAAACGGGTTGTAAATGCATGGGTTTCCAAAGTGGGCGAGATTCTATATTGTCTTCTAATAATTTTAAACGTAAATCTTCTCTAGAAAAACCTGTTTTAGATTCATCAACTATTATAGAACTTAACCAATGGTTAGAAAAATAATCTGAAGTGGGTTCTGTAAAAATAGTTATTCCATCCACATCTTTAAAAAGTTTTTGATAAAATTGATTCATTTCTCTACGAAGTTCAATATGCTTATCTAAAACTTCCATTTGACCACGACCAATACCCGCAACAATATTACTCATTCTATAATTATAACCAATCTCCGAATGTTGATAATGTGGCGCATTATCTCTTGCTTGTGTTGCTAAAAAAATTGCTTTTTGTTTTGCTTTATCTGTTTTACAAACTAAAGCTCCACCTCCAGATGTTGTGATAATTTTATTTCCGTTGAAAGAAAGAATTCCAAAATCTCCAAAAGTTCCACATTTTTGACCTTTATATGTCGAACCTAAAGCTTCAGCTGCATCTTCTATTAAAGTGATTTCATATTTCTTAGCTATTGCTAAAATATCGTCCATTTTAGCTGGCATTCCGTACAAATGAACTACAATTATAGCTTTTGGCTTTTTTCCTTTAGAAATACAATCTTTTATAGCTTTTTTTAAAGAGATTGGACACATATTCCAAGTATCTTTTTCGCTATCTATAAAAATTGGTTTAGCTCCTTGATAAACTATGGGATTTGCAGATGCAGAGAATGTCATACTTTGGCAAATTACCTCATCGTTTTGAGTTACTCCAGATAAAATTAATGCTAAATGTAAGGCTGCTGTACCAGAAGATAAACAAGCAACCTTAGCATCTTCTCCTATATAATTCTCTAAATTTTGTTCGAAACCTGTTACGTTTGGGCCTAAAGGTGCTACCCAATTAGTATCATAGGCTTCTTTAACATATTTCATCTCATTTCCTCCCATATGGGGTGAAGAAAGCCATATTTTTTCTTTCATTACTACTTATTATATTTTATAATTTTTCCTGGGTTACCAACTACAACAGCATAATCAGGAACATCTTTAATGATTACTGACCCAGCTCCAATTATAGCCCATTTACCTATTTTTATATTGGGTATTATAATTGCTCCTGCACCAATATGTGTACCTTCTCCAATACTAACATTTCCTGTAATGGTCGCATTGGGAGATATGTGTACAAAATCACCAAGACAACAATCATGTTCTACTACTGATGATGTGTTTATAATTACTTGTTTACCTATCTTGGAATCAGCATTTACAATTGCTCCCCCCACAACTACTGTACCTTCAGAGATTCTTACAGTTGGGTCTATTGATGCTCTTTTATCTATAAGAGAAGTAAAAGGATTTTTTATTTTACGACTTAACTGTTCTCTAATTTTATTGTTACCAATACTAATTATAAAGCTATGTTCTGGGTAATTTTTTATTTTATCAAAAGTGAATACTGGTATATTATGCAAGAATTTTAATTTCGGATCATCATCAAAAAAAGCTTCAATTACTTTATTTTGATTTAAAGCAACATCTTTAACAATTTTACCATGACCACTTGCACCAAAAAGACAAATACTATCCATTTCCAGTAAATTTAGTTGTAGTAGCCTGATTTTGAGTATTTATTCCTTCAGATCTAAAAACTTTTAAAAAAGTCAGAAAGAATATTTTTACGTCTAATGCAAAGGATAGGTTTTCAACATACCAAACATCATATTCAAATTTTTGCTCCCAACTTATTGCATTTCTCCCATTTACCTGTGCCCAACCTGATATTCCTGGTTTAACCAAATGTCTTTTCTTTTGTCTTTTATTATATAAGTTAAGATATTCAGGCAATAATGGTCTAGGACCAATTATAGCCATATCTCCTTTTAAAACATTTAACAGTTGTGGTAACTCATCTAAAGATGTTTTTCTTATAAATTTACCCGCACTTGTTAACCTTAAAGAATCTGGTAATAAATTACCATCTTTATCTTTTTTATCATTCATAGTTTTAAACTTAATGACATTGAAAATTTGACCATTTTTACCTGGTCTATGTTGGTAAAAAAAAGGAGTGCCATTGTTATTGTATAATAAAACTAAAAAAATAATGATAAAAAAAGGACCAAAGACAACTAACCCTATCAATCCAATAATAATATCAAAAAAACGCTTAAAAAAAATTCTATACATTTTTTTCTATTTTAGTAATATATTGTTTAGCTAAAATATCTCTATCAAAATATTTTTTAGCATATTGATAACCAGAATTTCCTAAAGAATCGATTTCTTCTAAATTCAAATTCATCATTTTTTTTACACCTCTTACAATATCTTCAACATTCTCAGGCTCTACATATTCTCCACAGTTTGCATTGTTTACCAACTCTCTAGAAACACCATCAATTGCTAATAAAATTGGTTTTTTACAAGACATATAATCAAATGTTTTATTAGAATAAATAGTTTTAAATGTATCTACTTTTTTTAAAACTGAAGCTCCAACATCTGATGCTAAAATATATTTAAACACTTCTGCTTTTGCTACTGGGTCTCTAAAAATTACATTTTTTAAATCTCTTTTTTTAACTTCTTGCTGTAAAGTTTCTTTTCGCATTCCTGCGCCAATTAATTGAAAAACCACATTGGTTTCTTGTAGTTTTTCTGCGGCGTCTACTAATTGAATTAAGTGATTAGCAACTCCGTGTGCTCCAACATAGGTAATTACAAATTTACCTTCTAATCCTATATCTTTTTTAAAAGCTTTAGCGTTGAAAGATTTATCTTCTTGTATTTTTTCTGCCAAAGAAAAATCTGCTGCATTGGGTATAAAAATTACTTTTTCTTTGGGTACATTTTTCTCTTGTATTAATTTATCTCTAAATGCTGGAGTTAAAACGTTAATTAATTTTGCTCTTTTGTAAATAAAACTTTCAAACCAATAAGCAAATTTTATAATAATTTTATTTTGAAGTACACCTGTGTCTATAGCAGACTCTGGCCATAAATCTCTAATTTCAAAAACAAAAGGAATACGTTTTATTAAAGATAAAACATAAGCTGTTATACCTACAAAAAGTGGTGGAGATGTTACCAAAACAACGTCATATTTCCCTTTTACTTTAAATAACCCTGCATAAATACTTGAAAAAACAAACGAAAAATATGCCCATAATCTCCCTAAAAAACTCACGTTATAACTTTCTGAAACGTGACAACGTATAACATCTACATCTTTATAAAAAGCTAAATCTTTAAAAGTAAACTTACCTTTATACTTTTCTGGTTTTTTACCAGTATTATAATGTACCATTCCTGCCAATACAGTAACATTATGACCTTGTTCTGACCAAGTTTTTGTCATCTCATTAAAACGAGAACCTCCGCCATCTCCTTTTTCTAAAAAATATTGATGAATTAATAATATTCTCATTCTTTTAAACTAATTTTTGTCTTAAATGATTTTGTTTGCGATGCAAATGTAAGCCTTAAAGATGATTCTTTAACACCATAATAACTAGAATACCATTTATCTTCTATAATTGGTTCTAGAACTTTATTATTTTTATCAACTGAAGTTATTGTTATTTTATCTTTATATTCTTTAGGGAAATGCCAATATTGATAACATACTTTACGCTCTGGCATTTCAATTTCATCTTCTATAATCCAATTGTTCTTAGCAATAGTTTTTGTAACTTTTCTTTGATGATAAATATTATTACCCAATTGTTTGTATGCTTTTATTTTTCCGAAGAAAACAAAATTGTTTTTTTCTTTTCTGAAAAATGCTTCTGCTTTTTTAACCCAATAATACCAAATAAATCGTCCCCCTTTTTGCATCTGATTTTCACCATCAATACTAACGGTATTATGTCCTTCTGAACCGTTAAAATAATCTACAAATTCTTTCTCTGTATTATATTTATATGAGCCATTATCTCTCAAAATGTTTTCTCCATTTACCCAAATATCTAAATGCAAATTATCAGACTGATAAGGTCTATCTTTATAACTTCCACAACGAATAAATGTTTTTGTGTTATCTTCTTGAAGTATAAAATACCCACTATTTTTGAATTCGTTTAATTCTGGAATTTGTTCTGGTTCTTTATTTTCTGGTTGTATTCCGTACCAAAAAGAACTTTTAGAATTGTAGTTTGTATATCCTTTTAAAACCGCTCGTAAATCATCTAATTGCGAACGATAATTTCTATAATCATTATTTGTTAATTTAAAAAACAATGCACCATCATTAGACCCATAATTTGGCAACTTTCCTGTAACTGTATCTGAACAAACATCTAAAAAATATAATGATTTTTCTGCGCGTTTATAAACTACATCTTTAAATGTATCTTTATTTAATTTTGAAAGTTGAATTGCCCAAGTTAATAATTGAATTACTACTCTGTGGTAATTCATTGAAAATTGTAAAAAAGTTCCGTCTGGATATATTTGATATGCTATTTCTTGTTCAAACCAAGCTTTTCCTTTTTTACTCCATTTTTTTACGTTTGGTAAAAACGGAAACAATTTATCAGACAAATACAACATTAACGTTTCTGTAATCGCGTGATTGTTTCTTACTGAAATTCTTGAGAAATGAATATTATGATATACGTGATGTATCTGCCAATATATTATGTGCATTATTTTAGCAAATACATCTTCGGTTAAATACTTAGAATCTTTATAATAATATAGTGCAAAAGTCCAGTTTAAAATACGCAAACTAATTTCTTGACTACATTTGTAATTTGGTCCTTGATTGATTGGATTTTTGTCTATAAAATCTTCTATTTGTTGAAATACAAATTGGGATTGATCTTCTTGAAAATGATAATCGTATCGAATAATATCATACAAAAAAGAAAAACGAGCTTTTTCCCAGACATATTTTATATCACCAGCTTCTACAGATAAATCTTGAATTTCTGACCAGTGTTTATTGATATTGTATTTATAATTGGTAGATGGATTTGTGACCCAATCATAATCAGTTCCTAAATCTATTTTGGTTTTATTAAAAAAAGTATAAATCCCTTTTTTAATATTTTGAAAATTAGTTTTTAATTCTTCGGTTGGATTTTTCTTTAATCCTTCAATATCTTTTCCGTAGAAAAAGAAGGGTTGTAAATTATCTTTCCATTCTTGTAAACTAATATACTTTTTAAAATCAGGGTTTATAGGAAAAGTTTTCTTTTGCCAACCTAACTTGGTTTTAACGATATACCAAATTCTAAAAAAAACATACCTCATTCCCATATTGGAAATGAGGTTAAGAATTCTTTTTGTTTTTTGTATCATAAGTATTTTAATGGATTATAAAACTTACTCAATAGTAACCCAAGAACCTTCTTTTAAACTTTGTATTGCGGCAAAACTTGCTTTGGTAACGTTTACTAATTCTTCATAAGGAATTAACTCAACAGACCCTTGTTTTATCTTTTCTACAATTAGACCAAATTGTGCTTTATGACCTTTATCTAACTTGGTTTTTAATTTAGAAAAACCTTTTACGCCATAGCCAGAAGTTTTAATAAAGTTATCCATTATTAACACTTTTTCTTGAGAAAAAACCTCTAAACGCTCTTTAGCATAAGACTTTGCTCCGTTAGCAAAATAATTTACAACTCCTGTTGAGCCGTTTTCCATCTTTACTAAAATAGAGGCGTTGTCTGTATTTTCTGAAGGATTTTCTCCTAACGCATTCATACAAACCGATTTTATTTTACTTCCTGATAAAAAGACCATTAAGTCTAAATAATGACACGCTTCTCCAATAATTCTTCCTCCACCAACTGCCATATCGTGTACCCAAACTTCTGGTGGAATTGCTCCTGCATTCATTGTAGCAACAATATTCATTGGTGCATTACCAACTAAAGATTTTATCTTTTGTGTATGTGGCGAAAAACGACGATTAAAACCAATCATTAAGGTTCCGTTATTCTTTTGATACGATGCTTCTATGGCTTGTAATTCTTCGTTATTTAAAGCTAAAGGTTTTTCTACAAACACGTGTTTGCCTTTATCTAATGCTTTAATTACCATATCTGCATGCAGATTATGGCGCGTAGTAATCATTACTAAATCTACATCTTTATCGTCTAAAACTAAATCGTAATCTGTTGTACTTTGCGCAATATTGTGTTTCTGTGCTAATGCGGTTCCGTTTACACCTCCTGAAGAAACAATATGCTTAATATTTGCGTTTGTACCTTTTAAGGCTGGTAACATTGTCATTTTAGTAAAATTCCCTGCACCAATAATACCTATTCCGCCTTTTGTTGGAGAAGTTTCTTTTTTATTTACAACAATGGTATGTTCTGGAGTACTGTTTTCATTATATTTAATAATTGAGGCTATTGATTTTGAATTGCCAATATCTCCATAAATTTTATCGTATTTTTCTAACGGAATTACTTCAGAAATTAATTCTTTTACTGCTAATTTTCCAGAGGAAATCAATTGCAAAACGGTTTCAAAATTTCGTTTTTCTGTCCAACGAACAAACGGTAACGGATAATCTATTCCTTTAAACTCATAATCATCATCATATCTTCCGGGACCGTAAGAACAAGATACTTGAAAACTTAATTCTTTTTCGTAAAAATCGGCTCTTGAAATGTCTAAGCCAATTACACCAACTAAAACAATTCTTCCTCTTTTTCTACTCATTTGTGCAGCTTGAGAAATAATATCGTTGGTTTTTGCTGAAGCTGTTATTAACACTGCATCTGCACCAATATTGTTGGTTTCGTTATTTACAAATTTAACTGGATCATTTCCTTTTAACGGATTAAAAGCTATTACACCTTTACTTTTGGCAATTTCTACTTTAGCATCATCTAAATCGTAACCAATTACTTTACAGCCATTTGCCACTAACATTTCAGCAGTCAATAAACCTATGAGACCTAAACCAATAACTACAACAGTTTCTCCCATTGTTGGATTTATCAATCTAATTCCTTGTAAACCAATAGAACCAATTACTGTAAAAGCTGCTTCTTCATCAGAAATATTATCTGGAATATGCGCTACTAAATTTTGTGGTACAGAAACAAATTCTGCATGTTGCCCATTTGAAGCTACTCTGTCGCCTACTTTAAAATCGGTTACACCTTTACCAACTGCTATTACTTCTCCTACATTACAATATCCTAACGGAAGTGGTTGTTCTAACTTATTAAAAACAGTTTCTATAGTTGGCATTAAACCTTCTGTTTTAATTTTATCTAAAACCATTTTTACTTTATCTGGTTGTTGTCTTGCTTTTTGTATCAGCGAAGCTTTACCAAACTCTACCAACATTCTTTCTGTACCTAATGATACTAAACTGCGAGTAGTTTTAATAAGTACCTGACCTGATTTTACCTTTGGTGAAGGTAATTCTGCTAATTCTGTAACTCCTGTTTTAAAGGACTGTAGTATTTGTTTCATTTTTGTTTCTTTCTTCTATGTTTTTATAAAAACATTTTCTTTTCTTCAAAAGAGGGATAATTAATTAATACTGCTTTATATTTCCCTTTAAATACAAAAAGGCTTCCTGCTGCTGCACCAATAATCTTAAATCTATTTGTTAGTTCTTTTATATGCTGAAAACTTCCTGCTCCTCCTAAAACTGTAATAGGCCCCTGAAATATATTTCTAACTTTTTCTATTGTTGCAATGTCATAGCCTTTCATTTTACCATCTCTTTCTATGGAGTTTAAAACAATTTCTCCGATTCCAATGTTATCAAGTTTTTTTATAAAATCAAAAAGATTAACTCCAGTTGCTTTTTTACCGTTATGAGTAAAAATTTCTAATTTTCCAAAAAGACCTTTTTTCTTATAATCTAACACCACTACAACACTTTGGCTTCCTATAACGCTTCCTACTTCGTTTAAAAGTTTTGGGTTATTAATTGCTGCGGCACTAAAGGCTACTTTTTCTGCTCCTAATTGAACTATTTTTTTTGCTTCTTCTACCGTAGTAACCCCTCCTCCATAGCAAAAAGGCATTCTACACTCAATTGCTAAGTTTTTAATCATTTCAAAATCTGGACCTCTATTTTCAATTGTAGCATCAATATCTAAAACTATAAGTTCATCAACTTCTTTTTCATTGAAAATTTTCACTGCGTTTATTGGATCTCCAACATATTTAGATTGTTTAAACTCTTCTGTTTTAACTAATCCTTTTTTATGAACTAAAAGGCTAGGAATTATTCTTGGTCTTAACATATTTAAAATTCTGAAAAGTTTTTTAATAATTTCATACCATTGCTATGACTCTTTTCTGGATGAAATTGGACTGCATAAATATTTGACGATGTAACACCAGAAACAAAACCTTCTCCATAGTTGGTGGTTGTCATTATATTTTCTTTACTCGAAACTTCTACATAATAACTATGAATAAAATAAAAACCTTGATCTTGATTTATATCTTTAAACAGCTTATCTACTGCTTTTACTTCAATAGAATTCCATCCCATATGAGGAACTTTTGGTTTTTCTTTTAATTTAGATTCATCAAATTTTTTAACAGTTCCTTTAATCCAACCTAAACCTGGAAGGGTACCTTCTTCACTTTTTTCTGTCATAATATGAAGCCCAATGCAAATACCTAAAACGGGTATTTTATCTTCTAACACTCTTTTATTTAAAATGCTTTTTAATCCAGAATTATTTAGTTTAGACATACAATAGTCAAAAGAACCTACCCCAGGAAGAATAATTTTTTCTGCCAATTCAATTTGAGAAGGTTCAGATGCAATTGAGTATGGTATTTTTAAAAGTTCATAAATATTTGTAATTGCATTAATATTGCCCGAACCATAGTCTACAATAGTGATCATCTTTTAATTGCTTTTTCAACTCCAAATCTCTGCAACATTTTAGCACCCATATTAAATATTTTTTCTTGGTTTTTATAATCCCAATAGAATTTTTTTGGCATATTAAAATAACTTCTTAACTCCTCTGATGTTATTCCTAATTTTGTTGCTATATAATTAAACTCATCATCTATTGTTTCTGGATTATAAGCTGGTTTTTCTATTTTTTTTAATGCTTCTTCTCTAGAAAGTTGACCTGTTAATATTAAACTAGAAAATTGTACTCTACGTGTATCAAACCCAAAACGCTCTGGCAACCAATACCCTTCAAAAAATTTAGTAAATCTAGATTCAAAATGTTTTTGTGGGTAGGGTTTCCAACCATATTCATCTGCTAACAATTTTAAAGCATCTTCTTTAATATAATTTAAATTATCTAAAGGTTTTACTACTTGAATTTTTCTGATATATTTTAAATAAAACTTGTGTCTTAAGATTGGGCTAAATGGATAACTTTCCATTTTTATTGTACTAAATCTACTTTTTATATCATTAATTTGAGCCATATCTGTACCATAATAGAGCCATTCCATAGGGTTTCTAACACATTCTGTAGATATATTACCTCCGTTTAAAATATACTTAATATTATGTTTATCAGCAAAATTGTATAAGGTTGCCACAAAAGCATGGTCTTGAGGAATATCTATATGTGGTACTCCAGATTTGAAGAAAGCTAATTGAAAATCTTTCATTTCTTCCCAATTAATAACTTCTGTAAATAAATCAAGACCAAGTTTATCTATCATTACTTGAATATTATTTACAGCTAACTCAGAATTCCAACCTCCATCTACATGAAAAACTAATGGTCTTAAACCTAATTCTTTAACAGCTAAGTGCAATAAATAAGAACTATCTACACCACCACTCATACCAAGTATGCAATCAAAGTCTCTATTTTTACCATCAGCTTTAATTTTTGCGACTGTACTTTCTAACCTTTTTTTTCCTTCTTCATTCGGAAACCAATTAGGTTTTACATTAACTTCAAAATCATTACAATGATCACAAACTCCATTTTTATCAAATTGAATTCTAGAATCTGATGTATCCATTACACAATTTGTGCATATTTGATATTCTCTTTTCATTATTTTATAACTATTTTGTTAATAATTTTCTCAATTTCATTTTTTCTATGGGCAAAAGTAAAGTTTTCTAAAATTCTTTTTCTTAATTTACGACCTAAATTCTTTTTTTCTTCATTACTCATTTCTAACATTTCAATTATTTTTTTAGAAACATCTTCATAATCGTTATGATTTGCATAAACACCTAAATTGCCAACTAATTCTGGTAATGCACCTCTCTTACTAATTAAAACGGGGGTTTCACAACTCATAGCTTCTGCAACGGCTACTCCAAATGTCTCAGTATCACTAATTTGAACATAAATTTTAGATTTTTGCATCCAAAATACTATTTCTTCATTTGGTATTTCATTAATAAATCTAACATTATTTTCTATATATAATTTTTTTGATAAAATTTTCATTTCTTCTAAAGCATCTCCATAACCTCCAATAAAGGTAAATATTTGATTTGGAAATTGTTTAACAACCAATGGAATTGCCTTTAATAAAACCATTCCTCTTTTTAACTCTACTACATCTTTATCAAATCTAAAAATAGTTGTTATTTCATTCCTTATTAAATTATTTGGAATAAATTTATTAGTATTTACAGAATTGTATACCTTTATTACTTTTTTAGCACCTAACTTTAAAACATCTTTTTTCATAAATTCTGAAACAACAAGAACGACATTACTAAATTTTAAAGTTATTTTTACTGCTATTTTTTTTATAAAACTTGTTGCTAAATATCCTTTTGGTTTACCTGATAATGAGTCTTTATAAAACATTGCTTCGTTACCGCCAGCTACAACAATTATTGGTTTTCTTGTTATTAGAGCTACAATGTACGGCAGTATGCTACCACTTGCCCACCAAGAAAAATAAAAACTACAGTTCCATGGAATCTCAGAAAATTTAGTTGCAATAACTACTTTAAACCCCAATTCTTTTAAAATATTTATATCTTGTATAGAGTATTGCTCTCTTAAGATTTGTTCTTTTCCTGACTTTGAAAAAAAACAAACTTTTCTTTTTTTCATATAATCAATTATTTAAATCTACTTTGTAGATAAGTTTTTTATATTTGCTATAATATTCTATTTTAGATGGAAAAGAGCCTTTAGAAAACGGCAAGTCTGGTTTTTGTAGTACTAAACATATATCAGCTTTAATTAAAACTTCTTCGTAGGATTTTGAATCAAGGAAGCCCAAGAAATGAACTTCTTTTAGATTCCAGTTTTTAACTTTTTTCTCAAATGGACCACTTCCAGTAATCAAAATTTTAAAATTGCAATTTTTTTCTTTCAATTTTTCAACAATCTTTGGTATTAAATCCACTCCTCTAATACTATCTAATGCCCCAGCATATAAAAAAATAATTTTTTTGTTATAATTTATATTAATAGTATCTAAGTAACCTAGATTAATAAAACCATTAAAAACAAAAGTTTTCTGATTTTTAAAATACTTTTTCATATTAGTATTTATACAAATAATGTAATCAGGTATTTTCTTTACAAAATTAAAATATATTCTGTAAAAGAGATGGTGGTTTCTTGATAAATAATCATCTTCAAAATCTAAAATAATAGTTTTACTTAAAAAAAATTTTGCAAAAAAAACACTAGATATTTCAGCTGGGTAAAAATTATAGCACAAACAAGAATCATAAGTTTTTCTATTTACATATAGCCATTTTATTAGTTTTAACATCATAAATAGCTGACCAATTCTTCCATTAAACTTACTTCCGAAATGAATGACCTCTTTTGTACTATAAGATTTTGTTTCTTTTTTTATTTTTGAATCTTCTGTTAAACTTAAAATTTTAGCACCTTTATTTAATAGTTTAAAAAAACGGTGTTTTTTTTCGATACTGTAATTTGTAGTTTGTTTAAAACCGTGTTTTTTATACCAACTTTCATCAGGATAATTACATATGTAAACAGTTCTTCTATTTTTAAATAGTTCCTTTATGTTATCTTTTTCAACAGTTAAAAGTGGTGTTAAAGAATAACGGTCATTAATTTTTAATTTAAATTTACTAAAATCCATATTAATTAGTTGGTTTAATAATATTTTTTGGTTTCATAAAAAAATAAATAACTAAACCTAAACCTAGATTTATTATAGATTGTCCCCAAATATTACCAACATTAGACTGAAATAAAAAATTTAATATCATTCCTAAGAAAATAAATTTGACCAAAGAGTTTTTACTATTTATTCTGGTTATATGATAAAAAGCTTTAAAAACTTTAAAAATATAAACTATAAAGATAATTCCTAGAATAAAACCAAACCTTACAATAGAAAAAACAAATAAACTATGATCTTCTATGTAAATTTTCATTTGGTCAAAAGCTCTTACACCAAGACCTAAGCCTGTTAGAGGTGAATCTATAGTTCGTGTTAGTAAATCAGACCACATTGCTAATCTGGCCCCATCTTTAATTCCACCATCTGAGCTAATTTCAAAAGCAATACCAGAATCTATATTACTAGAAGATGTTTTACTTCTCAAAACTCTACTATTTATATAATCATCAAAAGTATTATATTCATTTAACTGTGCAAATTTTGTTAATAAGGCATCACTTTTAATTACCAAAAAAAATGTTCCACAAAAAAGGGCTACATAAAGTAGAACTTTTTTTGAAAAGCTTTTTCCAACTTTTTTTTTCCAACTTTTAAAAAGCAAAAAAGGCATTATTATATCTATAACAAAATTCCATTTTGCTAAACTTCCTAAACAAGTAATGTAAGCTAAAATACAAAGTACTAAACCTATTTTTTTTCCATACTCTGTATAATAAAATAAGCCAAAGAAAGAAAAAGCAGATACTAAAGATAGACTTACTGTAGTAGATCCAAAAATATTTCCAGGAAAAGCAGATTTACCATTACCAGCAACAAACAAAGATATAGAGGTTAATAATGTGAAAACAAATGCTAATAAACAAAAACGATGTACTGCTTTAGGTTTGTAAAATATTTTTTTTTTAAATAATGAAAATGGTAAGACAAAAATGGTTAAAAAAGAAATAATTCTTTCAAAATCTATTTTTGCTTCGTGTGCGCTACTAGTACCTCTTAACTCATAAACAAAAAAGGATAATAATATACAAAGAAGAGAAACAACTAATAGTTGAGATAATTTTTTATTTACTTTTTTTAATATAAAATACTTATTACTAGATGTAAAATACCATACATAAATTAATGCTAAAAAAAAGTATAAAAAACCAAATATGTAATTATTAAAATACATCTTACTTATAGTTTTCGATAAATTTCGGTAATTTGACCAATATTATTTTGTGCATTGTATTTTTTTACTGCTAAATTATATCCATTTTCTCCCATTTTTTTTAATAGAACTTCGTCATTTAAAAAGATCTCTATTTTATCTTTGATTTCTACAGCATTTTTTGGCGTAACAAAATAACCATTTTTACCATTAAAAATGAGTTCTTCTACACCTCCCAATTTAGAACCTATTACAGGAGTTTTCATAGCTCCTGCTTCTATTACAGGTCTGGCAAAATGTGGTCTTGTTGACGGAAAAACCAACAAATCTGAAACACAAAAAAGTAATGCTACATTTTTAACAAATTTAAAACGAATAATAACTTCTTTATTTGGTAGTTTCTTTATTTCTTTTTCAATTTTTTGTGAATGAGTGCTAGAGCCAAATAACGGTAATATTTTTTTCATTAATCTATATAATAAATAATCAGGCTCATTATAATCTCCTCCAGGAAATAATAGTTGAATTTTCTTATTTGGATATTTAATAATTAGCTCTTTTAAAGCTTTTATTAAATATAAACCTCCCTTAATTTCTGAGACTCCTCCTAAAAAAAGAATATTAAAACTATTTTTATCTATATACTTATTCTCTACTTTTTGAGGTTTAGGCATATTATAATCAAAAACATTAAAGTCTACAAAATTGTAAACTGTTGTTCCGTTACTAGGGTTTCCCCAAGATTTTTTATCAGCATTACAAATAAAAATTACATCATTTGCTAGTTTTTTTAAACATTTTCTAATTTTAGAACGTCTAAGACCAAACATACCTTTTACAGAAGGTTCTCTTATATGCCAAACTAAAGGAATATTATTTTCTTTAACTGCTAATGCGCTTCCTAAAAGTACAACTGAGTTTAAATGTACAATGTCTGGCTTTACTTTATCAAGTAGTAGTTTTGTTTTAATTTTTGCTTTAGAGATGTTTTTTTGCTGTTTTATTTCTTTTAGCAATCCATTTATTTTCCATAAATCATAAGAAACGCCTTGCGTATGCTCATATGTATCAATCCATTCATTTTCTACAACCTCAAACCCTTCTTTTTTATAATATCCTGCTATTTCTGGAGTCCATTTTGCTAATGCTATAAGTAACTTATATTGGTTATTGTAATACTTTTCTATTGCTTTTAAAGTATAAATTAGGCTCATTGCAGAGCCTCCAAAACCAGAAGCATGCTGAATAAATAAAACTGTTTTCATTTTCTATAAAAACTTAATTTTATCTATATCCCAATCCTTATCATTAACCATAAATGGTCTTTTCCATTTATTATCATCTTCTGCCCAAACTTCAAAAACAAATCCTGCATCAATACAAGGTACTTTCAATTTTTCTAGTTGCACCATAATGTTAGGCTTACCTACACCAGCACCTAAAAATACTAAATCTACTTTTCCAACAAAACTATTAACATCTATTTGATCAAATAATGATCTTGATGATGAAATTTTTAGCCACTCTACATTTGAAACCCCTTCACTATACAAAGATTTTTTTATTTTTTCTCTTTTATCATCAACAGCACTGTGTATAACAAGTATTCTATTATTTTTGAAAATTCTTTTTCTACTTTCTCCTCTTAATAAAGCATAAACAAAGTAAAATGGGTAATAATTATTTTTGTTTAAAACAATATTATTGTTGACAAACCATTTTTTTAAATGATGATGAAATTTATCTTGAAAAGATTTTTTAGAATATGTTAAATGCAATGCAATTACTCCTTTTTCTGATAAAGTTTTCATCCATTTTCCATATTGCATCATTATATCATTAATTTCATCTTTAGTATAAGTGCCAGATGAAACTCCTGGAAGTGTAGCCGCTTTAAAATCTTTTGTTTTCTTGAGTTTCCTTAAAAAATGCATAAAAGAGGACTTTGCAAAAGAAACTATATCTGAATGATAAATTGGAGCAACATCTCCGAGAAGAAATTGATATTCTCCATCACTCATTCTAACAATTGGATAAAATTCTTTACTTATTTTACTTTCTACAACAGTGACAAACTCATTAAACCATTCTTTAGAATCTTTGTTTGTAAAAGATAATACTTTTGGAATTATTTCTTGATTGTGTTTCTCGAAATCTGGTACAATAAAAGGTACAAGTTCTGGAAAAATAATTGATTTTTTATTAATTTTTTTTATGCTCATCTTTTTCTTTTAAACTTTTTAATTAAAAATTGTTTCATTAACGTATTCTGATTTATTAAAACAATACTACAAAATAAGAGTGTTCCAGAAAATATCAGGATTAAAAAAATTGGAGATTTAATTGTATAGTATTGTGTATAACTAAAAGCCAAACCAATAATTACTGTAAAGGTAATAAAAGATTTTAGTATTGAATTAAAAAGGTCTTTCTTTTCTAATTGATTTAAATTAATATGATTTCTCCATCTTCTAATATAAATAATAAAAAATATAACACTTACAATAAATAATGATAATGGTAAGCCTTTTACGCCAATTATACTTAAAAAGAAATACAAACAAATTAGTTTTGAAATAGATTCAAAAAAAACCATAAGGCTTGGATATTTAATATCTCCTGTAGTTGAAATTAAATAACTTGAAAAATTAGATAAAAAACCAAACATTAAAGATAATGCTATTAAAAAAGTAATGAGGTAACCTAAAAAGTTTTCTGACCCTACCCATAAATCTACAAATAACCCGTTTATTAAAACAAACATTAAAAAACCAATTAATGTTACAGGAAAAATAATCTTTACTAAATCAATTACAAATTTCTTAAATTCTTTACCATCATCACTAGCATATAAATGTGATAAAGAGGGATATATTATACCGCCAACTCTATCCAAAATTGTTTTTACCAAACCTCCTACTTTTTTAGTAACTGAATAGTAAACTGCAATTTCAGGTGTAATAAATATATTAATTAAAGTGGGTTCTATATTACCAACTAAAGAAGTTCCTAATTTGGAAAGAAATACACTTGGAGAAAGTTGCAGATAATCTTTTAAAGTTTCAAAATCATATTTAAAAATAGGTATATTGTTTTTAGAAAATAATATTACTAAATATATTATATTTGGCAATAAAGCAAATAAATATCGCACTAACATCCCTATTGGTATGGCTATAACCCCTATTTTTTTAGTCAATAAAACGTACGTTACTATAATACTTATTATAACTCCAAAAACTTGAGTTATTTTAGGAAAAACTGGTTTTTGAAGAGAGTTTAAAGTACCTTCTACAGTATTGTTTATTAAAGCACATATTAGTGCTATTAGTGAATATAAAAATGCTAAGTTTAATTCTTTAAATTCAACTTTATTCATTTGAAACAAGGAATCTAGAAAAAGGCTAACTATAAAACCTAATAGAAATAAGATAGTCATAAAAGCTAGATTTATAAGAAACCCATTAAAAAAATATAATCCTACTTTTTTAAAATTCTTTTTTCCATACTCTCTTGCAACTCTTTGAATGCATAATGTAGCCATCCCCATATCTAGAAAAGATAAAATAGCTATTACCCCACCTGTACCTAGCCATAAACCATACATTCTACTTCCTAAATAATAAATAAAAATAGGCACAAAAAGAAGCCCTTGTACAATGTCTAAAGCTAATGTTAAATAATTTCCAATAGCTAAAATTTTAACTGTTTTTTTTCGGGAAGGGTTATTTAAGTTGAATAGGCTCATAAATTAATTATACTTCCCTATTAAACTATTATATTTACTTATTATATATACAATAATAACATTAAGAGGAAAAATTATTTTAAAAAAAATAGTGCCATTACTTGAAAACCAAATGTTTTTAAAAGCTTTAAAAAAAATACTAAATCCTTTATTAAAATACATTCTAAGCCTCCAAGATTGTACTTTATAAAAATACAATTGTAAACGAGTCTTTTGAATTATTGTTAGTGGTAATTTCTTATAATTATCAAAAACTTCATTAATTAAACCATCTTTACCATATCCCCAATTTTTCTTTTCTTGCCCAGGTTCTGTAACCTTAACAGGATGTTCTGTAATATGATATGTATCTCCTTTTAAACATAGGTATGATACAAAGAAAATAAAAGGGTAAATATTTGAAATATTAAACCTTTTATAATCTTCTAACAAATTATCTCTTCTTAAAACCAATCCACTTAGTTGATGACCTTTCCATGAGTTTGTTAAACAATTTTTAAACCCTGCTTTGTAAATTTTAGTTTTAGATTTTTTATCTCTAGTATTTCCAAGAATTTCTTCTTTTAAATTTATTGGTAGTAAATTAGGCAATATTACCGAAGTAGAAGAATTCTTTATAGATATATGATTAATCACTTTTTTAAAGTATTCAAAATCTAAATAATCATCATCCCCTAAATACATAACAAATTCACCCTTCGCTTTGTCTAGAACAGTAAGTGCATTTTTTTCTAAACCAATATTATTTTTATTTAAAAAATAATTAAGGTTAATTAACTCATTATTAAGAATAAAATCTTCAACCAGTATATCTGTATTATCTGTGGAGCAGTTATTACCAATAATAATTTCTATAAGATTTAAATGGTTAGATTTTTTTATAAAACTTGCTAATATATTTAAGTTTTTTATTAAAAATTCTGCCCTATTGTATGTAGGTATTAAGATGGATAATTTCATTAAATATTAATATTAATTATTGAGACAACCAATTTAGCATTTTTTTAAGTCCTTGTTCTGTGCTTACTGAAGGTTTCCAACCAGTTAAATTTTGTATTTTATCATTATTTGCCACAAATGATAATTGATCACTTTCTCTAGGAGGAAGTCTATTAAAATCTATTCTAATATTTAATATTTCTTCTAAATGACTAAATAATTCTAATAACGATAAACTATTTTCTATACCTCCACCAATATTAAAAGCTTTACCCTTTACTTTATCTATATTATCTACTGCAGCGAAATACAAAGAAACTACATCATCTGCGTGTAAAACATCTCTTACCTGTTTTCCTGTTCCGGAAATAGTAAATTTATTATTTGGAATATTATTTTTAATATCTAATGCCTTTTGGCAAAACCAACCAATCCAGCCCTGATCTATAGTAGAATGCTGATTACCTCCATACATTGATGAATGCCTAAAAACTACAGTTTTAATATTATGGATTCTATAAAAATCTAGTAAGTATTGATCTGCAGCACCTTTTGAGCACCCATAAGGAGAATGAAAGTTTAGTGGTAAACTCTCATCAAATCCGTTAGGATATTCTTTACATACATATCTTGTTTTTGTTTCTTCGAATGTTAGTTCCTCAAAATCTCCATAAACTTTATTTGACGAAGAATATAAAACCATTGTATTAGGAGAATATTTTCTGATAGAATCTAATAAATTAAAAGTCCCAAGTGCATTTATTTCAAAATCTAACCTAGGATTAGAAATTGAGGTGGTCATAGCTACTTGACCTGCTAAATGAAAAACTACATCAGGTTTTTCTTCTTTTATTACAGTTTCTATATCATTTAAATTACGGATATCAAAAGGATAATATTTAAATTCTCCCTTTTCTTTTAACCAATCTAAATTTTTTGAACTTCCGAATCTAAATAAGTTGTCGAAAACAACTAATTCTTCACCTCTTTTCAAAACTTCTGCAGCTAGATTGCTTCCAATAAAACCACATCCCCCTGTTATTAAATATTTCATAAGTATTTTTTTAAAATTTTTTGAACTCCTTCTTCAATTTCAACTTTTGGACTCCACCCAAGTTCTAATAAACTAGAATTGTTCAAGTCTGGAATCATTATATCTCCTTTTCTGTAATCGATTGCACCAAATTTTAATTTCGGTAGAATTTGTTTTTCTGTTTGTTTTTCTAATTCTTTTGAAATTTGGGTAACAAAATCTTTTACTTGTATAAATTTATTTGTACCAACATCAAATTCAGAATAATTAGGTAGCTGTTTTCTTTTTTCTAAAACTATATTAAAAGCAGAAACGACATCATCTATATATATGAAATCCCTCTTTTGAACTCCTGTTGTCAACTTAATTTCTTCTTTATTACTAATCATTTCATTTATCAGCCAAGGTAAAAATTTTTTTGTATCATCTTTAGGTCCATACATATGTTCAACTTTTAAATTGATATATTGAATTTTATCTGAATACTGTTTTAGCCAATCAGATAATTGTGATTTTGACAGACTATAGTTATTAATGTTTCTTGGTAAAAGAGAACCCGTATTTATAAATGTTTTAACATTATTCTGAATTCCTAATTCCATTAAGTTTAATCCAAAAATTAAGTTGGTTCTTACTATATCAACAATACTTTGATTATTTCTACCATAACTACAAGCAGTATGAACAATTATATTAATTTTATTATTTGCAAAAACTGTATTTAGAGAATTTAGCTCGTCTATATTGTAGCTTTTATAATGTTTAGAGAAATCTTTAATTCTGTTTGTATTAGACGTTGATCTTTTTAAAATAATTACTTTATAATTGTTTTGTAAAAAATCTTTTAACAAATAACTCCCTAAAAAACCAGTTGCTCCTGTTAATAAAATAGTTTCTTTTTTCATTTAGAAATTTAATCCAAAAAATTCTTCTAATTTTTCTGCTACAAAGTCTAAATGTTCTTCATTTAAAGCTGGCTGTACTCCAATCCAAAAAGTATCGTTCATTGTTTTATCTGTATGCTTTAAATCTCCAACAACTCTATATTCTACATCCTTAAAATAAGGTTGTTTTAAAAGATTTCCTGCAAAAAGCAAACGAGATCCTATTTTATTTGAGTCTAAGAATTTAGTTACGTCTACTCTAGTTACCCCACAATCGTCTTTTAACGTTATTGGAAAACCAAACCAAGAAGGGTTGCTATTTGGCGTTGCTTCTGGTAATTGTAAAAAATCTGTTAGAGACTGTAATTTATTATGTAAATAGGTATAGTTACTTCTTCTTTTTTTTATGAAATAATCTAGTTTACCTAATTGAGCAAGACCACAAGCAGCTTGCATATCTGTAATTTTTAAATTATAACCAGAATGTGAATACACATATTTGTGGTCATAACCATAAGGTAAATCTCCATGTTTTTGTTCAAATCTACAACCACAAGTATTGTCACATCCTGGAGGGCAGTAACAGTCTCTACCCCAATCTCTGAACGATTCTGCAATAACTTTTAATTCAGGGTTATTCATAAAAACGGCCCCTCCTTCTCCCATTGTCATATGATGGGCAGGATAAAAACTTAAGGTGCCAATATCTCCAAAAGTGCCACATTTTTGTCCATTGTATTCAGCTCCTAAAGCATCACAGGTATCTTCAATTAACCATAAATTATATTTTTTACAAAGTTCTACAACTTTGCCAAGATTAAATGGATTACCTAAAGCATGGGCTAACATTATTGCTTTGGTTTTTGGTGTTATGGCTGCTTCTATTAAATCTGCATTTATATTGTGTGTTTTAATATCTACATCTACAAATACTGGTACAGCTCCAAACTGTATTATAGGATTAACTGTTGTAGGAAACCCTGCTGCTACTCCTATTACTTCATCTCCTTTCTTTATAGCTCTATCACCCAATTTTGGTGATGTTAAAGTACTAAAAGCTACTAAGTTTGCAGAAGATCCTGAATTTACAGACAAACAATATTTAACTCCTAAAAATTCTGCTAATTTTTTTTCAAATTCTGCATTAAATCTTCCTGTAGTTAACCAACCGTCTAAAGATGCTGAAACCATATTTTGTAATTCTTCTTCTCCTAAAACTTTTCCTGAAGGAGGTATTACTGTTTCTCCTCCAATAAAAGGTTGTGGTTTATATTGTTCTTTTGCATATTTAGATACTAAATTTGCAATTTCTTGTCTTAATGATTCTAAATTATTTTGAGCTGCCATTAACTTGAATATTTTTTAATTTCCTTTAAACATTGTTCTTTTACATCGCCTCCACTAATATGAATTTGATGCCATTTAATTATTAACGCTAACGTTTCTTGTAAATTCCACTTTGGTTGCCATTTTAATCTATTTAAAGCTTTAGAACAATCTAATTTTAAAAAACCTGCTTCATGTGGATTGTTATTTTTATCTAACTCCCAATTTGCGCCATCTCCCCAATTGGAAACCATTTTATCTAAAATCCAATTTACAGGTTTACAATCTTCATCTTTTGGACCAAAATTCCATCCTTCAGCAAACTCATCACCTTTTAGATATAATTCTTGAGATAATACTAAATATCCAGAAAGTGGTTCTAAAACATGTTGCCAAGGTCTGGTTGACAATGGGTTTCTTATAATAACTGCTTCTGATTTTTCAAAAGCTCGCAAAATATCTGGAATTAACCTATCATCTGCCCAATCTCCTCCTCCAATTACGTTTCCTGCTCTAGCTGAAGCTAAAGATGCTATGCTTTCTGAGTTAAAAAAAGAACGTCTGTAAGCAGAAGTTACTAATTCTGCACAACCTTTACTGCTACTATAAGGATCATAACCTCCCATAGGCTCATTTTCTCTATAACCCCAGTCCCATTCTTTATTTTCGTAACATTTATCTGTAGTTACAGATACAATTGCTTTTAAATTACTACATTTTCTTGCTGCTTCTAATACATTTACTGTACCTATGACATTTGTGGTATAAGTATCTATTGGCTCTATGTAAGAAAGTCTAACTAGTGGTTGTGCTGCCATATGTATTAAAACATCTGGATTAAAATCTGACATAGATTTAGATATTTGAGATAAATTTCTTATATCTCCAATTTCAGATTCCATATTTTCCGCCACATTAGCTTCTGAGTAAAGATTTGGCTTTGTATTTGGTGCTAAAGAATAGCCTTTTACATAGGATCCCATAGATTGTAACCAAAGAGATAACCAAGAACCTTTAAAACCTGTGTGTCCTGTTAAAAAAACTCTTTTATTTTTCCAAAAAAGCGCATCTACTTGACCTTTATTTATTTCCATACTTTCCAAGGTGCTATATCTTTTTCTAATAATTCTTGTAATTTCATTTTATCTCTTAAAGTATCCATTGGTTGCCAAAAACCATTATGTTTAAAAGACATTAACTCTCCATCACTTGCTAATCCTTTTAGAGGTTCTTGCTCCCAAATAGTGCTATCTCCCTCAATTCTTTTTATTACTTCTGGAGAAAGCACAAAAAAACCTCCATTAATCAAAGCTCCATCTCCTTTTGGCTTTTCTTCGAACTTTTTTATTTTGTTATTCTCAATATTTAAAGCCCCAAACCTTCCTGGAGGATAAGTAGCTGTTAATGTAGCTTTTTTTCCGTGAGATTTATGGAATTTAATTAATTCTGAGATATTTATATCTGCAACACCATCACCATAAGTAAAACAAAAAGCTTCTTCATCTTTTAAATAAGGTAAAACACGCTTTAGCCTTCCGCCTGTCATAGAATGATCTCCTGTATCTACTAAAGTTACTGTCCAAGGCTCAGCTCTTTCTTCATGAACAATCATTTTATTTTCTTTCATATTAAAAGTAACATCTGATTGATGCAAGAAATAGTTTGCAAAATATTCTTTTATTACATACCCTTTATATCCACAACAAATAATAAAATCATTGATTCCATAATGAGAATAAATTTTTAAAATATGCCACAAAATTGGTTTACCACCAATTTCTACCATTGGTTTTGGTTTTGATACTGTTTCTTCACTTAAACGGGTTCCTAAACCTCCTGCTAAAATTACTGCTTTCATATTTTTTATTAATTAGTTTGCACAAATGCATCTGAAAAGAAGTTATTTTCTTTTAAAGAATTGCTTAACAATATTTCTTTTGCTGATTGAATCATTTCATTTGATCCGCATGCATAAACTTGTGCATTCTCTAAATTTATATTCTCTTTTAAAACTATATCTTGCACATAGCCTTTTTCTCCATCCCAGTTATCTTTTTGTCTTGATAAAACAGGAATATACTTTATTTTTATTTTTTGGTTTAAATTTTCGGGTTTCCATAACAAATCTTCACTATATCTTGCACCAACAAATATCCAGAAAACTTTATTCTGAAAATTTTCTGTAGACTCTTTAATGTTTTCTAATATAGATTTAATTGGAGCTATACCAGTGCCTGTTGCGAGAAATATAATATTCTTATATTTTGATTCTCTAAGAAAAAATGACCCTAAAGGACCTTCTACTCTTAATAAATCATTAATTTTTGCTTCTTCGAACCAGTATTTACTCATTAAACCATTTTCATATTCTTTTATATAAAACTCTAATTGGTTGTTATGGTTTGAATTATTAGCAATAGAATAACTTCTCTTTAAACTTCCTTTTATTAAGTTTACATATTGCCCAGCGTTAAACTTAAAGTTAGAAGTAGGTGGTAATCTGAAAATTACCTTAACAACATTTTTAGAAATTTTTTCTATTTTACTAATTTTAGCAGGGAAAATTTTTTTCTCATATAAAATTATATCTCCAATATCTTCTATGTCTAGTTTTAAGTCTGTTAGAGGCTTTGCATTACAAGATAAAACAAAATTATCTTTTCTTTCTTTTTCGGTTAACACTAACTCTTCTTCAATATTCTCTGTATTTCCAGATAAAATTTTTACAACGCAACTTCTACATCTGGCTGTTAAACAACTGTGTTCTAAAAAAATTTGAGATTTTTTTGCAGCTTCAAAAATAGTAGTATTACTATCACATTTAAATTTTTTATTATTATTTAAAACTACTTCAAACATATTTATTTTGTTCAGGTTTTATTTTATTACTTTATTAAACTAAATAACTCCTTTAAAATACTTTATAGTTTTTAATAAACCTTCCTCTAATTTTATATTAGGGCTCCAATTATTAAGTTCTTTACTTGCTAATGAAATATCTGGTTTTCTTTGCATTGGATCATCTTGAGGCAAAGGCATAAATGTTATTTTTGATTTAGAGTTTGTTAAATCTATTATTTTCTCTGCCAGTTCTAAAATTGTAAATTCATCTGGATTCCCAATATTTACAGGTCCAAAAAAATCATCTCTAGAATTCATCATCCTTATCATACCTTCTACTAAATCATCTACATATTGAAAACTCCTAGTCTGATTTCCTTTCCCGTAAATTGTGATATTTTCATTTTTTAATGCTTGAACAATGAAATTTGAGACTACTCTACCATCATAAGGGTTCATATTTGGCCCATAGGTATTAAAAATTCTAATAATTTTTATCTTTAAATTATGTTCTTTTTGATAGTTTACAAATAATGATTCAGCACAGCGTTTACCTTCATCATAACAAGACCTCTCTCCAATTGGGTTTACATTACCCCAGTAACTTTCCGTTTGGGGATGAATCTCTGGATCGCCATAAACCTCACTAGTGGAAGCTTGTAAAATCTTAGCTTTCACCCTTTTAGCAAGTCCTAAAGAATTTAAAGCTCCTAAAATAGATGTTTTTATAGTTTTTATAGGGTTGTATTGATAATGTGGAGGAGATGCTGGACAGGCTAAGTTATAGATTTCATCTACTTCTGCTAAAAAAGGTTGAGTAACATCATGTCTAATTAACTCAAAGTATGGTGAACTCATTAAATGTTCAATATTTTTCTTATCTCCTGTAAAATAATTATCTAAACAAATTACATCGTTTCCTTCTTTTAATAATCTTTCGCATAAGTTAGACCCTATAAAACCTGCTCCTCCTGTTACTAATATTCTTTTCATACTATATTTATTTACCTATAATGTAAGAATTAAAACCTTTTTTTTCTAAAAAACTTTTGTCAATAATGTTTCGACCATCAAAAATAAATGCTGGTTTTTTCATGTTTAAATAAATTTTATCCCAATCGTAAGTCTTAAATTCTTCCCAATCCGTAAGTATTGCTACAGCATGTGCATCCTTCATTGCTTCATATGGGTCTTTAGATACCTGAAGAAGTTTTCTATTTTGGTCAGAATCTCTAGTTTGTAGGTAATCTAAATCTGAATATATTTGATTTTCTTTAACTTTTGGATCAAAAACTACAATATTTGCATATTCCTCCATTAAATAATCTGCCACATATATAGATGCAGATTCTCTTGTATCATTTGTATCTTTCTTAAAAGCCCATCCTAAAAAAGCTATTTTTTTACCAGAAACTGTATTGAACAATGTTTCTACAATCTTATTGGAAAAACGTTTCTTTTGATGATCGTTCATTATAATAACTTGCTCCCAATAATCAGCAACATTATTTAAACCATAAGACTTTGCAATGTAAACAAGATTTAAGATATCTTTTTGAAAACATGAGCCTCCAAAACCAACGGATGCTTGGAGGAATTTAGATCCTATCCTACTGTCTGATCCAATAGCTTTTGCTAGTTCGCTTACATCTGCCTCAGTTGCTTCACATAGTTCAGATATTGAATTTATTGAAGAAACTCTTTGCGCCAAAAAGGCGTTAGCTGTTAATTTAGACAATTCTGATGACCAAACATTAGTCGTTAAAATTCTTTCTTTAGGAATCCAGTTTGCATAAATTTCTACTAAAGAATTTATAGCATTTAAGCCTTCTTCTGTTTGCATTCCTCCTATTAAAACTCTATCTGGATTCATTAAATCATCAACAGCTGTTCCTTCTGCTAAAAACTCTGGATTTGATAAAATTTGGAAATTTACTCCATTTCCAGTGTTTTCTAAAATAGTTTTAATTGCGTGAGCAGTTCTTACAGGTAAAGTTGATTTTTCTACTATTATTTTATCTGTTTTAGCTACTTCTGCTATTTGTCTGGCACATAATTCTACATATTTTAAGTCAGCAGCCATACCCTTTCCTTTACCATAAGTTTTTGTAGGTGTATTTACAGAAATAAAAATCATATCTGCTTTTTCTATTGCTTTATTGACATCTGTAGAAAAAAATAAATTCTTATTTCTTGCTCTTTTAACAACATTGTCTAATCCTGGCTCGTATACTGGAAGATTATTTAAATCATTATCATTCCAATCATCTATCCTTTTTTGATTTAAATCTACAACTTCTACTCTAATATCTGGACACTTATCTGCAATTACAGACATAGTAGGTCCACCTACATAACCAGCACCAATACAACAAATGTTTTTAATTCTTTTATTCATTTTTTTTTTCTATACCACAAAAATCAAATATTATTTTTGTATTCATTATTTTTAAATTCCTAAACTCATTATGAGCAACTAGAAAGACTATAATATCTGCTTTATCCGCTGCTTCTTTGTAGTTGGTTAATTTAAATACATTATGTTCGTGTATATTTGGTTCTACAATAAAATATTCTCCATTACTATCATTTTGCAATATTTTATTTACAATGTATTTAGCAGGAGACTCTCTTAAATCATCAATATTGGGTTTAAATGCTAATCCCATAAGAGCTACTTTAGGTTTTCTACCAAACTCTAATTCAAACTTTAATTTCTCTGTTTGAATTTTTTCTGCACACCAAAAAGATTTATAATTGTTTACTTCTCTTGCTGTTCCTATAATTTTAGATTCCATTGGATAATCTGAAACTATAAAATACGGATCAACAGCAATACAGTGTCCACCAACACCACAACCAGGTTGTAAGATGTTTACTCTTGGATGTTTGTTTGCTAAATTGATTAGCTCCCAAACGTTAATATCGGCTTTATCACAAATTAAAGATAATTCATTAGCAAAAGCGATCTGTACATCTCTAGATGAGTTTTCGGTTAATTTACACATTTCTGCAGTTCTTGCATTGGTAGCGTGTAATTCTCCTTTTACAAATTGTTTATAGAAAGCTAATGATTTTTGAGTCGATTTTTCATCAACTCCACCAATAACTCTATCATTATAAACTAATTCGTGCATAACATTGCCTGGTAAAACTCTTTCTGGGCAGTAAGCCATATATAATTTACCTTTAAGCTCCGGTCTTTCTTGATAAATTAATTCTTGCATCTTTTCTGTAGTTCCTATAGGAGAAGTAGATTCAATTATATACAAATCATCTTCTTTTAAAAGTGGAATTATATTTTTTGTAGCAGCTTCTACATAAGAAATATCTGGCTCATGATTTCCTTTAAAAGGTGTTGGTACCACAATTAAATAAGTATCCGCTTTTATAGGTTTAATATCTGCCTTTAAAAAGCCTTTTTTTACGGCTTCTTCTACAGCAATATCTAAACTTGGTTCCACAATATGAATCTCTCCTCTATTAATTGTGTCTACAACATTTTGATTGATATCTACTCCATGTACTTGAATTCCGTTTTGTGCAATTAATGCTGATGTAGGCAAACCAATATATCCTAAACCTATAGTAACTACTTTTGCTTTATTCATTTTTTATAAATTTGAAATAAATTCAATTATTCTTTGACATGCTTTGCCATCTCCATAAGGATTATGTAAAGAACTCATTGAGTTATATTTTTCTTTATTATCTAACAAATCTTGTGTCTCGGTTATAATTTTATCTGTATTTGTACCTACTAAAATTACGGTTCCAGCTTCAACAGCTTCTGGTCTTTCAGTAGTATCTCTCATTACTAATACTGGTTTTCCTAAACTTGGTGCTTCTTCTTGTACACCACCACTATCTGTAATAATTAAATACGATTGATTCATTAACCAGACAAAAGATGGGTATGATAGAGGTTTTACTAAATAAATATTTTTTATTTCTCCTAAAAGTTCGTTTACTGGCTTTAATACATTTGGATTTAAATGAACTGGATAAATAATTTCGACGTCTGGGTTTTTAATTGCAATTTCTTTTAAAGCTGCACAAATATTGATAAACCCTTGCCCATGATTTTCTCTTCTATGACCTGTAACTAGAATTATTCGTTTTTTAAAATCAACTTTATTTTTAAGTTCTATAACCTCTTGATTCTTTAAGTTTTCAACTCTATTAGAACTTTCTAACAATGCATCTATAACAGTATTACCAGTAATTAAAACATTTTCTTTAACAACATTTTCTGCAAATAAATTTTCTTGAGATTTAGTTGTAGGCGCAAAATGATAAGTGGCAACTCGTCCTGCAACTTGTCTATTCATTTCTTCTGGAAAAGGAGAAAGCATATTATGTGTTCTTAAACCAGCTTCTACATGACAAACTTTAGCTCCAGAATAAAAGCCTGCAATACTGGCAGCCATTGTTGTAGTTGTGTCTCCGTGAACATACACAAAATCTGGTTGATAAGATTCTAAAATAGGTTTTAGACCTGATATTACTTCACCAGTTAAGTTATATAAATTTTGATTTGGCTTCATTAAACTCAAATCATAATCTGGGCTAATATCAAAAAAGCTTAACACTTGATCTAGCATTTCTCTGTGTTGTCCTGTTACACAAACTTTAGTTTCAAATCTATTGTCAGCTAAAAATTGATTGACCAATGGTGCCATTTTTATAGCTTCTGGTCTTGTACCAAAGATTATAAGATTCTTTTTTTTCATATTTTTATTCAAAATAATTCAAGGTTACATATCCACCTTTTTTGAGATATTGATCTTTCTTCATCAATTTAATATCAGATTGCATCATATCTTTTACTAAATCTTGTAAATCATATTGGCATTCCCATCCTAACTTTTGTTTAGCTTTTGTAGGATCTCCAATTAATAAATCTACTTCTGTTGGTCTAAAATATTTTGGATCGACAGCTAAAACTTCTTTACCAATTTCTAATTGATATTCTGGGTTATGACAGGTTTTCACATAAGCTTTTTCTTCTACACCTTCTCCTTTAAATTCTAACTCTATTCCAACTTCTGCAAAACTCATTCTTACAAAATCTCTAACGGGTGTTGTTTTACCTGTAGCAATTACCCAATCTTCGGCTTGTTCTGCTTGTAAAATCATCCACATCATACGAACATAATCTTTTGCATGCCCCCAATCACGCTTTGCGTCTAAATTACCTAAATACATTTTATCTTGCAAACCTAAAGCTATTCTAGAGGTAGCTCTGGTAATCTTACGAGTAACAAAAGTTTCTCCTCTTAATGGAGATTCATGATTAAATAAAATACCATTACAAGCATAAATACCATAGGCTTCTCTATAATTAACAGTTATCCAATATGCATACATTTTTGCAACTGCATAAGGTGATCTAGGGTAAAAAGGAGTTGTTTCTTTTTGAGGGACTTCTTGAACTAAACCATATAATTCTGAAGTTGATGCTTGATATATTCTTGTTTTTTTCTCTAATCCTAATAAACGAATTGCTTCTAGCAATCTTAGTGTTCCTATTCCATCAGCATCTGCAACATATTCTGGCATTTCAAATGAAACACGCACATGGCTCATTGCTGCCAAGTTATAAATCTCATCTGGTTGAATTTCTTGAATCAATCTTGTTAAATTAGTACTATCCGTCATATCTCCATAATGTAAAATAAACCTTTGGTTATCTACATGTGGGTCTTGATATAAATGGTCTATTCTATCTGTATTAAAAAGAGAAGTTCTTCTTTTTAAACCGTGAACAATATATCCTTTCTTTAATAAAAACTCACTTAAATAGGCTCCATCTTGCCCTGTTACACCCGTTATTAATGCTACTTTCATCTTTATATTTAGCTTATATTTTTACTTCTTTAATTTTATCTATATTTTTTAAAAACCATTTGTAAGTTTTTTGAATCCCATCTTCTAATTCTGTAGAAAAACTCCAACCCCTATTTTTCATTTTTGATACATCCATTAGTTTTCTTGGTGTTCCGTCTGGTTTTTCAGAATCCCAAATGATTTTACCTTGATGACCTATTACTTTTTGAATAATATTCGCTAACTCTCTTATAGTCACATCCTTACCTGAACCTACATTATATAAATACTCTGGCAAATCATTTTCTAAAGCATAAACTACAGCCTCTGCCATATCATCTACAAAAAGAAATTCTCTCATAGGAGTACCACTTCCCCATAAAGTTACATCAGCATTATTGTTATTTTTTGCTTCATAAAACTTACGAATCATTGCTGGTAACACGTGTGAAGTTTTTAAATCAAAATTATCAAAATAACCATACAAATTTGTTGGCATCAAACTTACATAATCTTTTTTAAATTGTTTTCTGATTGCTTGACATGCTTTAACTCCAGTAATTTTTGCTATTGCATACCACTCATTTGTAGGCTCTAATGAATCTGTAAGTAAATATTCTTCTTTTAAAGGTTGAGGAGCTAACTTTGGATAAATACAAGAGCTTCCAAGAAAAATAAATTTATCAACTTCGTTTTTAAGTGAAATATCTATTAAATTATTTTGAATTTGCATATTCTCCATAATAAATTGGTAAGGATAATTATTATTCGCCAAAATACCGCCAACTCTTGCTGCTGCAGCTATAACTACGTCTGGTTGTTCTTCTTTAAAAAATTCGGAAACTTCTGATTGATTTCTTAAATCTAAGTCACTTCTTGAACGACCAATAAGATTCTTATATCCTTTAGCTTCTAAAGCCCTCCATATTGCACTTCCAACCATACCTTTATGTCCTGCAATATAAATCTTATTATTTTTTTTCATAGCCAAATAACTTATTCTATTAGTATATTACTTTCTTTTTTAACTTTTATTTTCCTATTTGATAATACTCAAAACCTTGGTCTACTAAATTAAAAGCATTGTATTGATTTCTTCCATCAAAAATAACTGGTTGAATTAACTTATTTTTTATCTCATCAAAATCAGGAGACCTAAATTCTTTCCATTCTGTTAACAATATAAGTGCATTAGCCCCTTTTAAAACTTCGTATTTAGAATCATAATATTCAACTTCTTTAATTCCTTTTAAATAACACTCTTTTGCTTCTTTAATTACTTGGGTCGTAAGCTTTTATTTTAAGAGCAAATATAATTGATTTTATTATATAATTAATGGGTGTTTTTCTCCTTTTGTTTTTAATAGAGCTGTTCTAATATGATGAACAATTTCTACAGAAGCTCTAGAATCTTTTAAACCAAAACCTTTACCTTTTAAAATTTCTTTATAACTTTCTGTATGTAATTCTGTAAAACCTCCGCTGAATTCAATTTCATCACCATTAATTGTTATTGAACGATAGGTTCTTTGTCCTTTTATTTTTATTTGTTTAGGTAAGTCTTCTTCGTTTATTGATAAAAACCAACGAACTCTTGCTTTTTTAAATTCTAAATATCCTGCAGATTTATCTTTTTCTCTAAGATGAACCTTATTTTCTTGAATATCACCAAAAACCCAAGATAACATATCAAAAAAATGTATACCAATATTAGTTGCGATTCCTCCTGATTTGCTTTCATCTCCTTTCCATGAAATATCATACCATTTACCTCTAGAAGTAATATAGGTTAGATCAATATCATATTTTTCTTTCCTTTTTTCTGACTCTACTTTCTGCTTTAAAGCAATGATGCTTGGATGTAATCTTAATTGTAAAATTGTATTAATCCTCCCTTTAGATTCTTTTTCTATAGCTTCTAACGCATCAACATTCCAAGGGTTTAAAACTAATGGTTTTTCACAAATTGCATTAGCTCCTATTCTTAAAGCCATTCTTATATGAGAATCGTGCAAGTAATTTGGAGTACAAATACTAAGATAATCAATTAAAACATTTTCATTTCTTTTAAGTTTTTCTAAGTGTCTGTCAAATCTTTCATATTCGATAAAGAAGTCTGAATTTGGAAAATAACTATCTATTATCCCTACACTATCAAACTTATCTAACGATGCTATTAAATTATTATTCGTATCTTTTATAGCTCTCAAATGCTTTGGTGCTATATATCCTGAAACTCCTATTAAAGCAAAATTTTTCAATTAAAGTGTTTTTGTTTTTACACTATTATCTAATATATTTTTAACATCGTACACAATACTTTTATCATTTTTAATGGAAGAAAAATCTAACTCCATAAATTCTTTGTGTGAAACTGTTAAAACAATTGCATCGTATTTATTTACTGGTAATTCTTGATATGATCTTATACCATACTCATACATTACCTCTTCTTCATTTGCCCATGGATCATAAATAGTTACATCTGCACCATAATCTTTAAGAGAAGAAATAACATCTACTGCTTTTGTATTTCTAACATCAGGACAGTTTTCTTTGAAGGTAATACCTAAAACTAAAACTTTTGCATCTTTTATTTTAATGTCTTCTCTAATCATAAGTTTTATAACCTCGGAAGCAACAAACTCACCCATACTATCGTTTAGCCTTCTACCAGCTAGTATTATCTCTGGATGATAACCATATTCTTGAGCCTTTTGTGCCAAATAATAAGGATCTACACCAATACAGTGCCCACCTACTAAACCAGGTTTAAATGGCAAGAAGTTCCATTTTGTACCTGCTGCTTCTAATACATCATGCGTATTAATATTCATTAAACCAAATATCTTTGCTAGCTCGTTAACAAAAGCGATATTTATATCTCTTTGTGAGTTTTCTATAACTTTTGCAGCTTCTGCCACTTTTATTGTCGGAGCCAAATGTGTACCAGCTGTAATAACTGATTTATAAAGTTCATCTACTTTTCTACCAACTTCGGGAGTTGATCCAGATGTAACTTTTAATATTTTTTCTACTGTGTGTTCTTTGTCTCCTGGATTTATTCTTTCTGGTGAATAGCCTGCATAAAAATCTACATTAAATTTAAGCCCTGAAACGCTTTCTAAAACTGGTATACATTCTTCTTCTGTAGCACCTGGGTATACTGTAGATTCATATATCACAATATCATCTTTTTTTAGCACGGAACCAACTGTTTCACTGGCTTTTACTAATGGTGTTAATACAGGCCTATTATTTTTATCTACTGGTGTTGGAACCGTAATTACAAAATAATTACATTCTTTAATATCATCTAAAGACATTGAAAAATAGAGCCCGTTTTTGTTAGATGTTTTATCTACGAGAACAGACCTAAGTACTTCATTATCTAATTCTAGTGTAGAGTCTATTCCTGTTTTTAATTCTTCAACACGTTCTTTATTAATATCAAAACCTACAACCGAATACTTAGTTGCAAATAATCTTGCTAATGGCAAGCCAACATAACCCAATCCTAAAATTGCTATTTTTGGTTTTTTCATTTTTATAATTTATTAGCTTCTTTTTTTAAATGTTTTAATAATATTTTCTATGTACTCAAAATAACTTCCTGACTTATTTTTGACTATTTTTTTTAGTTGATGCACATCTACAAACCCCATTCTTAATGCAACCTCTTCTATACAAGCAATTTTAAGTCCTGTTCTTTTTTCTATAGTTTTTACAAATTCATTTGCCTCCATTAAAGATTCATGTGTACCTGTATCTAACCAAACAAAACCTCTACTAAAAAACTCTACTTTTAACTTCTTTGCTTTTAAAAACTTTTGATTTACTGAGGTGATTTCTAATTCTCCTCTTTTAGAGGGTTTAATTTTTTTTGCAATATCAACAACTTTATTTGGATAAAAATACAGCCCCACCACAGCAAAATTAGATTCAGGGTTTTCTGGTTTCTCAACAATACTTGTTACTTTATGATTCTTATCAAAACCAACCACACCATATCTTTTGGGGTCATTAACATAATTGCCAAAAATTACAGCTTCTTTTTTATTTTTCACATGCTCTACACTTTGGGTAAGAAGTTTGTGCATACCCGAACCGTAAAATATGTTATCACCTAAAATCAAACATACATCATCATCTCCTATAAATTCTTCACCTAAAATAAAAGCTTGTGCTAATCCGTCTGGCGATGGTTGTTCTACATAAGAAAATTGAACTCCTATATTTTCTCCTGTACCAAGAAGTTTTTTAAAGCTTGGCAAATCACTTGGAGTAGAAATTATTAAAATCTCTTTTATACCCGCCAACATTAAGGTTGAAAGTGGATAATAAATCATTGGTTTATCATAAACAGGCAATAATTGCTTACTTACACTTATGGTTAATGGGTGCAACCTTGTACCTGAGCCTCCTGCTAATATTATACCTTTCATAATTAGTTAATTATAATATTCTTTATAATAATTTTGATAATCGCCAGAAGTAACATTTTTTAACCATTCTTTGTTATCAAAATACCAATCTATGGTTTTAGACAATCCTTCTTCGAAAGTAACACTAGGACTCCAACCTAAGTTTTTATTTATTTTATTTGCGTCTATGGCATATCTTACATCATGACCAGGTCTATCTTTAACAAAGGTGATGAGTTTTTCTGATTCTCCTTTCTTTCTTAAAAGTTTCTCATCCATCAACCTACATAATAACTTTACCAAATCAATATTTTTCCATTCGTTAAAACCACCAATATTATACGTTTCAGAATTTATGCCTTTATGAAAAACTGTATCAATAGCTGTAGTATGATCTATAACATATAACCAATCTCTTGTATAATTTCCATCTCCATAAACGGGTAGCTTTTTCTTATTGATAATATTATTGATAAAAAGAGGTATTAGTTTTTCTGGAAAATGATTGGGTCCATAATTGTTTGAACAGTTTGATATTACATAAGGCATTCCGTAAGTTTCTCCATAAGCTCTAACAAAATGATCTGAACTTGCTTTTGATGCTGAATAAGGCGAATTTGGGTCGTAAGATGTTTGTTCTGTAAAAAAACCTGTTTCTCCTAAACTTCCATAAACTTCATCTGTACTAACGTGATAAAATCTTTTACCTTCCCAATTGTTATTCCATAAATTCTTAAAAGCATTAAGAAGAATCATAGTTCCTAAAATGTTTGTCTTGGCAAAAGCCAGAGGGTCTTTTATAGATCTATCTACATGAGATTCTGCTGCTAAATGAATTACTGCATCAAATTTATATTGACTAAAAATTTCTTCTATTTTTTTTTCGTCTGTAATATCAGCCTTAATAAAATAATAATTTTCTTTTTTTTCTACATCTCTTAAATTCTCTAAATTGCCAGCATACGTTAAAGCATCTAAATTATAAATTTTATACTCTGGATATTTATTTACAAAAAGCCTCACTAAATGTGAACCTATAAACCCAGCACCTCCAGTAATTAAAATTTTCTTATTCATAACTTTAATTTTATAGTTTATAAAATAAAAATCTATAAATTATGCCAATACCAATTTACAGCCTCTCTTAAACCTTTTTGTAAAGAAAACTGAGGATTATAATTTAATAATTTTTTTGCTTTATCAACACTTGCATGAGAATGAGGTATATCTCCTTGTCTATTAGGACCATTAATAACAGGCACAGAGGCTATTTCATCATTAAACTCAGATAAGAACTCTTTTAAATAACCTAATAAATCATTTAAAGTATTTCTATCACCATAAGCCACATTATAAACTGTATTAACAGCTTTTCTTTCAGCAACCAAACTTAAAAGATTGGCTTGAATAACATTATCTATATATGTAAAATCTCTTGAGTAGTTACCATCTCCATTAATTGTAGGAGATTCTAACTTCATTAATTGACTCACAAACTTTGGAATTACAGCTGCATAAGCGCCTTCAGGATCTTGTTTTCTACCAAAAACGTTAAAATATCTTAATCCAATTGTTTCTAAACCATAGGTTTTTGAAAACACATCTGCATATAACTCATTTACATATTTTGTTACTGCGTAAGGAGACAAAGGTTTTCCTATTTTATCTTCAACTTTTGGCAAAGCTTCAGAATCACCATAAGTAGATGAACTTGCTGCATAAACAAATCTTTTTACATTATTATCTCTTGAGGCTACCAACATATTTAAAAAACCACTTACATTAACTTCATTAGAAGTAATTGGATCTTTTATTGATCTTGGAACAGACCCTAATGCTGCTTGATGCAATACAAAATCTACTCCTTTAGTTGCCTTTAAACAATCATCTAGATTTCTTATATCTCCTTCTATTAAACTAAAATTAGGGTAATCTAGCAATGGTTTAATATTTTCTCTTTTTCCAGTTGAAAAATTATCTAAACAAACAACAAAATTCTGTCTATTTAGCAATTCTTCACAAAGATTAGAACCAATAAAACCAGCACCGCCAGTAACTAATATTATTTTGTTTGATAAATTGATGTTCATTTATAGATTTTTATACTCTTTTAAAGTTTGCGAAGTTACGAAAAATAGCCAAACAAGAACACATATACAAGAAAGTGATACAAAAAAATCCTTCACAAATTGTAAAGGATTTTCTTTGGTGGGCAATGAGGGATTCGAACCCCCGACCCCTTGGGTGTAAACCAAGTGCTCTGAACCAACTGAGCTAATTGCCCTAAGCGGATGCAAATATATAATAGATTTTAATTTTACCAAAAGAAAATAGCACTTTTATTTAAATAATTTCAGCAACAACAAAAGTACTTCCTCCTATATAAATTGTATCTTCTTGATTTGCATTTAATAAAGCGCTATCATATGCTTTTTTTACTGATGAAAATTTTTCACCTAACAAATTAAATTCTCTTGCTTTTTCTTGTAAAACTTTTTCTGATAGCCCTCTAGGAATATTTGGTTTGCAAAAATAGTATGCTGCATTCTCAGGGAATAAAGACAACACTTCTTCTAATTTTTTATCAGAAACAACTCCTAAAACAATGTGAAGTTTATTATAATCTTCTTTTTTAAGTTGATTTAGAACAATATTTAAACCCTCTTTGTTATGAGCTGTATCGCAAATTACCTGAGGATTTTCTTGTAAAACCTGCCACCTTCCTTTTAAATTGGTGTTTTTTACAACGTTTAACAATCCATCTAAAATATTATCTTTTGAAACTTTAAACTCTTTTATTTGACGAATCGTTGCAACTGCCGTTTTTGAATTTGATTTTTGATAATCTCCTAACAAATCTGTTTTGTATTCTATTTTATCATCAGAAGCAAAAAATATTTTTGAGTTATTTTCTTTTGCTTTTTCAAGAAAAACACTTTTAACTTCAGGTTGTTTTTCTCCTATAATTATAGGTGTTTTCTTTTTGATAATTCCAGCTTTTTCAAAAGCGATTTCAGGTAAAGTTTCTCCTAAAAACTGGGTATGATCTAACCCAATATTTGTAATTACGGAAACCACTGGAGTGATGATATTTGTGGAATCTAATCGTCCACCTAAACCAACTTCAATAATAGCAATATCTACTTTTTCATTTGCAAAATAATCGAAAGCCAAACCAACAGTCATTTCAAAAAAAGACAGTTTTTGTTTTTCTAAAAACTTTTTATGCTTTTTTATAAATGAAGAAACCTTTCTTTTCGGAATTTCTTCTCCATTTATTCTTATTCTTTCTGTAAAATTCTTTAAATGGGGTGATGTATACAAACCTACTTTATAGCCTGCTTCTTGCAAAATTGAAGCAATCATATGACTTGTAGATCCTTTGCCATTTGTGCCACCAACGTGAATGGATTTAATTTTTTTTTCTGGAAAACTTAATTCTTTTGAAAATGCTAAAATATTGGTTAAATCTTTTTTGAATGCAGTTTTACCCTCTCTTTGATACATAGGTAATTGCCCAAACATCCAATCTAAAGTTTGTTTATATGTCATAAAAAATTAAGAAAACATAGATTTTATCTACTATTTATCTTTCTTTTTAAGGTTCTCTTTTTCATGAACCTCCCTTCTTAATCCGCTACTTGAAAAACGATGTTCTCTTTTATTAAAATACAAATCAATTCCTTTTTCTTCACAATACTTTCTACCTGTAAATTGCTTGCTTGCATATTCTTCTCCAATAATTCTAACATCAATTTTAAAAGAGCGTAAAACATCTTCTAAATCTTGTTCTGTTGCATAAGGTACCACTTCATCAACAAATTTACATCCTTTTAGCTGTATATAACGTTCTACAACAGATTGTACTGGCATATTTTTTTCTGGTCTATCTAATGTAGGATCTGTTTGCAATCCACAGATTAAATAATCGCACTGACGCTTTGCGTCTTCTAACATGGTTATATGACCTGCGTGTAATAAATCAAAAGAACTAAAAGTAATTCCTATTTTCATATCTATATTTAATTTTATTTATCTTTAAACAGTGTCAAAAATAATTAAATAATCATTATTTAGAGAGAGAAAATTTATAAATAATTGTTCCTGTTTGTTTTGATGGCGCTTTATCATCTACATTCCACCTAGTTTTTAAAGCTGCTGCTTTTGCTGGTTTTAACAAACAAGCCGCTGAATTTGTGGTACCTTTTACTCCTGGTAAAGCATAAATAACTTTTCCTGTTTTATCTACTTGAATTCTAACAACTACAATTCCTTCTTCTTGACAATCGGGTTGTTCTTTGGGTTTTGACAACGCTTTTCTACCGGCTAAATTGTAATTTCCGCCAGCACCACTTGCTGTATTTCCGTAATATTTATTCGAATTTGAATCTCCTTTTTCTTTCCCTTTTACTCCTAGTTTTTTATCATCTCCTTCTCCTTTTGGTTTGCCGTCTGAAGAATTTCCGTTTAATAAATTATTTAAAGCGTCTTGCGTTTCTTTTGAAGGTTTTGGCTTTGGTTTGGCTTTTGGTTTTTTCTTCTTTATAACTTTCTTAACAGGTTCTTTTTTAACTTCTTTTACCTTTTTAACAACAGGAACATCTTTGTTAGCATCATCTGTAATAATTTTTTCTTTGATAATTTCTTTTGGTGTTTCTTTTACTTCTTCTACAACTTTTTGTTTTTCTACAACTTTTGGAGTTGCTATTTTATTTGTTTTTTCTACTGGTTCTCCACTACCCACTTCAGAATTTCCAAAATTTATTGCCAAACCATATTCTTCTGGTGGGTCTAAATACTGCATTCCATAATTTAGAATTCCGAATACTAATAGCATCAAAATTATTGCTGTGATAACAGCAGACTTACGCTTATGTTTTGTGTTTAAAAATTCCATTTTATGTTTAGATTCCCGCTTTCGTAGGAATGACAGGTTTGCTATTTTCCTTTTACAGCTAAAATCATTTTTAACTTATTCTTGTTTGCAATATCAATAACTTTCATCACCTTTTTATAAGGTACATCTTTATCTCCTCTAATAACAATGGTTTTCTTTTTATCTGCACCAACACTTTTTAAAATTTCGCTTTCTAATCTAGATGCGCTTACTTTTGTTTTATCAATATAAAAAAGCGATTTATTTGTTATGGTTACTGCTACAGATTTACTGTTTTCAGTTTTTCCGCCAGCTTTTGGCAGTAAAACATCTATGGCGCTTACGGTTACCAAAGTGGATGTGAGCATAAAAAATATCAACAATAAAAAGACAATATCTGTCATTGACGACATATTGAATGATGGATCTACTTTGTTTCTTCCTCTTAAATTCATTCTTATATTAAAAAATTTAAAAATTAAATAATTTAAAGATTGTGGTGTTAATATTTCAATCTTTTAATAATTTTATACTGGCTCGTTTAACAAATCTAAAAACTCAACCGATTTTGCTTCCATTTGATACACAACTTTATTGGTTCTTACCACCAAATGATTATACGTTATGTACGCAATAATACCCACAATTAAACCTGCAACTGTGGTTGTCATTGCTGTGTACAAACCATCAGAAAGCATTTTAATATCTATTTGACCACCCGCATTTGCTATTTCATGAATGGCAATAATCATTCCTATTACAGTTCCTAAAAACCCAATCATTGGTGCTGCACCAGCAATGGTTGCTAAAACACTTACATTTCTTTCTAGTTGATAAACTTCTAGTTTACCAGCAGTTTCAATAGCGGTGTTGATATCATCTAAAGGTTTCCCAATTCTAGAAATCCCCTTACCAATTAAACGAGCAGTGGGTGTATTTTTACTTTTACAAAGCGCGTCTGCAGATTCTAATTTACCGTTAGAAACGTAATCTTTTATTTGATTCATAAAGTTTTTATCAACTTTTGATGCCGCTTTTATGGCAAAAAATCGCTCAAAATAAATATAAAGAGCTACTGCCAACAACACAAAAAGAAGTGCTATTATTATTTGACCTCCTAAACCACCATCCATAATTAACTTGTAGATAGACAATGTTTTTTCGTCTGAAGCAACTTCTTCTAAAAGCTCTTTATTTTCTTGAAAAAATGATATCATTCAACTATTTTTTAAATTCTATATTATAAACGACTATTCTTTTTTTAAATTGTTTCAATTTAAAAGAATCAATTTTATTAAAATCAAAAAAAATGCCACTTTGCAATTTTACAAAATGACATTTCTAAATTTTTATTATTTATAAATTAGATAAACATTCTTATTACTACAAAAGCTGCTGACCCAATTAAAAATCCGATTAATGCCAACCAAGAAATCTTTTTTAAATACCAAAAGAAATCTATTTTTTCCATTCCCATTGCAACAACTCCAGCAGCAGAACCTATAATTAACATAGAGCCTCCTGTACCCGCAGAAAATGCAATAAAATGCCATAAAGGATTATCTATAGGTTCTGAAAACATTCCTAAACTTGCAGCTACTAAAGGTACATTATCTATTACAGCAGAACCAATTCCTAATAAAATAACAACCAAATCAGAAACTCCTGTTCCAGATAACTCAGTTCCTATTAACGGAATTCCTTGTTTTAAGCTATCTGCAAAGTTGAATAAAACTCCTAAAGACTCTAAAGCTGCAACCGCCATTAAAATCCCCAAGAAAAACAATATACTTGGCATTTCTATTTTTGACAACGAAGCGTGTACTGGACTATGATGTGCTTCTAACTTATGTTCTTTTGCTTCTTCTCCTTCTACACTAGAAATTGAAAACTTAGAATTACTATAAATTTCTGCAAAGGTTGCAACAATAGCTAAAGACAGCATCATACCCACATAAGGTGGCAAATGTGTTACTGTTTTAAAAACAGGTACAAATAAAATTGAACCTAATCCTAAATATAACATTCTTGCACTGTGTTGACTTTTTGGTTTTTCAACTTCGTTTTCATCAAAATCGATTTCTCCTTTAAAAGCAGGCAAAAATGTTGCTATAAAAGTTGGTACAACCATACATAATAATGAAGGGACAAACAAATACATAAACAACATACCTGTGCTTACTTTATCGCCAATCCACAACATTGTAGTTGTTACATCTCCAATTGGAGAGAATGCTCCACCAGCATTTGCTGCGATAATTATTAAACCTGCAAACCAAATTCTATCTTCTCTTGTTTTTACAATTTTTTGCAATATTGAAATTAAAACAATTGTTGCGGTTAAATTATCTATAATTGCAGATAAAATAAATGCCAATATTGCAAACATCCATAAAAGTTTCTTTTTACTTTTAAAGTTTACATATCCTTTAATGGTAGAAAATCCGTCAAAATAATCGATAATTTCTACAATAGTCATTGCTCCTAAAAGGAACACTAAAATTTCTGCTGTTTTTCCTAAGTGATGCAACAATGTTTCTTCAACCAAATGTAATTTATCATCATGCACCATAGATGCAAAACCATCAACTAAACCGTGTTTACTAGAATCGAACCAATTAGAAAAACTATCTACCCCAAGCGCTACTAATGCCCAACAAACCGCCATCATAATTAAGGCGGGTATTAATTTATCTAATTTTAAATTATGCTCTAAGGTTATTGCTAAATAACCCATTACAAATACAATAATAATCACTGATTCCATATATAGTTAGTTTTTGTTTTTACAACTTATATTAATTCTTTTAGCGCAATTGCAAATGCTGTTTCGCTAATATTAAATCTCGATCCGTTTTTTGCAAACGTTCTTTTTAATGCTTTTTTTATCACTTTTGATGTATCATCAAAAATAGCTTTGTCAGACATTTCTACTTTTTTCTCCATAAAATAAGCAAAGACTCTTGCCATACCACAGTTAGAAATAAAATCTGGAATTAAACTTACTTTTTTGTCTGTATCTTCCATAATAGATCCAAAGAAAATTTCTTTATCTGCAAACGGTACATTTGCCCCACAAGAAATTACCTCTAAACCTGTTTCAATCATTTGATTAATTTGCTCTTGTTTTACCAATCTTGATGCTGCACATGGCGCAAAAATTTCGCAAGGCAAACTCCAAATACGTTTACTCATTTCATCAAAAGAAATCATATTTTCTGCAATCAAGGTATTGCCATGTTTTCTTAAAAAAAATGTTCTAATTTCTTCAAAAGTAAATCCATCTTCATTTATGACCCCTCCAACTCTATCTATGATTCCTACAATTTTAACGCCCATTTGAGCTAAATAAAATGCAGCTGCAGAACCTACATTTCCAAACCCTTGAATTACAGCTCTTTTTTCAGAAATATTACCTCCATAAATACTATAATAATGTTTTACAGCTTCTGCAACCCCAAAACCAGTAATCATATCTGCTACTGTATATTTTTTCGAAATATCGGGTGAATATTTTTCGCTTTCTATGACTTTTATCACCCCATGACGCAATTGCCCAATTCTGTTAATTTTATCAGCTTCTGTAGGCTTAAAATGCCCGTTAAAAACACCTTCTTGCGGATGCCAAACACCACTTTCTTCTGTAATAGGAATTACTTCATGAGTTTCATCTACATTTAAATCTCCTCCTGTTCCATAATAATTTTTTAGTAACGGAGAAACTGCTTTAAACCATCTTTCTAAAACACCTTTTTTACGAGGATCTAAAGGGTCGAAATTTATACCCGATTTTGCACCTCCAATTGCCGGACCAGAAACCGTAAACTTCACTTCCATTGTTTTTGCTAAAGACAAAACTTCGTTCATGTCCAAACCTTTACGCATTCTTGTTCCTCCACCAGCAGCTCCACCTCTTAAAGAGTTTATCACTGTCCAACCTTCTGCTTCTGTTTCAGAATCTTTCCAATTAAAAACTATTTCGGGTTGTTTATTTTCGTATTTTTTTAATAATTCTTTCATAATAAAATTTTAAATAAATTAACTTTTTGTTTGTTTAAACAATTTTAAATTTTCATTTAAATCCCCTTCTGGGGAAAAGTTACAATTGATTCATTTACAAATTTTTTAGAAATATTATTAATTTGATTGCCGACAAATTTAATGTAAAAAAATGAGCGCTCAAATTTTTTATTTTGTTGATTTAAGGATTAAAAACAACTCCTGAAGAATGATCTTTTTTAGCCCCTGTAACACTTGATAAGCAATTTACCTGATTATCAGACTTCAACAATCCTAAAAAGGCAAAAATCAAAGCTTCCTTATAATTGATTAGTTTTATATGTGGCAATACAATTTTAGTTTTAGAAAGAATTTCTATCCTTTTTATTAAAAATGCATTAAAAGCGCCACCACCAGTAATTAAAACAGCATTATTTTTAAAAATGACTTCACTAATTTTAATAGCAATATGCTCTACAAAAGTTCTTAATATTGATGGAATATCTGTTTCTAAACCATCTATCAAAGGAAAAATGTTTTTTTGCACCCACTCTAAACCTAATGATTTTGGTGGTATTTTTTGATAAAACTCTAGCGCATTTAACGCATTTAAAAGTTGGTAATTTATTTTTCCTTTAGAAGCTATTTTGCCTGATGCATCATACTCCAAACCAACTTTATTTGCATAATAGTTTAAAACAATATTAACAGGACAAATATCAAAAGCAATTCTTTTATTTGCTTTTTTAAAAGAAATATTAGAAAAACCACCAAGGTTTAAACAAAAATTATAATTATCAAATAATAGCTCATCACCTATTGGCACTAAAGGCGCACCTTGCCCTCCCAATTTTACATCTTGAGTTCTAAAATCGCAAATAACTTTTTGTTTAGTAATACTCGCTATTTCTTTACCAGAACCAACTTGAAGTGTGATTCCTTTTTGAGGTTGATGCAAAACTGTATGACCGTGAGAAGCAATAAAATCGATTTTCTGAATAGAAAATTGATCAATAAAACGCTGAATAACATTACCCAATAAAACCCCATAGTTTTTATCTAATTTTCTTAAATTTTCAGAAGAATAATGAATTGATTCTTGTAAAACACTTTTCCATTCATCAGAATAAGCAACAGTTTCTGCATTCAAAATCTTAAAGTTTTTGTACTTTTTTTTATCAAACTTTACATAAACCAAATCTACTCCATCTAAAGATGTACCAGACATTACTCCAATAACAAAAACGTAATTTGTATTCATAATATGTAAAAATAACAAAACTCCATTAAAAATATGTTACGAAATCGATATCTTTGGTACTTTATATTACGAATTTAACAAAAAAACTTACAGATGAATTTTAGCTTAACAGAAGAACACATTATGATTAGAGGTGCTGCAAGAGATTTTGCGCAATCAGAATTATTACCTGGTGTTATAGAAAGAGATCATAAGCAAGAATTTCCGCAAGAACTCGTAAAAAAAATGGGAAATGCTGGTTTTCTAGGAATTATGGTTGACCCAAAATACGGCGGAAGCGGAATGGATGCAATTTCTTACATCTTAATAATGGAAGAACTTTCTAAAATTGATGCCTCTGCTTCTGTTATGGTTTCCGTTAACAATTCTTTAGTTTGCTATGGTTTAGAAGCTTACGGAACAGAAGAACAAAAACAAAAGTATTTAACAAAATTAGCAACAGGACAATATTTGGGTGCATTTTGTTTATCGGAACCAGAAGCGGGTTCTGATGCAACTTCGCAAGCCACCACTGCAGAAGACAAAGGAGATTACTACCTAATTAACGGAACAAAAAACTGGATTACAAATGGTGGACGTTCTGATGTTTATTTAGTAATTGCGCAAACAGATAGAGAAAAAGGACACAGAGGAATCAATGCTTTTATTATAGAAAAAGGAATGAAAGGTTTTCATATTGGTCCCAAAGAAGACAAATTAGGCATTCGTGGTTCAGACACACATACCTTACAGTTTAACGATGTAAAAGTACCCAAAGAAAATAGAATTGGTGATGATGGCTTTGGATTTAAATTTGCAATGAAAACGCTTTCTGGCGGAAGAATTGGAATTGCTGCACAAGCTTTAGGAATTGCTTCTGGAGCTTACGAATTAGCTTTAAAATATTCTAAAGAACGTAAAGCTTTTGGGACAGAAATTTGCAATCATCAAGCAATTGCGTTTAAATTAGCAGATATGGCAACCGAAATTGAAGCCGCAAGAATGTTAGTTACAAAAGCTGCTTGGGACAAAGACCAAGGCAACAATTACGATATGTCTTCTGCAATGGCAAAACTATACGCAAGTAAAGTTGCTATGGAACAAACTGTTGAAGCAGTTCAAATTCACGGAGGAAATGGTTTTGTTAAAGAATACCATGTAGAGCGTTTAATGCGCGATGCAAAAATTACGCAGATTTACGAAGGCACTTCAGAAATTCAGAAAATAGTAATTTCGAGAGGCGTTATTAGAAGTTAAAATTTACACCTTTATATAGAACACAAAAAAATCCATCTTTTTTAGGTGGATTTTTCTTTTGGGCGCAACCTTACAGGTCAGGCTTTTCGCACTCGCTTTTTATTCATTCTTCATAAAAGAGCTCAAACAAAGCTTCAATCCTTTGCGCAGGCGTATTTGCCAACTATATTTCTAATTCAATATTATAGAGTTGCAAACCAGAAGCAGGCGCAATATTCCTCATAAACTTTCTGTCATTATCTTCTTTTAAAGAATTTCTGATAAAATTTAAATCAAGATTTCCTTTTCCTAATTCAAAAAGTGTAGCCATCATCAATCTAATTTGATAACGTAAAAAACCTTTTCCTTTCACTTTAAAAACATAAGATTTTTCAGGAAAAAAGTTAGCTGTTAAAATGGTATTCTCTACAATTTTACAAGAATTTATTGTTCTTTTAAAAATTGTATTTACTGAAGGTTTTGTGCAATATTTATGAAAATAATGCTCACCTTCAAAGAGTTTTGCACCTCTTATCATTAAATCTACATCCAAAATCTCATCAACATTAACCAGAAAAGGAGCAGCAAAAGGATGATTTTTATAACCAAAAGAAAAATAATAATGATATTCTTTTATTTTAGAAACATTAATTACATTAAAGTTTTTGTCAACTTCTTCTATAGATATCACTCTAAAATCTGGAGGAAAATTAGAGTTCAAAGATTCTGTAAAAGAAACTTCATCAATTAATTCATCTACAAAAAGCTGCACAAAATAACAATTAGCTGAAACTTTTGCGTCAGTTCTTCCAACACCAATTGTTTTAAAATTAAAGTTTTCAAAAACAAACGATAAAGATTTATCAACCATATCATGCAATGTTTTTGCATTGGTTTGTTTTTGCCATCCAGAAAAACGGAAACCTAAAAATTGAATCTTAATAAGGTAAGAAAACGAGTGTTTCATAACTCAAAAATACAACGAATTCATTTTTTTTACTAAAAGTGCATTTTTATTGATATCACAATTTTAAACTTTATTATACACATACACCCTCTTTTATGCACCACATAAGTTTGTCAAAATACATATTTATCAAAATAACCCCTATTTTTTTGATAGTTAAAAATTAAAATAATCTATTTTAAAAACATTACCCCCTAAAAATAAAATAGTTTTATATACTTTTGACACGTTCAGCAGAAACACAACTAAAAGAACAAACATTATGAAAAAAATCATTTTTACTTTATTATTAGCAACTAGCCTAATAATAACTGGACAAGAAAAAGAAAACAAAGGAACTTTCACTTTAAGTGGTAGCGTAGATGTATATCATAGCAGTAACTTAACTAAAAACTCTTTAGGTACAGTTGGAGTCTTATCTGATGTACCTGCAAACGGTTTTGGTTTAGGAATGGTAAATACAATTTTTGCTTACGAAAAAGAGAAAGCTGGTGTTGTAGCAGATTTAGCTTACGGACCAAGAGCTAATGCCGCAAATGCATATAAAGGAGCCATTAATCAATTATACGCATACTACAAAGCAACAAACAATATAACAATTACCTTAGGGCAGTTTAATACTTTTTTAGGGTATGAAGTAATTTCTCCTACAGGAAACTTTAACTACTCAGTATCTTATTTATTTAATGCAGGTCCTTTTTCGCATACTGGTTTAAAGGCAGATTATACAGTTTCTGAAGATTTATCTTTTATGATTGCAGTAACAAATCCGCACGGAATTGCAGCAGGAGCAAATCCAACTAACAATTATCAATTAGGATTTCAAACAAGTTACAAAGAGCAAAATTTTAACTTAGCTTACGGTGCAGACGGTTTTGGGTTTACAGATGTCTTGTACTTAGATTATACAGGTGGCTTTAATTTATCTAACTCTTTTTTTATAGGCATTAATGCAGGTTATTCTAAATCTAAAAAAGCGGAGGCAGGCTACCAAGGAGCAGCTTTATATTTACAAAACACTTTTTCAGATACTCTTTCTTTAGGATTTAGACCAGAGTTTTTTACAACCACATCTAAAACCAGAAACGTAAGTCAATCTGCTTACACATTTTCAGCTAAAAAATTATTAACATCAAGCTTAAACATCATAGCAGAAGTAAGGTATGACACTTCTAACAAGGTTACCTTCTTCGGAAAAAACAACGTTACAGGAGCTACTGTAGCTGCAATTTACTCATTTTAAATAACAACAATAAAACTTTTAATTATGAAAAAAATAGAAGCAATTATTAGAAAATCAAAATACAGAACTGTAAGAGACGCCTTACATAAAGTAGGAGTAAAATTTTTCTCTTATTGGGATGTCACAGGAATTGGACACGAAAAAGAAGGACACGTTTACAGAGGTGTTAGCTATAGCACAAGCGATATTCAGAGAAGAATATTATCAATTGTTGTAAACGATGAATTTGAAGAAATTACAATTCAAACAATTCTTAAATCAGCAGCAACAGGAGATGTAGGTGATGGAAAAATTTTTGTATCCGACATTAATGAAGCTTACAGAATTAGAACAGGAGAAAAAGGAGGAGACACATTAAACTAATCATTTATACAAAAACAATTATGGAATTATTTACAATAAATAATGTATGGATGATGATCTGTACAGCACTGGTTTTCTTTATGCATTTAGGTTTTGCATTTTTAGAGATTGGCTTAACAAGACAAAAAAACACTTTAAACATATTATTTAAAAACATATTTATTATCACTGTTGGGCTTCTATTATATTGCCTAATTGGTTTTAATCTTATGTATCCAGGTTTTACTGATGATGCTTTTGGGATACTAGGCTCTGCAGGTTTAGGGCTTTCATCTCCTTTAACAGCAGAAGGCACGTTAGATTTAACATACAATAGTGGTTATACATATTGGACAGATTTCTTATTTCAAGGAATGTTTGCAGCAACAGCAGCAACCATTGTTTCTGGTGCAGTTGCAGAAAGAATAAAAATTGGTCCTTTTATGATTTTTACAATAATCTACATAGGCTTTGTTTACCCAATTGCGGGTTCTTGGAAATGGGGAGGAGGATTTTTAGACAAATTATCAACTCCTTTTTACGATTTTGCTGGCTCTACATTAGTTCACTCTGTTGGAGGTTGGGCTGCAGTAGTAGCTGTTTGTTTACTAGGACCTAGAATAGGCAAATTTAAAAATGGAAAAATTCAAGCAATTCCTGGGCATAATATCCCTTTAGCAACAGCAGGAGTATTAATTCTTTGGCTTGGTTGGTTTGGCTTTAACGGAGGTTCTGTGCTTTCTGCAGATCCAACATTAACCTCATTAACATTAGTCACCACTTGCTTAGCAGCTGCTTCAGGAGGAGTTTTTGCCTCATTAACATCTACAATAATGTATAAAAATTTAGATTTAACGATGTTTTTAAATGGTATTCTAGGAGGATTAGTAGCAATTACAGCAGGTGCAGACCAAATGTCGCCAACAGATGCAATTCTAATAGGAGGTATAGCTGGATCTCTAATTGTTTTTGCTGTCAGTTTAATTGATAAACTAAAATTAGATGATCCAGTTGGAGCCATTGCAGTACATTTAATTTGTGGAATTTGGGGGACTTTAGCTGTCGGTCTTTTTGGAAATCTTGCTAGTGTAGATCAATTTCTAAGCCAAATTATAGGGATTGTTAGCTATGCTGTTTTCTGTTTGTCAACTTCATTTATCATTATTTTCACTTTAAAGAAAACTATGGGAATAAGAGTTAGCGAAAGAGAAGAATTAGAAGGTTTAGACACATATGAACATGGTATGGATGCTTATCCTGACTTCCGTTTAAACGAACATTAATGTAAACTAATTAAAAAAAATAAATTCACATAGCATTGTTACTATGTGAATTTATTGCTTAAAAAAATAACGATTTAGCAATATTTTTAATCAAAACTATCATATTTATATTTTTTAAATAAAAAATATAAATTTTAGTAAATTTACTACAACGTTATCGTTATTTTATTAAATTATTTTCATTAAAATCTTTATTTTTGTGAATATTATATAATTTATATGAAGCAGCAAGGACTATATTTACCAGAATTTGAACACGAAAATTGTGGAGCAGGGTTTATTTGTAACCTTAATGGAGAAAAAACGAATCAAATTATACATGATGCGTTAGAAATTTTAGTAAAATTAGAGCATAGAGGTGGTGTCAGTTCAGATGGAAAAACTGGTGATGGTGCTGGTTTATTAATTGATATTCCTCACAAATACTTTAAAAGAGTTTGTAACTTTTCTTTACCTAAGCAAAGAGAGTATGCTGTTGGGATGGTTTTTTTACCAAAAAATACGAATCAATATAATTTTTGTAAAACTACTTTCGAAAACGAAGTAAATGCCCAAGGACTTTCTGTTTTAGGATGGAGAGAAGTACCTGTAGATTCTTCTCAGTTAGGAGAAATCGCGCTAGCTTCAGAACCAAGTATAGAACAATTCTTTATTGGAAAAACTGAAGAAATTGACGAAGCTACTTTTAAAGCAAAATTATATGCCGCAAGAAAAATAACTGAGCATACTATTAGAGAATCAAAAATTTCTGAATCTCATTATTTTTACGTTCCAAGTTTATCTATAACTACCATTATCTATAAAGGTATTATTATGCCAGAAGATATTGGTCCTTATTATAAAGATTTACAAGAGGCAGATTTAGTAACGCGTTTAGCCTTGGTACATCAACGTTTTTCTACAAATACAATGCCCACTTGGGAGCTTGCGCAACCATTTAGACATATGTGTCAGAATGGAGAAATTAACACTTTACGTGGTAATGTAAGTAGAATGCGTGTTCGCGAAGAAATAATGAAAAGTGATGTTTTTGGAGAGCAGATTGACAAGTTATTTCCAATTATTTTACCAGGTAAATCAGATTCCGCTTCTATGGATATGGTGGTTGAGCTATTAACTCACACAGACAGATCTTTACCAGAAATTATGATGATGATGATTCCTGAAGCTTGGGAAAAACACAAAACAATGTCACCAGAAAAAAAGGCTTTCTACGAATACAATGGCTGTATAATGGAACCTTGGGATGGACCTGCTTCTGTACCTTTTACTGATGGAGATTATATTGGCGCTTTACTAGATAGAAACGGTTTAAGACCATCTAGATATACGCTTACCAAAAGCGGAAAATTAATTATGTCATCAGAAGTTGGTGTGGTAGATATTGATCCATCAGATGTAGAAAAACACGGTAGATTAGAACCAGGTAGAATGTTCTTGGTAGATATGAATGAAGGTAGAATTATTGATGATGAAGAAATAAAAAGCAAAATTGTTTCAGAAAGACCCTATCAAGAATGGTTAGATAAAACACGTTTGCATTTAAAAGATGTTCCTAATACTAGCAAAACTTGTCCTATAGAAACTATTGATATAAAAACGCGTCAACGTTTGTTTAATTACACGTTCGAAGATATTCAAGAGGTAATTACACCAATGGCTCAAAACGGAAAAGAGGCTTTAGGTTCTATGGGAATTGATACTCCTTTGGCAGTTTTATCAGACAGACCTCAATTAATATCAAATTATTTTAAACAATTATTTGCACAAGTTACCAATCCGCCTTTAGACGGAATTAGAGAAAACATTGTAACAGATATTAGTTTAAACTTAGGTAAAGACAGAAATATTTTTAGCATTACAGAAAGACAATGTAGAAAACTAAGAATTCAAAATCCAGTAATTTCTAATATCGATTTAGAAAGAATCAGAAATGTTGGGGTAGAGAATTTTAATTCTGAAACTATTCAAATGCTTTACCCAAAAGCACAAGGTTTAAATGGTTTAGAAGATGCTTTAGATGCTATTATTAAACAAGTAGAAAAAGCTTTAGAAAGAAAAACAAATATTATTATTCTTTCAGACAGAGGTGCCAACCAAGAGTTTGCTCCAATTCCTGCTTTATTGGCGTGTTCTTATGTAAACCATCAATTAAACAGATTGCGTAAGCGTTCTTATTTCGACATCATAATCGAATCTGCAGAACCACGTGAGCCTCATCATTTTGCAACTTTATTTGGTTATGGAGCAAGTGCCATCAATCCATATATGGTAAACGAAATTATCAGAATGCAAGTTAAAGAAGGTTTTATTACTGATATGGATGAGCAACAAGCAGTTGATAATTTCAACTTTGCTATTGGTAAAGGTATTTTAAAAGTGATGAATAAAATAGGAATCTCAACATTACATTCATACAGAGGTTCACAAATTTTCGAAATTGTAGGTTTTAACTCACAATTTGTAGAAAAATATTTCCCATATACAGCCTCAAGAATAGAAGGAATAGGTTTGTATGAAATTGAAAAGGAAATTGATCAAAGATACAAACAAGCTTATCCAAATAATCAAATTGATAAAAAATTAGGATTAAATATTGGAGGAGAATACAGGTGGAGAAGAAATGGTGAGCGTCATTTATTCAATCCAACAACGGTTGCAAAATTACAGCAAGCTGTAAGATTGAGTGATCAAAAAAGTTATGATGTCTATTCAAAAGCCATCAACGAACAATCAGAAAGTTTAATGACCATTCGTGGTTTATTTGAATTTGACAACTTAAATCCAATTCCTTTAGAAGAAGTAGAACCTTGGACAGAGATTGTAAAACGTTTTAAAACAGGTGCAATGTCTTATGGTTCAATTTCACGTGAAGCCCACGAAAATTTAGCCATTGCTATGAACAGAATTGGAGGTAAATCTAATTCTGGTGAAGGTGGTGAAGATAGAAAACGTTTTCAAAAAGATAGTAATGGAGATAGTAGAAACTCTGCAATTAAACAAGTTGCTTCTGGTAGATTTGGAGTAACATCACATTATTTAACAAATGCCAAAGAGATTCAAATAAAAATGGCGCAAGGTGCTAAACCAGGTGAAGGTGGTCAGCTACCAGCGCACAAAGTGTTACCTTGGATTGCCAATGCAAGAAACTCAACACCTTTTGTGGGTTTAATTTCTCCACCACCACATCATGATATTTATTCTATTGAAGATTTAGCGCAATTAATTTACGATTTAAAAAATGCAAATCGCGAAGCAAGAATTAATGTAAAATTAGTTTCTGAAGTGGGTGTAGGTACCATTGCTGCTGGTGTTGCCAAAGCAAAAGCAGATGTTGTTTTAATTTCTGGTTACGATGGTGGTACAGGAGCTTCTCCGTTAACATCATTAAAACACGCAGGTTTGCCTTGGGAATTGGGTTTATCCGAAGCACAACAAACCTTAGTTTTAAACGATTTAAGAAGTAGAATTGTTGTAGAATGTGATGGACAGCTAAAAACAGGAAGAGATGTTGCTATTGCAGCTTTATTAGGTGCAGAAGAATTTGGATTTGCAACAGCTCCTTTAGTAGCTTCTGGTTGTATTATGATGCGTAAATGCCATTTAAACACCTGCCCAGTTGGTATTGCAACACAAGACAAAGAATTGCGTAAAAACTTTAAAGGCACCCCAGAACACGTTATTAATTTCTTTTATTATGTAGCTGAGGAATTAAGACAAATAATGGCACAACTTGGTTTTAGGTCTTTAGCAGAAATGGTTGGGCAAACACATAAAATTAATGCCAATAAAGCCATTAAACATTACAAAGCAAAAGGTTTAGATTTATCTAGTATTTTGCACAGACCTTCTTCTTATAAAGAGATGACCATTAGAAACACAGAAAAACAAAATCATAATTTAGAAAATGTTTTAGACTTTACAATATTAAAAGACGCTCATAGAGCTATGTATCGTAAAGAAAAAATGAACTTAAACTATCCTATTAAAAATACAGATAGAACTGTTGGAGCAATTGTTAGTAACGAAATTTCTAAAATTTACGGTCATTTAGGTTTACCTGAAGATACATTAAATATCAATTTTACAGGTTCTGCAGGACAAAGTTTTGGTGCCTTTGGTGCCTTTGGATTAACATTTACTTTAGATGGTAACTCCAATGATTATTTAGGAAAAGGACTTTCTGGAGCAAAATTGATTGTTAAAAAACCAGCCAATGCAAATTTCATTGCAGAAAATAATATAATTGTAGGTAATGTTTGTTTGTTTGGTGCTGTTAATGGGCAAGCATATATTAACGGAATTGCAGGCGAGCGTTTTGCAGTTCGTAATTCTGGAGCAACAGCAGTTGTAGAAGGTGTAGGAGATCATTGTTGTGAGTATATGACTGGTGGTAAAGTTGTAGTTTTAGGAAAAACTGGTAGAAACTTTGCGGCTGGTATGAGTGGTGGTATTGCCTATGTTTACGACCCCGAAAACAAATTTGTAAACGGTCTTTGTAATACTGAAACAATTGAATTTGAAACACCCTCTGAAGAAGATGCTGCCGATTTAAAAGCATCCATAGAAAAACACGTTTTATATACTGATAGTAAAAAAGGAAAAGCATTATTAGCAGATTGGGAAACTAGTTTAAACAACTTTGTGAAAGTAATGCCAACAGAATACAAACGTGCTTTAATACGTTTAGAAACGGAAGAACCAATGGTAGAAGAATTAACAACAGCATAGTATTTTGTTGGTAGTTTATGGTTATTAGTTTAAAACTAGGTTTTAGAATTAAACTAAAACAATTACACAATTCAACGATTACACAATTACACTTTACAAATGGGAAAAGTAACAGGATTTAAAGAGTTTGAAAGACAAGATGAAAAATACACATCTGTAAAAGATCGTATTAAAAATTATAAAGAATTTACAGTTCCGCTTTCTGAAAAAGAAATTATAAAACAAGGTTCACGTTGTATGGATTGCGGAATTCCTTTTTGCCACAGTGGATGTCCTTTAGGAAATCTAATTCCAGATTTTAATCATATGGTGCATCAAGGTGAATGGCAAAAAGCTTCCTGGATATTACATTCTACCAATAATTTCCCAGAATTTACTGGAAGATTATGCCCTGCTCCTTGCGAAAAATCGTGTGTTTTAGGTATTATTGAAGACCCAGTATCCATAGAAAATATAGAAAAAAATATTGTAGAACGCGCTTTTAAAGAAGGTTGGATTAAACCACAACCTCCAAAAACAAGAACCGAAAAAACAATTGCTATTGTAGGTTCTGGCCCTGCTGGTCTAGCAAGCGCGCAACAATTAAACAGAGCAGGTCATACAGTAACTGTTTTTGAAAGAGATGATGCTATTGGTGGATTATTACGTTACGGAATTCCGAATTTTAAAATGGAAAAAGGAATTATTGATAGACGTGTTGCTATTTTAGAAGCAGAAGGTATTACTTTTAAAACCAATGTTAATGTTGGCGTTAATTATGATGTTAAAGATTTAAAATCTTTTGATGCTGTGGTTCTTTGTGGTGGAGCAACTGAAAGGCGAACTTTACCAACCAAAGGTATAGATGCTGATGGTGTGGTACAAGCTATGGATTTTTTAACGCAACAAACAAAAGTTGTTTTTGGTCAAAAAATAAAGAATCAAGTTTTAGCAACTGATAAAAATGTGATTGTTATTGGTGGAGGAGATACTGGCTCAGATTGTATAGGAACTTCTAACAGACAAGGTGCAAAATCTGTGGTAAATTTTGAAATTATGCCTAAACCTCCTGGTCATCGTTCGCCAACAACTCCTTGGCCTTTTTGGCCATTACAATTAAAAACATCTTCCTCTCATCAAGAAGGAGTTGAACGTAATTGGTTAATCAATACTAAAGAATTTATAAAAGATAAAAACGGAAAATTAACTGCTTTAAAAACAGTAAATGTAGAGTGGAAAATGATTCCAGGTCAAAGACCTCAATTAATAGAAATTGAAGGCACAGAAAAAACCTGGCCTTGCGATTTAGCGTTTTTAGCTTTAGGTTTTACAGGACCAGAAAGTACTTTGGCAGACAAATTAGGTATAGAAAGAGATGCACGTTCTAACTATAAAGCTGAGTACGGAAAATATCAAACAAACATTCCTAATATTTTTACAGCAGGTGATATGCGCCGTGGGCAATCTTTAATTGTTTGGGCAATTTCTGAAGGTAGAGAAGCTGCACGTCAAGTAGATATTTATTTAATGGGGAAATCAGAATTACCATCAAAAGATATTTCTGGCGATTTAGTTAGTTTGTAACTATTTCTCTTTAACAAAAAAAACACTCCTAAATGGATATCCATTTAGGAGTGTTTTTTTTGTACAAATTAAAATGATTTTATTTTGTGATTAGGATTGCATCCCCTACTTTTCTTTCTCCTTCTATGTCTGATGATTTTCCTGTTTTTTCTCCGTTTACAATCATCATACTAGAGCCACCACCATCTAAATTAAATGCACTTTTACAATTAAGACTTTGCATAATTTTTGCCATTTCTGTAATTGATGCTCCAGCTGAAACTTTAGGCTGACGCCCATAAACAACCACTAAATACACTTTTTTATTGTTGGTAATACCAATTGCCGTTCTTGGATGCCTTCTAACAACCCAGCCATGATAAAATCCGTTTCTGTTTTTAAAACTATTACTAGCAATTGCTGCTTTATCTTTTTTATCTACAAACTCATCTGAAACTTGTAATGTTTTAAATTGAGTTTCGAATCCTTCTTTAAATCTTGCTTCGTTATTAATTTTATAGTCTCTTATTAAAGTTGGTCCACCGTTAACTGCATAAATATTATTGTTTAAAGGAATGATTCCTTCATCACTATCTACATTAAGGTTTAAATGAATGCTATCTCCTTTTTTTATAAGGTTTTTTAATTTTTGTATGTAAACTCCTGTTAACTGAATGGTATGCCCATTTTCAGGAATTAACATTCCTCTTTTATTCTGTATAATTTCAACTTTTCCTTGTTTATTTACAGCGATTTCTACGCCCTCACCTTTGTCGCTAAAATTTCCAAAATCATTATTAAAAACTATAATTTCATTTGGATTATTACAAACAAAATCGTGCGCAGCAATTGTAGGAATAGAATCTGTTGTATTACCACAGTTTAATATTTTACCTGGCGACCTATTAACTCCGTTAATATTAAAAACATTTTTATTGACCACCAATTTCATCTCATTTTTAACATTATGCGCTACATAGATATTGTTTTTGTTGTTATTTATAATTAAAGCAGACCTACCATTTGTTGCTTCGCTTACTAATTTTCCGTTTATAATTGATATTCCTGCAGGTTCGCCATTTACGCCAACTTTATTATTCCAAGCAAAAAAACCAGCATTAACTGCTGCAATAGCGTTTAATCTTTTTGCCATTGAAGATGTATATTCTTTTCCTTTAATTTCACTTTTACCTAATTCAGAAAACAACTTGCCTTTAAACTTTTTTAAATCTATTTCTAATATACTTACATCAAAAGGACCAGTTGTAGGGTTACCATCTTCAGCAGTATATCTTACCGCAAAATTTATCTGACTATCACCTAATTTATTCTTTATTTTAGTTGCTTCAGCTTTAGTATTATACTTGCCTACTCTAATAATATTTCCTAAAAACTCATTATGAGGCCCTTTTTCTGAGGATGTTTCTATTCTGTAAGAGTATCCTAATTCTTCGAGTTTTTTAATCAGTTCTTTTTCATCCTTTTCAGAAACAACACCAGATGACAATGTATAGTAATCTTTGTTAGAAATTGTTCCTCTTTTTACTTTAAAAAAAAGTAATCCTTCAGTTAATTCTTTGCTTTTTATTTTTTGAACAAGATTTGGACTTCCTAATAATAAATCGGGTAATTTATTTTGATGAGAATCTGAACAAGAAAACAAAAAGCACCCAAATACTAGTAGTTTTAGCTTAAAGTATTTCATATTTGAATTTTAAAATATTTTGGTTTTGTTTATTTAATAAAAGAAAAGGGATTAAAGTTCTAAACTCTAATCCCTCTTACAAATAATCAATTAACTCAAAAGTTTTAAATTATTTTTTATTTGATTTTAAACTTAAGTTCAATTTTATTTAGTAACCAGGATTTTGAGCTAACCCTGCAAGAACTACCTCTCTTTGAGGAATTGGTAAAAGATACTGTTTTACATCTGTTACATTAGATAGTCTTTCAATTGCTTTTCCTGTTCTTACTAAATCATACCAATAAAAACCTTCAGCATAAAATTCTCTTTGTCTTTCATCTAAAATAGCGTTTAAAAAACTATCTGCATCTGTTGCAGTAGCTGCACCTAGACCTCTTTTAGTTCTTAATTGATTTAATCTTGATAAACCAACAGGATACCCTTGAGCTTCTGCACTAATTAAATACATTTCTGCTAACCTACTAACAACTACAGGAAGATTTCTACTTTCTGTATATTTATTAACAATTTTTTGGCTCTTAAAAATAGTTAATGTAGCTGTTTTTCTTGTGTCTGTTGCAGTATACAAATTGTTAAATATATCTGTAGTTGGTGCATACTGTTGAGAACCTGAAACTGGGTGATCATTTGGATTAAATTTTTCGTATTGTTTTACCAACTCAATAGGATTAAAATTATTTCCTAAAGAAAAGATTACCTCTTTATTACCTTTATTACTAAATATTGATGCAAAATTAGCTGATAAAGTAAAGTTACCATTCACAGAAGAAATTACATTTTCTGCCATAGTTTTTGCTCCAGTTTTATTTCCTGTAGCAATATATACTCTTGCTAGCAATGCTTGCACAGCCTCTTTAGAGACATAATTTTCTTTGCTAAAATTATTAGCTAAAGATAAAGCTGCTGTTAAATCTTTTGTAATAAACGCCCAAGTATCTGCTGCAGAACTTCTTTTAACAATTTCTTTTGTATTCTCTGGTAATAAAGGCACACCTCCAAAACGAGTAACTAAATAATAATAAGCTAAGCTACGCAAATATAAAGCTGTTGCTTTTTCATTATTAAAATCTTCTTTTAAATTATCTATTACTTTTAGAGTTACATTTGCGTTATAAACTATCTTATAAAGATCTAACCACCAAATTTCTGTTTGCGTTGCATTTAATTTATTTCTTACATAATTTACTTCTGCTCCTGCAAATAATGGAGTTGCAACAAAATGATTTGCTAATAAATCAAAATCAATAAATCTTTTACCAATACCAACTGTAGATTTGTTGTAAACTCCGTTTACTAATTGTGGTACATCTGCACTAGTTAATTGTGATGGGTCTATACTTTCTTCTGGAAACAAGTTCAATTCACTAGAACAAGATACCGTAAAAAGCGACAAAAATAATATATATATTAAGTGATGTTTTTTATATAATTTCATAATTGCTATATTTTAAAAGTTTAAATTTAATCCAAGAATAACTGTTCTAAGTGGTGGAGCTGTTAAAAAGTCTGCACCAAAAGTTCTTGGGTCTGAACTATCTGAAGCTTCTGGATCATACCCAGAATACTTTGTAAACGTAAATAAATTACTACCTGTAACATATAATCTAAAATTATCTATAGACCACTTGTTTACAATTTTTTTAGGAAGTGTATATCCTAAAGTAATATTTTTTACTCTGAAGAAAGAACCGTCTTCTACCCATCTAGATGAAGCTTGATTATTATGATCAGCTGCGCCTGTACCTTTAGATATTGCTCTAGGTATGGTATTACTTGTTCCAGGACCTGTCCATCTATTAGTTGCTGTTTCTTTTAATTGACCAAATACAGAAAACCCTAAACCATCTACTCCACCACCAACTCTAATAGAACCAGCTGATCCTCCTGCTAAATAACCACCAGATCTCCAAGCAGCATAAATATCATTTCCTATTGAGAAACTAGAGAATATTGATAAATCTAAATTTTTATATTTAAAAGTATTATTAATACCACCAAATATATCTGGGAAAGCATTTCCTACTATTTGTCTATCATTGGCATTTATCAATCCGTTTTTATCAACATCTTCGTAAATTACATCTCCTGCACGCACTCCATTAGCTGCTAATTTTGCTGGTACATCAGAATCTGATTGATAAATTCCTATTTGTTTTAATAAATATATTGCTCCAATAGCTTCACCTGTTTTTAAAACATTATATCCTAATGGTAAGGGCTCATCACCAATTAATTCAGTTAATTCATTACTTGCTGTAGATAAGTTAAAGGTAGAATTCCAGGTAAAATTATCTTTGTTTATAATACTTGCATCTATACCTAATTCAAATCCTTTGTTTTTTAAGCTTCCAATATTTTCAGATACTGTTGTAAATCCAGCTGTACCGTGTTCAGGTCTATCGTATAATAAATCATTTGTTTTACGTGTATAATAATCCATTGTTAACTTAAGCTTACTATCTAATAAATGTAAGTCTAAACCAAAATTAACTGCACTTGCTTTTTCCCAAGTAAGATTTGGATTTTTTGGTTGATTAGAAGTTATTCCACTACTACCTAAATAATCTGACCCACCAGAAACTAACGCTAATGAACTATAATTACCTATACTACTTGTGCTACCTGTAACACCGTAAGAAGCTCTTAATTTTAAGAAACTTACTAATGATTCTTTATTAAAGAAATCTTCGTTAGACATTATCCATCCTCCAGAAATAGAAGGAAAGTTTCCATAACGCTTTCCAGCTGCAAATCTAGATGATCCATCTCGTCTAAATGCTAAGTCTAAAAAATAACGGTTTTTATAAGCTGCAGATACTCTTCCTAAATATGAGTCTAAAGCATTTTCTGCTTTTAATCCTTTTGCAAATTGTTCTGCTGCAGACGAAATAGCTTTAAATGATGGTGAAGGAAAATTTCTTGCATCTATTAAAGAAGATTCTATGACTTGTTTTTGATAAGAGTGACCTGCTGTAAAATTTAAGTCTAAATCATCCCAAGATTTTTTATAATTAAACAAGTTCTCTATTAAGATATTTGTAAGAATATTTCTAGAATCAAATATTTGTCCGTTTACATTTCTTCCTCTAGGATGAAGTGGAGATCTATAAGTTTTATCATGATAAGTTCCATAATCCATATTAAAAGATGGCGTATAAGTAAAGCCTTCAAATGGTTTAATTTCTGTAAAGAAATTTACAATTCCTCTATAGGTTTTATATTTAGAATCTTGTTCATTTACTACTTGAACACCATTGTGTCTTGTTAAAGTTGCAGAACCACCAATATTATAAGTACCATCTGCATGATATGGTCTGTCTGCAGGTCTTTGTTCTAAAGATCTTACTAACAACCTTAAACCACCTTCATGACTGGCAACCCTACTATTAACACTATAGTTACCAATAATGTTTGCTCCAAATTTTACAACATCGTTAAATTTGTGTTCTAAATTAAGTTTGGTTGAGTATCTTTTAAAGCTACTTTTCTTAAACCACCCTTCTTGATCAAAAAGACCAAAAGAGGCATAATATTTAGTGCTCTCATTACCACCATTTACAGATATATTATGATCTTGAATTGTTGAAGCTGAGTTTGTTATACCTCCTGTCCAATCGTACTCAGTTTTACCTGGAGCTAATGGATTCGCCAAAGGTGCAAGAAAACCAGTATTCCCCGATGTTAAACCTTTATCTTTATTAAAGTTACTTCTAGCTTCATTATTAACTTCTAACCAAAGAGCTGTATTAGCGGTTTGTATTTTTTGAGGTGCAAATTGAATACCTGTATAAGAAGAAAAACTAACTTTTGCTTTTCCTGTTTTTCCTTTTTTAGTAGTGATAATTATAACTCCGTTTGTACCTCTAGAACCATAAATTGCTGTAGACGCAGCATCTTTTAAAACATCAATATTTGCAATATCATTTGGATTTAATAACGCTAAAGGACTTTGGTTGTTAACACCACCAAAAACACTTTCATTTAATGTTGAAGGATCTGAATTATTAATAGGAATTCCATCGATTACAATTAATGGTAAATTATTACCTTGCAAAGATCCTATACCTCTAATATTTATTCTTTGTTGCCCTCCTGGATTACCAGATGTAGAAGCAATTTGTACACCAGAAATTCTTCCTTGAAGCACATCGTCTGTAGAAAGAAAACCTGATTTTTCTGTTTTTGCAACATCTACACTAGATATTGACCCTGTTACTTTTCTTTTACTTGTTGTACCATAACCTACAACTACTATTTCATCTAAACTAGATGCGTTTTCTTGTAATTGAATGTTAATTTTAGATTTTCCGTTAACAGGAACTTCTTTAGTTGAATATCCTATAAAAGAAACAACAAGTATTGCATTTTTATCTGCCACTTTTAAAGAAAAGTTTCCATCAAAATCTGTACTAGTTCCATTGGTTGTTCCTTTTTCTATAACACTTGCACCTGGTAAAGTTTCTCCATTTGCATCTACTACAGTCCCTTCAACATTAAAAGCTACTTCCTCAATCGATTTCGTAATATTTTTATTAAAAGCAGCCTTGCTTTTCTTAACAACAATTGTATTGTTAGCGGTAAACTCATAGTTACATGCTATAGGTTCTAAACCTTTATTTAAAAGATCTTTTACTAAAATAACACCTTGTTTTAACTTTACCTTTGGAGCTTTTAAAACCAAATCATCATTATAAATAAATTTATAATCTGTTTGCTTTTGAATTATTTCAAAAATTTCTTCGACAGCAATAGTTTTATCTGTATCAATTTTAATTTTTGCATTTTGCGAGTATGCAATGTTGGTATTAAAACTAAAAGCTGTTGTAAAGCATAAGAATAAAAATGTCTTCATAATGTTTTCTAATAATTTTCTTTTGTTAAAGAATAAAAATTGTGTAAAAATAATTTTCATAAAATTGCATTTTAAATTAATTAATATTTGATTAGTAATATTTAAATTCAGAATAAAATTGAAGTATTAAACAACTCTTTTTATTCATTTTTTTATTCAATAATAATGGTGTTATTTTCTATTTTATAGCTAATTTCATTTGTTTTTTGAATGTAATTCAATACTTTATCAATGGTAATTTCTCTATCTAACACACCTGTAAACATTTTATTCTCTTTATTAGAGTTATTAAAAACATACTCAATATCATACCACCTAGATAGAGTTTTCATTATCTCTTTTAATGTTTTGTGCTTAAAACTAAAATACCCTTGTTTCCAAGCAATTTCATCAAATAATTTTGTGACTCTTTTTTTCTCAAATTTTTGATTTGTAACATTCATAAGAGATTGTTCTAATGGCTTTAAATACTTAGACTCAATGCCATTACTTACTGTTACTTTACCTTCTACTAAAGTTGTAGTAATCTCTTTTTCATCTTGGTAAGATTTGATATTAAATTCAGTTCCTAAAACTTCTATTTCTTGAATTCTAGTTTTAACCTTAAACAAATCACCATTATGTTTTGAACTTTCAGACACATCAAAATAAGCTTCACCATAAACCAATTCTACCATTCTTGGTTCTCCTTTTATAAATGATATAGGATATTTTAATTTAGACTCAGAATTTAACCAAACTTTTGTCCCATCAGAAAGTTCTACAAAAAATTGACCTCCTCTGGGTATTGTTAAATAATTGTATTGAATGGAATGTTTTTTTGATTTTGAATTAGAATCGTAAACTAACTTATCTCCAGTTAAAGTTTTACCCTTAAGTTTTAGTTTTTTTCCTTTATTTAAAGTAATAATAGAACCATTTTCTAAAGTTAGAATGGCTCTATCTGTTCCAGGCTTTATTGCAGTTTTTTTAGTAGTAGAAACAATATTTTTTTTATCTTCTTTTAAATTGTACTGATTATAAACAATGCCTAAACCAATAAAAACAACAAGGATAGCTGCATACTTTAAAAAAGATTTAATTTTTTTTAAACTCTTTTCTTTTCGTTCTTTTTTAATTATTTGTAAAACTTTTTCACTTTCAACTTTAGAATCAAAATCAAGCATATTTACATCTATTAAATAATTAATTTTTATATAATCTTTAAAGGTTTTATCTTTTGATTCTTCTTTTAACCATTCAGTCAATTTAATAACTTCATATTTAGAAGCCGACTTTGTTAAATACTTAGATAATAAAATTTCATATTTATTACTTAACATTATTTATCCTACATTTTACTTTAGACGCATAGTTTTTATAATACACGTACTTTTTTATACTCTTTTTTTTAAAATAAAATGTATTTTTATCTTTTTAAGTGAATAATGGATTTTTCAAATAACACTATATTAGTAAATCAATTACAAAAAAGCAATCATAAAGCATTAGCTTTTTTAATGAATAAATATCATCATTCACTTTGCTTATATGCATATACTTTATCAAATGACACAGAAAAATCAAAAGATATAGTTCAAAATGTTTTTCTAAAAATTTGGGAAGAAAGACATAAGTTTCAAGACATAAAATCTATGAAAAGCTTTTTATATAAATCTGTTTACAATAAATTTATTGATCAATGGAGAAAAGATAAAAAGATGTTCTTAATAGAAGCTAGACATTTTGATTCTCTCGAAGAAATCATCATCAACAATGACGATGAAACAATAAACAAACAAATGTCTTTAATTATGACAGAAATAGATAAACTTCCTGCCAAATGCAAAGAAACTTTATTATTAAGTAAAAAAGAAGGTTTAACTAATATCGAAATAGCTAGTTTTATGAATGTTTCAATACGAACTGTTGAAACACAAATAAGTAAAGCTTACAAAATACTTAGAACAAAATTAGATTCTAAAATTAACCTTGTATCATTCTTATTATTTGGATTTAAAAAAATTGATAAAAATCAAATAATTACATAAAAAAACCTCATATCGATTGATATGAGGTTTAAGTTTCTGAAGATGTTTCAGAAAAAAGAAAGGCGGCGACCTA